>CAXTCN010000025.1:0-52164 GCA_964242575.1 uncultured Acetobacteraceae bacterium | reverse complement strand
GCGAGCCTGCGCCGGCTGGACCTGCCGACGCTGCTGCGCGCCGTCGGGGGCTGAAGCGAGTGCAGCGTCAGCCCGATCGAAGCTTGACGATGTTGTGGACATGTGGCCGCGCAGTGAGAATACGCATCTGCGCGGCGAGGGCAGCCGCCCCAGCTTGCGATGCAGCACGGGGTCTAGCCTGAGAAGTTCCGCGGCAGTTGCACCATCTCCAAGGAAGGAAACATAGCGATGCCACACCAGCCCAACACGCAAGCGCACGGAGCGGAACAGCCGCACGTCCTGGACCGCCGGCGCCTTATCGTTGGCGCCGCCCTTGCTGGCGCGGCGCTTAGCACGAGGGCAAAGGCGCAGGCTGCCGTCCAACCAGCCATTACGCCTGGCGCCCGGCTGGCAATCGGCGACACAGCCGCCGGCGCGCCCTCGCGCATGCACCCTTCCTTCGTGAAGGACGTGGGCCGCCTGCAGGACCTCAACCCGACCAACCAAGCCGGCGCATACTGGAACTTCGACACATACATCACGCCCGTCGAGGACTTCTACATCCGCAACGCCTTCCCCACGCCGCGCCCGGAGCTTGACCGCCGGGTGGACCCCCGGTTCTGGCGCCTGAAGATCCATGGCGACGCCGTGGAGCGCCCCATCGAGATCGGCTACGACGACCTGCTGCGGATGCCGTCCCGGTCCATCATCAGCATCATGCAATGCGCTGGCAACGGGCGCACCCTGTTCTGGGAGCAGCAGGACATGCTGGCCGACCCTACCAAGGTCGCCGGCAACGGCTGGGGCCTTGGTGGGATCGGGCTGGCGGAATGGCAATACGTGCCGATGGACCACATCCTCGGCCTGGTCGGCCTCAAGCCCAACGCGAAGGCCGTGCTGTTCTGGTCGGGCGTTGACGGCACCGCGCCCAACACCCAGTCCGACACGGGACGCCCAACGCCCATCTCCGAGATCACCGGGCGGAGCGATGTGATCGGCCTCGCCTTCAAGATGAACGGCAAGCCGCTGCCAGCGGACCATGGCGCCCCGGTCCGTGCGCTCGTGCCGGGCTGGTGCGGCGGCGCGTCCACCAAGTGGCTAACCGAGATCAAGATCGCTTCGCACGACTTTTGGGTGCGGTTGAACACGACGGACCACGCCAACATCGGACCTGCTTACCCGCCCGTCAAACCCGGTCCCAATGACGAGTACCGCTTCACCTCGCCCGAGAAAATCTTGGGCGTGCCCGTGACATGGCACGGTCCGCGCTCGTTCCTGACGGTGCCGCTCACGCTCAGCAAACAGCCTGTGCTGCCGTCCAACTACCCGCTCGACCGGAACGAGATGCCGCTGTTGCAAGCCGGCCGGCAAACCTTGCGCGGCTACGCCTCGGCGCCCCGGTCCGGCGTGAGCCGGGTGGACGTGCGCGTCAACGGCGGCGGCTGGCAGGCAGCGCGCATCATCGACCCGCAAGCCAACCCGTATGCGTGGGTCCGGTTCGAGGTTCCAATGGACACGATGGCGGGCGAGCACCTGGTCGAAACCCGTACGACGGCCAACAACGGCGATGTGCAAACGCCGACGGTGCCTTATAACTCAGGCGGCTACGATTGCTGGGCCATTCCAAAGTTCAAGATGCGCGTTGCTTGACAATGCCCGCACCGCAAATGCGGCTGCGGAGCGGGCAGCCTGGCTGAACACTCGCAAGCGGGGCGGAACCGGGCGAGACCGATGCGTTGGGCGTGTCCCGGAGTCACTGGGCACTGGAGATGCAGCGACCCCGTGCCGGTCGCTCGCCGATGAACGTTCGTCTCAGGGCGGGGTGTCGAGGTCCTGCTTTGCCAAGAAGGCGCGCATCAGCGCCGCGATCTCATCCACCTTCTCGTCGAGCGCGAAGTGCCCGGCGTCCAGCATGTGCACCTCCGCCTTTGGCACGTCGCGCTGGTAGGCCGGCGCGCCGCCGACCGCGAAGGAGGGGTCCCACTTGCCCCAGACGACAAGCATCGGCGGTTGGCGCTGGCGCATCCACGCCTGCCAGGCCGGGTAGGCTGCCACGTTGGTTTGGTAGTCGTAGAACAGGTCGGCCTGGATCTGCGCCTGCCCGGGCTGGGACAGGTGGGCGAACTCGTCGGTCCAGGCGTTCGGGTCGTAGCGGTCAGGGTTGGGGCTTGAGCCGAGGTGCCGTCCCTTGGTGGTCGCCAAGGACAGGAAGCCCGGGATGACCGCCTGCTCGTGGGCGGCGCGGTCACGCCAGTATGCCTTGCGCGGGTCCCAGGCCGGTCCCAAGCCGTCCTCGCTGGCGACGGCGTTCTGGATGATGATCGCCCTCACGCGCTCGGGATGCGCCAGCGCCCGGCGGAAGCCGATGGGTCCGCCGTAGTCCTGCATGTACAGGCTGTAGCTGGCCAGGCCGAGCACACCCGTGAGGCGGTCCACCGTGCTGGCGATGTGGTCGAAGGTGTAGGCGTACTGCGACGGCGGCGGGGCGTCGCTTAGGCCGAAGCCGGGGTAGTCGGGCGCCACGACGTGGTAGCGGTCCGCCAGCAGGGGGATGAGCGTCTCGAACATGCGCGAGGACGACGGGAAGCCATGCAGGAGCAGCAGCGTGGGCGCGTCCTTCGGCCCGGCCTCGCGGTAGAAGACGTTCACGCCGTCCACGCTGGCGGTGTGGTAGGTGATCGTCGCCGAGGTCGAGGGCAGCGGCTGCGCTTGGGCGCCGCCGAGGCTGAGGATCAGGGCAGCCGCTGCTGCCGCGGAAGACGGTGTCTTGTTCACTCGAGGGTTCCTTGTCAGGTTGCAAGGCGCAGTCTGGCTGGCGAAGCTGAACCAGCAGACCACCATTACGTAACTCCTCTGCCTCCCGGTTGGCTGAGACATCCGTATACGGGCGGCATCCGTGGACAGCCGGCATCAGCAGACCGCAGTCGCCGAGACCCGGATGACACCATGCAACTGACGGCAACGGCAGTGTCGGAAAATACTCAGGCGGCGTTGATGCAGGGATCGGGCGGGTGATGAAACAGCGTGGGTTCATCGCTCGGGCGAGCTAGCCGCCTTTGCCCGGTTTCCTGCGTCCGCCTGGCTGTTCGCAGGCCCGCCGAAGCCAAGGCCCGGCCGCACCAGGCGTTTGATCTGCCGGTGGTCCTGGATGTCGGTTCATTCACCCGCCGCGATCCGGAGCGGCTTCGAATTTCAAACGTTGGCGGACAGCGTTTCTTGACAGGGCTGCCAACCACGGGGCAGCTTGGCTGCGAGGGGCTGACCCCGATCACCCCGTGAGGCTACGGCCGAAGCATCGCGTCCAATACTCCCCATCTTAAGGAGTGGGTGCCCATGCTGTCTCCCGACGCCATCACCGTATGCCAACTCGCTCGTTTTGTCGGCCTGCCCGGCACGGTGCGGCGCGATTGGCGGGCCGCCGACCACGCCGGGCGCCCCGTCGTCGCTGTCTGCCGGCGCGGCCTCAAGCTGAGCCAAGGTGTTGCCGCCTGGCTTCGCCACACGGAGGCGCTTGACCGCCTGGCATTGATCGTCCGCGGCGCCGACACCGCCCGGCCCGATCTTGCGCCGGAAGCGCCCGGGCTGCTCGCCGCCTCGCTCGGCCTGTCCCGCATGTTCAAGGACGATCTCGCCCAGCTCGATGCGGGCCTCGCCCTCTACGACGCCTTCTACCGCTGGGCACGCGATGCCGTGGCCGAAGCGCACAACTGGCCCGCACCCATCCCCGCGGCCGAAGGCCGGCGCGTCCGGGAGCCGGCGCCATAAGCGGCGGCCCTTCGCTCGTACCCGCACCGATGGTTCCGCTCCCGGCCGTGCCGGCGGCAGCCCCATTGCCCTCCTTTGCCGAGGCCCTCCGGGTCTGGCTCCGCATCGGCCTGCTGTCCTTCGGCGGCCCGGCCGGGCAGATCGCCTTGCTGCATCGGGAGGTGGTGGACGAGCGCCGCTGGATCGGCGAACGGCGCTTCCTCCATGCCCTGAACTTCTGCACCCTGCTGCCGGGGCCGGAGGCGCAGCAGCTCGCCACCTATCTCGGCTGGCTCATGCACGGGGTGCGCGGCGGGCTGGCCGCCGGCCTGCTGTTCGTCCTGCCTGGTGCTGCCGTGATGCTCGCCCTGTCGCTCCTGTATGCGACGGTGGGCGACGTGCCGCTGGTTGCCGCGCTGTTCCTTGGGTTGAAGTGCGCCGTGCTGGTGCTGGTGGTCGAGGCCCTGCTCCGCATCGGCCGCCGCGCATTGAAGGGCCGTGCGGCCTGGGCACTCGCGGCTGTGGCCTTCGCCGCACTGTTCCTGTTCGGCATGCCGTTCCCCCTTGTGGTGCTGGGGGCCGGCGTTGTCGGCTACCTTGCACCCGGCGCCTTTGCCCATGGTGGGCACGGCGCGTCCAAGGGCGATGCGCCGGCGCTGATCGACGCTGTCCTTGCAAACGACCCTGGCCGTCCGGCCCGTCTTGCCGCTGGGGCGCGACGGGCCGGCCTCGCCGCGCTCGCGCTGTGGCTCCTGCCGGTTGCCGTCCTGGCGGGCACCACCCCTGGCACCTACGCCGATGTGGCCTTGTTCTTTTCCAAGATGGCCGTCGTCACCGTGGGCGGCGCCTACGCCGTGCTGGCCTACGTCGCCCAGGATGCCGTGCAGTCCTATGGATGGCTTTCAGCGCCGGAGATGCTGGCCGGACTTGGCCTGGCCGAAACCACCCCGGGACCGCTGATCCTTGTGCTGCAGTTCGTCGGGTTCCTCGCCGGCTACCGGGCGCCCGGAACACTGAGCGGGGTGCCGGGCGGGATCGCCGCCTCGGTGCTGGTGCTGTGGGTCACGTTTGCGCCCTGCTTCGCCTTCGTGTTCCTCGGCGCCCCCCTCGTGGAACGCCTCCAAGCCAACCGCGCGCTTTCCGGGGCGCTGGCAGCCATCACCGCGGCGGTGGTGGGCGTTGTCGCCAACCTTGCGCTCTGGTTCGCCCTGCGCGTGCTGTTCCGCGAGTTGCGGCCCCTTGCTTTCGGCCCTCTTGCAGTAGAATTGCCAGTGCCGGCCAGCCTTGATCCCGTCGCGCTGGCGCTTGCCGTTCTGGCGGCCGTGTGCCTGTTCCGGCTCAAGCTGGGCGTCGTGCGCGTCCTGGGCGTCACCGCCACTGCCGGTGTCGCCCTGCATCTCACAGGAGTGGTGCAATGATCCGGCGCACGCTCATCGGGGCCACGCTGACTGTCCTGTGCCTTCCCGCCATTGCCCATGCCCAAGGCATGACGGGCAACGTCGATCTGTCGCCGTACCCGGTCGGGCCGGCGCCGCCCGAGTTCCTGACGACATGGCGCACCGGCAACGGTGCCGCCGGCACCTGGCAAGTGGTTGAGGACGCCAGTGCCAGCCAGGGCAAGGCCACCGCGCAGGTTGGCGCCGACCCGACCGACCACCGCTTCCCGCTTGCGGTGTATGAGCCGCTGCCGGCGCAGGACGTGGAAGCGAGCGTCCGCTTCAAGATCGTCTCGGGCAAGGTGGACCAGGCAGCCGGCCTCGCCGTGCGCCTGCAGAACGCCGACAACTACTACGTCGCCCGCGCCAACGCGCTGGAAGGCAACGTGCGCCTTTACCGCGTGCTGAAAGGCGACCGGCAGCAGCTTGCCAGCGCATCGGTGAAAGTGCCGTCCGCCGCTAGGCACACGTTGACCCTGCGCGCCGAGGGCGACCGGCTCTCGGTCTCGCTCGACGGCAAGGCGCTGATCTCGCACACCGACCGCACCTTCACCGGGCTTGGCAAGGTCGCGCTGTGGACCAAGGCGGACAGCGTGACCCGGTTCGATGCGCTGGCCATCCGTGTCCTGCCATGACCGAATACTTCGACCGCCGTGGCCTCGTCCGGCCTCCGAACCAGGCCGGCTTTCGCTGAGCCAGGGGACCAAAAACATCAGTTCCGAGGTCTCCCCCTGACAATCCGGAAAATTTGAACTAACTTTGCATCACAAATCTGAAACCTGAGGTGCCTTGCGGGTGCCCAATGCGACCGTGGAGGCATGCTCGTTGCGACAAGATGAAGTCTATCAGGACGTGGTTTCCGCCATTCAGTCCGTCGCCGACACGGCGGGTCCGATCACCGCAGAGACGAACATCCTACGCGACCTCAACCTCGACTCAGTCGCGGTGATGGACTTCATCATGCAGATTGAGACGCAGTTCGACACAGTCATCCCCTTGGGCCAGATGGCGGAGATCGAGACGGTGGGGGACCTCGTCAGGGTCTTAACCGCTTCGCTTAAGGCGGCCTAACCGTGCTCGCCAAATATCGTGAGCTGCGCCGGGCGTTCGACGCCGTGGCGCAGAGTGGGCAGGACCCGTTCGGCGTCGTGTTCGACCGTGTCATTTCAGCTACGGAGGCGACGCTGGGGCAGCGCCGCATACTCCTGCTAGGGACCAACAACTATCTTGGCCTGACCTTCGAGAAAAGCTGCGTCGCGAAAGCGGTCGCCGCGATTCACGCGGAGGGCACCGGCACTACCGGCTCGCGCATCGCCAATGGCTCCTACGGCGGCCACGCAGCGTTGGAGCAGCGTATTGCGACGTTCCTGCGGCGCCGCCAGGCCATGGTGTTCTCAACCGGCTATCAGGCCAACCTTGGCACGCTGGCGGCGTTGGCGGGCGCCAAGGACCACTTGCTGCTGGACGCGGACAGCCATGCCAGCATCTATGACGGCGCCCGTCTCGCAGGAGCGCAGGTCACGCGGTTCCGGCACAACGATCCCGAGGATTTGCGCCGTCGCCTGCGGCGGCTGGCGGACCAGCCTGGGGAGAAGCTGGTGGTCGTGGAGGGCGTCTACAGCATGCTCGGCGACGTCGCGCCGCTGCGTGACATGGTCGAGGTGAAGCGGGAAGCCGGCGTTTGGCTGCTGGTGGACGAGGCACACTCGCTGGGCGTGCTCGGCGAGTGCGGGCGCGGCTTGGCCGAGGCTGCCGGCGTCGAGGACGAGGTGGACTACGTGGTCGGCACTTTCAGCAAAAGCCTGGGCGCCGTGGGCGGCTTCTGCGCCTCCAACGTCGAGGACTTCGACCTGCTGCGCCTGGCGTCGCGGCCTTACATGTTCTCGGCGTCCCTGCCGTCCTCCGTGGTCGCGTCGGTGACGCAGGCCATCGACGTGCTGGAGCGCGAGCCGTTGCGCCGGGCCAGGCTGCACCGCAACGTCAGCCACTTCCATAAGGGCTTGATCGACGCCGGATTCGACCTCGGGCCGTCCGAAAGCCCGATCGCGGCGATCCGCTGCCCGGACCAGGAGACCGCCGTCCGCTTCTGGAACATGTTGCTGGCGGCCGGGGTTTACGTCAACCTGGCGCTCGGCACGGCCACGCCCGGCGGACGCCCGCTGCTCCGGACCAGCGTCTGCGCGGAGCATACGCCGGAGCAGATTGAGCAAGCCCTGGCGGCGATCCGCGCGGTTGACGCGATTTTGGGCGTTACCAGCCTCGCAAGGGTCAGCGCCGCCGCGGATTGATGCCAGCCGCCGTGGGGTGCTGGGATTGCGATCTATACTCGGGCCGTATGATCACCTCGAGGTAGTCGGACGGCGCGACCAGGCCCAATCCGCCGCCCCGGTCAAATTGCGCGAGCAGGTCCAGCATCCTGCGCTCCAAGGTGGCCTGCGTCGCCGGGTCGAGTGCCAGGAAAGCCTTGTGGACCGGCCCATAAAACGTCCGGAACACCTCCATCCAGTGCGCGGCCGAACGGTAGCGGAACGTGTAGCTGCGCGGCGTCGCCTCGATGGCGGCATTCGGGAACAAGGCGTGCAACCGCTCCTGCGTTCCCCACAGCGCTGGCGACCGCACGCCGGCCGGTGGCGGCAATACGCTACTGATCAGTTTGAAAAGCTGGCCGACAAAGCCGGCGGGCGTCCAGTTCGCCAGGCCGATCCGGCCACCCGGGCGGCACACGCGCATCATCTCCGCCGCCGCCTTTTCCTGGTCCGGAGTGAACATCACGCCGAAGGTCGACAGCACCACGTCGAACGCTGCGTCAGGGAAGGGGAGCGCCTCGGCGTCGGCCACCTGGAACTCGATATCCAAATGGTCCGCGTCGGCCCGCGCGCGGCCGCGTTCCAGCAGTGCGGGCACGTAGTCGGTCGATGTGACCACGGCGAAGCGGCGCGCGGCGGCGAGGCTTGCGTTGCCGTTGCCGCCAGCGACATCCAGCACGCGCTCACCGCTGCGCAAATCCACCGCCTCGCACAGGGTTTCACCCACGATTTGCAGCGTGGTGCCAACCACGGCGTAGTCGCCGGACGCCCAGGCGGCCATCTGCCGGGCCTTGAGCGCTCCGAGGTCCGGGGCGGTTGTGGCCATGGTTGCGCTGCTCATGTGCTGGCTCCCTGCTTATTGTTTCGATTTCGTATCATAAAAGCCTTTCGACGGAACGACAGTAGTGCGTTCCTTATGCGTAATCATGCAAAATTCACGGTGGCTGTGGTTCCAGCCTACCCAGTACGTCCGCCTCGTCCGCGCCCAACCCCGGCGCCTCGCGGCGGATCGCGCCCGGGGTGCCCGACAGGCGCGGCGTCACGGCATGCATCGGCACGGTGCCCAACTCACTGTCGTCCGCCTCCACGACAACGCCGCGGCCCACCACGTGCGGGTCGGTGGCGAAGCCCGCCGTGTCGTGCACCGGGCCGACCGTGACCTCGGCCGCTGCAAAGAACGCCAGCGCATCCTCCAACGTGCGCGCGCCGATGAACCCGGCGATGATCGCGTCCAGCGCCTCCACGTGGTCCAGCCGGTCCGAGTTGCTGCGGAAACGCGGGTCCTGCACCAAGTCCGGCCGGCCGATGGCGTGGAACAGCCGCTCCGCCATCGCCTGCGTGGAGGCGGACAGCGCCACCCAACCGCCGTCCGCGGTGGCGTAAACGTTGCGCGGCGCAGTGATGCTGACCCGGTTGCCGATGCGGGACGGCACCCGCCCGGTATGCCGGTGGATGGCCGCGTCCGGGCCGAGCGTGCTGTGCAGCGGCTCCAGCAAGCTTAGGTCCACCACCTGGCCCTGTCCGCCGTCGCGCTCGGCCTCGCGCAGCGCCACCATGGTGGCGAACGCGCCGGACAGCCCGGCCACCATGTCCGCCAGCGCCATGTTCGGCAACGCGGGCGGCTTGTCGGCAAAGCCGTTCTTGGCGGCGAACCCGCTCATGGCCTCGATCAGGCTGCCGAAGCCGGGCCGCCCGGCATACGGTCCGGTCTGGCCGAAGCCGGATACCCGTACCATCACCAGCCGCGGGTTCAGCGCCAGCAGCGCGTCCGGCCCGAAGCCCGCGGCCTCCATGGCGCCGGGCCGGAAGCTCTCGACCAGCACCTGCGCGGTGGGCGCCAGCCGCCGCAGCAGCGCCTTGCCGGCGTCATTGCGCAAATCCAGCCGGACGCTGCGCTTGTTGCGGGCATAGACCTTCCACCACAGCGCCGCGCCGCCGTCACGCCAATGGCGCAGCGGGTCTCCGGCGGCCGGTTCCAGCTTGATCACGTCGGCGCCGAAGTCCGCCAACTGCAACGTCAGCATGTTGCCCGCCACCAGCCGCGACAAGTCCAGCACGCGGACGCCGTGCAACGGGCCGCTCATGCGCCGAGCTGCGCCTCGTGCAGCCGCCGGTACACGCCCCCCTGCGCAATCAGCTCCTGATGCCGTCCCTGTTCGGCCACGCCGTCGTCCACCACCACGATGCGGTCGACGTCGCGGATGGTCGCGAGCCGGTGCGCGATCACCAGCGTGGTGCGGCCCTTCGACAGCTCGGCGAGCGACGCCTGGATGGCCCGCTCCGTCTCGGTATCGAGCGCCGAGGTCGCCTCATCTAAAATCAGCACGGCCGGGTTCTTCAGGAACATGCGGGCGATGGCTAGGCGCTGTTTTTGCCCGCCGGACAGCTTCACGCCGCGCTCGCCGATCACGGTGCCGTAGCCGTCCGGCATGGCGGCGATGGTGTCCTCTAACCGGGCGCGCCGGGCCGCGTCCCGTACTTCGGCGTCGGTGGCGTCCAGCCGGCCATACAGGATGTTCTCCGCCACCGTGCCGCTGAACAGGAACACGTCCTGCTGCACGATGCCGATTTGCTGCCGCAGGCTGTGCAGCGTCATGGAGCGGATGTCGATCCCGTCGATCAGGATGCGCCCGGCCGTCGCCTCATAGAACCGTGGCAGCAGCGAGCACAGCGTGGTTTTGCCCGCGCCGGACGGGCCGACGAACGCGACCGTCTCTCCGGCTGATATAACCAGGTCCACGTTGCGCAGCACCGTCTGGCCCGGCGCGTAGGCGAACGACACCCCCTCGAACCGGATGTCGCCCTGCAGGCCCTGCACCGCCATGGCGCCCGGCGCGTCAGTCACGTCCGGCGCCGTGTCCAGGAACTCGGTGTAGCGCCGGAAACCCGCGACGCCCTTGGGGTAGGTCTCCAGCACCGCGATGATTTTCTCCACGGGGCGGAAGAACACGTTCACCAGCAGCAGGAACCCCACGAACCCGCCGGCCGACAATTCCCCGTGCAGCACGAACCAGGTGCCGGCGACCATCACCGCCATCTGCGTCAGCCGCATGTTGAAGTAGCTGATCGCCGTGCTGACGGCCATCAGGCGATAGGCTTCCAGCTTGGTGGTGCGGTAGCGCGCGTTGTCCTGGGCGAACAGGGCGCGCTCATGGTCCTCCCGCCCGAACGCCTGCACGACGCGTATGCCGCCGACGTTCTCCTCGATGCGGGCGTTGAACGCGCCGACCCGGGCGAACATCGCGCGCCAGGTCTGCGTCATGCGCCCGCCATACCGGCTGGTGAGCAGCACGGTGGCGGGGACCACGAGGGTGGTCAGCAACGCAAGCTGCGGGTTCACCACGAACATCAGCGCGAACGCGCCGGCAAAGGTCATGACCGCGATGAACAGGTCCTCCGGCCCGTGGTGCGCGATCTCGCCGATTTCCTCCAGGTCCTTGGTCAGCCGGCCCACCAGGTGCCCGGTTTTCTGGTTGTCGAAGTAGCGGAACGACAGCTTCTGCAGGTGATCGAACGCCCGGCGGCGCATCTCCGTTTCGATGTTGATGCCCAGCATGTGCCCCCAATAGGTCACGACGCCGATCAACGCGGTGTTCACCACGTAAACCGCCAGCAACCCGGCCGACGCCAATACGATCAGCCCCCAGTCCTGGCCCGGCAACAAGTGGTCCACGAAGCTGCGCACCGCCATGGGGAACCCGAGTTCCAGCAAGCCGGACAGCACCGCGCAGCCGAAATCCAGCAGGAACAGGCCGCGGTGCGGGCGGTAGTAGGCAAAGAAGCGCTTCAGCATACGGGATGGGCCTTTGCGGGGGCGTCCCGCAGTGTATAGGCCGCAGCCGGCGGCGTGGGTAGAATGGCGCCCTGGCCCAGTAGGGCGTACACCGGCAAAGACGCTTGGGCGCGCCAGTAGCGGGTTCGATCTGGGACATGGTTGCGGCCAGCGCCGCGGAGCGCAGCACCGGGGCAGCCGTGGCTGCGGGACGAAATGCGAGTGAAGTTGCGGGCGTGACCCTCAGAACCCCTGCCGGATCACGTCCTGCGCGAAGTAGCTCAAAATCAGGTCCGCCCCCGCCCGCTTGAACGCACCCAGCGTCTCCCGCACCACCCGCTCCTCGTCCAGCGCCCCGGCCTGCGCGGCGAACTTGATCATCGCGTACTCGCCGCTCACTTGGTACACCGCCAACGGCAGCAGCGTGCGCTCGCGGATGCGGGCTAGCACGTCGAGGTAGGCAAGGCCGGGCTTCACCATCAGCATGTCCGCGCCCTCTGCCTCGTCCTCGGCGGACTCGCGCAGCGCCTCGCGGGCGTTGGCCGGGTCCATCTGGTACGCCTTGCGGTCCCCTTGCAGGTCGCAGCCGGCGGCGGCGCGGAACGGGCCATAAAACGCCGAGGCGAACTTGGTGGAGTAGGCCATAATAGGCACTCCGGCGTGCCCGGCCGCGTCCAGGGCGTGCCGGATGGTCGTGATTTGCCCGTCCATCATCGCCGACGGCGCCACCACGTCCGCACCGGCGTCGGCCGCCACCACGGCTTGGCGGGCCAGGTTGCTGACCGTCAAGTCGTTCGCCACTTCGCCGCCGTGCAGCGCCCCGCAATGGCCGTGGTCGGTGTACTCGCAGAAACAGTTGTCCGTCATGACCACGAGCTCCGGAACAGCGTCCTTGGCAATGCGGGTCATGCGCGCCAGCAGGCCGTCTTCCGCCATGCTGTCGCTGCCGGTGCCGTCCTTATGGTGCGAGATGCCGAACAGCATGACCGCGCGCACCCCGTCCCGGGCGATGGCCTCGATATGCCGGGCCAGACCGCTTTCGGGGATGCGGGACACGCCGGGCATCGCCGCAATGGGCACCTGCGCGTCCACTCCCTCTTCGATGAACAGCGGCAGGATGAGGTCGGTGGGACCGACGTGGGTCTCCCGCACGAGGGAGCGGAGCGCGTCGGTGCGGCGCAGGCGGCGGAGGCGCGTGGTGGGGAACATCGGGGAACTTTGCCCCTTTCGCGCCGCTGTGACCAGATCAGGATTAGGGGACCTCATGGACAAGAACGCATCTGCCCTGGTGTCGGGCGCAGCCGTGCTGACCGCCGCCGTCCTTGGCGCGCGCAATGGGCCGCAGCGCCCGGTGACGGGGGCGTGGTATGCGCTGTTGCGCAAGCCCGGCTATACGCCGCCCGGTCCGGTCATTGGCGCGGCCTGGGGTGTGCTGGAGCTGTTGCTGGCCGCAACGGGCTACCGCCTGCTGCAAGCGCCGCGGACCGAGGCTCGCACCGCGGCGGTGGGGGCTTGGTCGCTCACGTTGCTGGGCCTGGCCGGCTACCCCTGGCTGTTCTTCCGCAAGAAACGGCTCGCGTCCAGCACTGTCGCGTCCGGGGCGATGCTCGCCAGCGCGGTGGGCACGGCAGTGGCGGCGCGCGAGGTGGACAAGCCCGCCGCCGCCATGACGGTGCCGCTGCTGCTGTGGCTCAGCTTCGCGACCGTGCTCAGCGAGGAGCTGTGGCGCCGCAATCGGCTGCTGTCGCGTGACTAAATCTTTCGTTACGCTCGTGGCGCGTTAAGGTGGTCCGTACCACGGGCGGCGAGAGGGAGAAAGATGGCGGTGTCGGTTGAGGGGGCGGCGCTGCTGGCCGGGCCATTGCGCGAGACGCTGGTGATCCTTGCCTCGGCGGCGGTGGTGATCCCGCTGTTCCACCGCCTGCGGGTCAGCCCGGTGCTCGGCTTCATGCTGGTCGGCCTGCTGGTGGGGCCGTCCGGCCTGGGCGCATTGGCCGAACGGGTGCCCTGGCTGTCCGCCATCGTCATCACCGACCGCAGCCGGATCGAGCCGGTGGCCGAATTGGGCGTCGTGCTGCTGCTGTTCATGATCGGGCTGGAGCTGTCGTTCGAGCGCATCCTCACCATGCGTCGGCTCGTGTTCGGGCTGGGCTTCTTGCAACTCGCGGCCTGCACCCTGGCGGTGGCGGGCGTGACGGTGGCGCTGGGCGTGCCCCCGGCAGCGGCAGGCGTGGTCGGGCTGGCGCTCGCCATGTCCTCAACCGCCATCGTGGCCCAAGTGCTGGCAGACGAGCGGCGGGTTACCGGGTTGGTGGGCCGGGCGAGCTTTTCCGTGCTGCTGTTCCAGGATTTGGCGGTGGTGCCGGTGCTGTTCGCGCTCGGCGTGCTGGGGCAGCGCGAAGGGTCGGGGATGGCCGGGTTCGCCTTGGCCGTGGGACAGGCGCTGGGCATGGTAGTCGGCCTGGTGCTGCTGGGCCGGCTCGGCCTGCGTCCGCTGTTCCGCGGCGTGGCGCGCACCCGCAGCCCGGAGCTATTCATGGCCGCCTGTCTGCTGGTGGTGCTGGGCACCGGGCTTGCCGCCGCGGTCGCTGGGCTGTCGATGGCGCTGGGGGCGCTGATCGCCGGGCTGCTGCTGGCCGAAACCGAGTACCGCCGGCAAATCGAAGTCACCATCGAGCCGTTCAAGGGCTTGCTGCTGGGCGTGTTCCTGATCTCGATCGGCTTGCGGCTGGACCTCGCGCGCGTGCTGATGCAGCCGGGCGCGGTGTTGGGCGCAGCGGTTGGGCTGGTGCTGCTCAAGGCCGGCATCATCGCGGCCTTGGCCCGGCAGTTTCGCCTGCGCTGGCGGGTGGGCGTGCCGGCCGGGCTGCTGCTCGGACCCGGCGGCGAGTTCAGCTTCGTTATCCTAGGCGTCGCGGGCGGCCTCGGCCTGGTTGACGCCGACCTCGCCGGGTTCGCGTTCATCGTGGCCGCCCTGACCATGGCGTGCATCCCGTTGCTGTCTTGGCTGGGCAAGCGCGTCGCCGCACGGCCCGCCCCGGCAGTGCCGGCCAACCTGTTGCCGCCGGATGTGCCGCATGACGCGCCGCGCGTCGTGCTAGCTGGGTTCGGCCGGGTGGGCCGCACCGTCGCCGCCATGCTGGAGGCGCACGCCATCCCGTATGTCGCGCTGGACAGCGACGCCGAGCGTGTCGCCACGAATCGCAAACGTGGCGCGCCGGTCTATTACGGCGACGTCGCCAGCCCTGAGCTGCTGCGCCGGATCGGGCTTTTGACCGCGCAGGCGCTGGTGGTCACCATCGATGACCGGGGCCGGGCGGACAACCTAGTACGAGCGGCGCGGACCGCGTGCCCCGAGCTGCTGATCGTGGCGCGCGCAAGGGATGCGCAACACGCGGCCCGCCTGTATGGCCTGGGCGCGACCGATGCGGTGCCGGAGACTATCGAGGCCAGCTTGCAACTCTCCGAGGCGGTGCTGGTCGATCTTGGCGTGCCGATGGGCTTGGCCATCGCTTCGATCCACGAAAAGCGCGCCGAGTTCCAGGCCGACATCCGCACCATGACGCCAGGCGCCGTGATCCGCCCTACGGCCCGGCGCCGTCTGCGCGACGTGCGCCGGGCCGTGCCTGAAACCAGTTAGGGCGCGTCGGACGGCCCAGCGATGCCGCCGGGCGTCTCCCCACGCTTGGCCTGGCTGCGCCGCGCGCGCATCAGCAGGAAAACACCTGCTGCCAAGACGATACCCAGGGTAGCGAACGACAGTATGACGGGCAGGGAAATGTCAAACATCGTAACCTCCGGTTGTTGGGAAACGAAGCCGTAGGCAAGGGGTAAGGTTGCTTCGTTATCCGCTTCGTCGCGCAAAGGTGAGGCGTGGGCGCAAAGATGAGGCAGGCGGTGGCGTTTGTGGCCGGTGCTGGTATCGTCCGGCCAAACAGGAGGGTCCATGCCACCGGATGCAACGGCCTGAGCGCGCGCGAAGCCTTCCCCTTCGCCGCCATCGTCGGCCAGGACGAGATGAAACAAGCCCTGCTGATCGCGGCGGTGGACCCCAGCATCGGCGGCGTGCTGGTGTTCGGCGACCGCGGCACCGGCAAGTCCACCGCGGTGCGCGCGCTCGCGGCATTGTTGCCGCCCGTGGCAGTCGTGACCGGCTGCCCCTATCGGTGCGACCCGGCCGCGCCAGGCGCGTGGTGCGACGAGTGCCGGGTGCGTGAACCCATTACGCAGCACCTCGCGCCCGTGCCGGTGGTGGACCTGCCGCTTGGCGCAACCGAGGACCGGGTGGTCGGCGCGCTCGACCTTGAACGTGCCCTGGCGCGCGGCGAAAAGGCGTTCGAACCCGGCCTGCTGGCCCGCGCCAACCGCGGCTTCCTGTATATCGACGAGGTCAACCTGCTGGAGGACCACCTCGTGGACCTGCTGATCGACGTCGCGGCGTCCGGCGAGAACGTGGTGGAGCGCGAGGGCCTGAGCGTGCGGCACCCGGCGCGCTTCGTGCTGGTCGGCAGCGGCAACCCGGAAGAAGGCGAGCTGCGGCCGCAACTGCTGGACCGGTTCGGGCTGTCGGTGGACGTGCGGACGCCAGACGACGTCGCCACCCGCATCAGCATCGTCCGGCGCCGCGACGCCTTTGAACGCGACCGGGCCGGCTTCGGCCTGCAATGGGAGCCGGAGGCGGACACGCTGCGGGCGCGGATCGAGGCGGCGCGCGCCCGGTTGCCGGAAGCTGAGGTGCCGGACACGGTGCTGGAACAGGCGACGCGCCTGTGCATGGCGCTGGGAACGGACGGGTTGCGGGCCGAGCTGACGCTGTTGCGCGCCGCGCGCGCCTTGGCCGCGTTGGACGGGCGCACGCTGGTGACGGACGCGGACGTACGCCAGGTCGCGCCCTCCGCCCTGCGGCACCGGCTGCGGCGGGACCCGCTGGACGACGCCGGGTCCGGCGCGCGGGTGGCGCGGGCCATCGCGGACCTGTTCGGGTGAACGACGCCGCATTGGCCGCACGGCTGTTCGCAGTCGACCCGGCTGGAACGGGCGTCGTGTTGCGGGCGGCGGCCGGGATGGCGCGCGACGCCTGGCTGGCGGCGCTGCGGGCCATCATGCCCGGCGTGCCGTGGCGCAGGGTGCCGCTCGGCATTCCCGATGGGCGACTGCTGGGCGGGCTGGACCTCGCGGCCACGCTCGCGGCCGGGCGGCCCGTGGCGGAGCGTGGGGTGCTGGCGGAGGCGGACGGCGGCGTGGTGCTGCTGGCGATGGCTGAGCGCCTGCCCGCGGGCGTCGCGGCGCGGCTCACGGCGGTGCTGGACCAAGGCGCGGTGCAGACGCGGGATGGCCCGGCGCCGACGCGGTTCGGCATCGTGGCGCTGGACGAGGGCATCGAGGACGAGCGTGCTGCGCCGGCCCTGCTGGACCGGCTGGCGTTCCACATCGACCTGCCGCCATTTTGGGACCCGGTGGACGCGCCGGATATCGACGCTGCGCGCCAGGCGTTGCCGTATGTCCAGACGGGCGACGGCGTGCTTGAGGCGCTGTGCTCCACGGCCCTGGCGCTCGGCATCGGGTCGGTGCGCGCGCCGCTGCTGGCGCTGCGGGTGGCCCATGCGGCAGCGGCGCTGGACGGGCGGCGCGAGGCGTCGATGGAGGACGCGGCGCTTGCTGCCCGGCTGGTGCTGGCCCCCCGCGCGACGGCGCTGCCCGTGCCGGACCCTGCGCCCGAGCCGGACGCCGCGCCGGACCAGCCGCCGGACGCGCCATCGGACCAGCCGGACGCCACGGACACCGCAGACGCGCCGCCGATGGGCGACATCGTGCTGGACGCTGCCCGCGCCGCCATTCCCGCCGGGCTGCTGGCGCAACTGCAAGCGGCGACCTTGCGCGTGCATAAATCCAGCGTGGGCAAGGCTGGGGCGCTGCACACGGGGCGGCGCGGCCGGCCCGCCGGGGTGCGGGCAGGGGACCCACGCGGCGGCGAGCGGCTGAACGTTATCGAGACCTTACGCGCCGCAGCGCCCTGGCAGCGCATCCGCGCCGGCCAGCCCGGGCGCATCGAGGTGCGGCGCGACGAATTCCGCGTGAACCGCTTGAAACAACGGGCGGAGACCACGACCATTTTTCTGGTGGACGCCTCCGGCTCGTCCGCGCTCAACCGGCTCGCGGAGGCGAAGGGCGCGGTTGAGCTGTTGCTGGCCGACTGCTACGTGCGGCGGGACCAGGTGGCTGTGCTGGCCTTCCGTGGCCGTGGCGCGGAGCTGTTGCTGCCGCCGACCCGGTCCCTCGTGCGCGCCAAGCGCAGCCTCGCCGGGCTGCCAGGCGGGGGCGGGACGCCGCTAGCGGCAGGGATCGACGCTGGCGCTAGGCTGGCGGACGCGGTGCGGCGGCGGGGCGGGACGCCGACCTTGGTGTTGCTGACCGACGGCCGGGCCAACGTGGCGCAGGACGGGCGCGGCGGCCGGGCGCGGGCGGAGGCGGAGGCGGCGACGGCGGCGCGCATGGTCCGGGCAGCGCGGATCACGGCGTTGCTGGTGGACACCTCGCCCCGGCCGAACCCCGCCAGCCAGCGCCTCGCGGCCGAAATGGCGGCACGCTACGTGCCGCTGCCCTACGCCGACGCGCGCTCGTTGTCCGGCATCGTGCGGGCGGCCCAATGAGCCGCCGCTTGCCGCTGCTGCCGCCGGACTGGCCCAACCGCGAGCACAGCCGCTTCGTGCGGGCGTCCGGCCTGCTGTGGCACGTGCAGGTCATGGGCGCGGGACCGTGCCTGCTGCTGCTGCACGGCACCGGGGCGGCGACGCATTCTTGGCGGGACCTGATGTCGGCCCTGGCCGAGCACTTCACCGTTGTCGCCCCGGACCTGCCCGGCCACGGCTACACCGACGCCCCAGCGGCGGCGCGGCTGTCGTTGCCAGGCATGGCGCGCTCCGTGCTGGACCTGCTGCGCGCGCTGGACATGCGCCCCGTGCTGGCGGCCGGGCACTCGGCGGGGGCCGCGGTCCTGGCGCGCATGGCCCTGGACCGGACCATCGCGCCGCGCGGCCTGGTGGCGCTGAACGGCGCGTTCCTGCCGCTGGAGGGCTTGGCCGGGCAGATGTTCTCCCCGCTCGCGCGCGTGCTGGTTGGGCTGCCGTTGCTGCCGCAACTGTTCGCCTGGCGCGCCTCCAAGCCCGGCGTGGTCGAGCGGCTGTTGGAGGCCACGGGCTCGCGGATCGACGCCAAGGGCGCGGCGCTGTACGCGGGCCTGGTGGCGAACCCGCGCCATGCGGCGGCGGCGCTCGGCATGATGGCGCATTGGGACCTGAACCCGCTGCTGCGGGATTTGTCGCGGCTGCCGGTCCCGCTGCTGCTGATCGCGGGCGGGGCCGACCGCACCATTCCCCCCGCGCAGTCCGAGCGGGTGCGGGACCTGGCACCCGGCGCGCGCCTTGTGCTCATGCCCGGTCTCGGCCACCTCGCGCATGAGGAGCGTCCGGCGGAGACCTCGGCGCTGATCCTTGAACACGCGCGCCGGACTGGGGCGTTGCCATGATCGCGCTGCCCGCCAACCACCCGCAACGCATCCAGCTCAACGACGAGGCGCACGCCCGCCCGCCGGCGCCGAAAATCTCGCCCAGCCGCATTTCTTACATCGCGCTCACCCACGACGGCGTCCGCAAAGGCGAGGGCTGGGACGCGGTGTCCGACCTCGCCGCCCGCTTCGGCGTGGCGCCGCCGCCGGTGGGGGCCAACCACTACACCGCGAACCTCGGCCCGTTCCGCGTCAAGTGGGAGCGGCATACCGAGTTCCTGCGCTACACCTTCATCGCCGAGGGCGGCGGCAGCGCCCCGTTCGCCGACCCGGCCATTACCCTGGTGCCCGCGGACTGGCTGGCTGGCCTGAGCGGGCAGCTCATGGTCGCAGCCCATGTGGCGCTGGAAAAGGCCGGGCCGGACGACGACCCCGTGGCGGTCGCGACCGCATTGTTCCCCAACACCGTCGTTATCGGGTCCGGCGTGACCGGCGGCGCGGCCACCGTGTTCACCGATTTCCGGATCGGCCCGGACGGGTTCAGCCGGTGGCTGGTGCTGGACCGCAGCATGACCCCGCGGCAGGCGGGCCGGGTGATCCAGCGCCTGCTGGAAATCGACACGTACCGCATCATGGCGCTGCTAGCGTTGCCGGTGGCGCAGGCCTTGGCGCCCGCGATTGCCCGGGCGGAGCGGGAGGTTGCCGAGATCACCGCCGCCATGGTGACCGCCGGCGAGGTGGACGAGCCCGCGCTGCTGGACCGCCTCACCCGGCTTGCCGCCGAGATCGACAGCCGCCAGGCCGAAAGCCTGTACCGGTTCAGCGCGGCGAACGCCTATGACGGGCTGGTGCACCGCCGCATCGAGGAGCTGCGGGAGCAGCGCTTGCCGGGCTTGCAGACCTTGCGGGAGTTCACCGACCGGCGGCTGGAGCCGGCCATGAACACCTGCCGCAGCACCGCCGCCCGGCAAGAGGAGCTGTCCCGCCGGGTGGCGCGCGCCACGCAGTTGTTGGCGACCCGGGTGGGCGTTACGCGGGAGCGGCAGAACCAGGCGGTGCTGGACTCGATGAACCGCCGCGTGCGCCTGCAACTGCGCTTGCAATCGACGGTCGAGGGCCTGTCGATCGCGGCGGTCACCTATTACATCGTCGGTCTGGTCGGCTACCTCGCGAAGGGCGCGAAGGCGGCAGGCGCGCCAATCGAGCCGGACCTGGCCATGGGCCTCAGCATCCCCGTGGTGGCGGGCTTGATGGCCCTGGGCTTGCGCAAGACCCGTCGCCTGTTGCACGACGACTGATGGCCGAGTGGTTCGCCAGCGGCCGGGTGCTGCACGTCCTTATCCTGTTCATGGCGGCCGAAGCCGTGCTGCTGGTGGCCTATCATCGACGCACTGGCCGGGGTGTGCCACCAAGGGCGGTGCTGCTGAACCTGCTGTCCGGCATGTGCCTGCTGCTGGCAATGCGGATTTGGCTTGGAGGGGCATGGTGGGGATGGATCTCGATGTGCCTGCTGGCGGCCGGGGCGCTGCACGCGGCGGACCTGCGCCGGCTGTGGAGGCGCGCCTAGCTCCCGGGCTGGTCGTATCGCCCGAACTGGTCGTGGTGATCCCGACCCTGAACGAGCGTGACAACATCGTTCCCTTACTGGGCCTGTTGGACCAGGCGTTGCCCGGCGTCGCCTGGGAGGCGGTGTTCGTGGACGACGACAGCACCGACGGCACCGCCCACGCCGTCCGCGAGCTGACCCGGCAGGACCCCCGGATACGCTGCATCCAGCGCATCGGCCGCCGCGGCCTGTCCAGCGCGTGCATCGAGGGCGCGCTGGCCTCCGCCGCCCCCGTCATCGCCGTGATGGACGCGGACATGCAGCACGACGAACGCATCCTGCCGCAGATGCTCGGCCTCATTCGCACCGGCGAGTACGACGTGGTGGTCGGCAGCCGCTACATTGAGGGCGGCGGCACCGGCGACTGGGCCGCAGGCCGCGTGCGCCTCAGCGGCCTCGCCACCCGGCTGGGCCAGGCGCTGTGCCGCACGCAAATCGCCGATCCGATGAGCGGCTTCTTCATAATCCGGCGGCCCGCGTTCGACGCGGCGGTGCGCCATCTGTCCGGCCAGGGGTTCAAGATACTGCTGGACCTCCTGGCCTCCGCGCCCCAGCCGATGCGGGTGGCGGAGGTCCCGTTCACCTTCCGCACCCGCCAGCACGGGGAAAGCAAGCTCGACACCATGGTGGCCTGGGAGTTCGGCATGCTGCTGGCCGACAAGACCGTCGGCCGGTTCGTGCCGGTCCGGTTCGCGCTGTTCGCGGCGGTGGGGTCGCTCGGCCTGCTGCTGCACTTGGCGGTGCTGCGGCTGGCGCTGGGCGTGGCCGGCCTCGGCTTCGGCGCGGCGCAATCGGTCGCGACGGCGGTGGCGATCCTCGCCAACTTCACCGGCAACAACCTGCTGACCTACCGCGACAAGCGCCTGCGCGGGTGGCGGTTCCTGCGCGGGCTGCTGTCGTTCTATGTCATTTGCGGGCTGGGCGCGGCGGCCAACGTCGGCATCGCCTCCTATGCGTTCGCGCATGAACGGTCCTGGTGGGTTGCTGGCCTGGCCGGCGCGGCGTTGGGTCTTGTGTGGAACTATGCGGTGTCGTCGGTTTACACCTGGCAGCGGCGGTAGCGGCGCTGTCACGCAATCTGGGGGCGCGATGACCATGACCCGAGCCGAAGCGGCGGCGTACTGGGAGGCGAACGCCGAGACCTGGACGCGCCACGCGCGGGCCGGGTTCGACGTGTACCGCGACCGGGTGAACACGCCCGCCTTCCTCGCCATGTTGCCGCCCATCGCCGGGCTGCACGGCCTCGACATTGGCTGCGGGGAGGGCGGCAACACGCGCGAGCTTGCCCGGCGCGGCGCACGCATGACTGCGCTCGACATGTCGCTCACCTTCCTGCGCCACGCGCGCGAGGCAGAGGCGGCGGACCCGCTCGGTGTCGAGTACGTCCACGCCGACGCGGCGTGCGTGCCCTTCGCCGCCGAGGCGTTCGACTTTGCCACCGCTTTCATGTCGCTGATGGACATGCCGGACCAGGTGGCGGCCCTGGCCGAAGCCTGCCGGGTGCTGCGGCCCGGCGGCTTCCTGCAGTTCTCCATCCTGCACCTGTGCTTCGTGCCGCCGCATCGGCGCGTGCTGCGCGAGGCAGACGGCACGACGGTGCGCGCCATCGAGGTAGGCGGCTATTTCGACAACATAGACGGCCGGGTGGACCGGTGGTGGTTTGGCACAGCGCCGCATGAGGAGCGTGCCCGTGTCCCGCCGTTTCAGGAGCCCCGCTTCCACCGAACGCTGAGTGCTTGGATCAACATGGTCACAGCGAACGGCTTTGTGCTGGAGCGTCTAGGCGAACCGTGCGCCGACGAGGCAACCGCGGCAGCAGTGCCCGCCGTCGCCGATACGCGGGTGGCACCGCTTTTCCTGCATGTGCGTGGCCGCAAGCTGGCGGCCGGGGAGCTGCGCCGTTGAAGTCGTCTTTGGCACGCCGCTGAGACCGAAATCAGAAAACGACTGCGTTTCCGCCAACCCTCCTCGATTGTCACATAAACCCGACGCTTCCTACTTCTCGCAAGTGTCAACCTACTGTTACAGTCCACCCGGGATGTCCACCTCGCTGACCAAACCGCCGCGCTCATCCAACGCTGCTACATCGGAGCGGCCCCACGCCGTGGTGATCGGCAGCGGCTTCGGCGGACTTGCGGCGGCAGTCCGGCTCGGCGCGCGGGGCTACCGGGTCACGGTGCTGGAGCGGCTCGATGCGCCCGGCGGACGCGCGTCCGTGTTCCGCCAGGACGGCTTCACCTTCGACGCCGGCCCCACCATCGTCACCGCCCCGTTCCTGCTGGAGGAACTGTGGGCGCTGTGCGGCAAGCGGCTTGCGGACCATGTGGACCTGCGGCCCATCTCGCCGTTCTACCGCATCCGCTTCGCCGACGGCGCGGTGTTCGACTACACCGGCGACGCCGACGCCATGCGGGCCGAAGTCGCCCGGTTCTCCCCAGGCGACGTGCCCGGCTACGAACGCTTCATGGCCGCGAGCGAGGCCATCTACCGCGTCGGCTTCGAACAGTTGGGCGCGGTGCCGTTCAGCCATTGGACCGACATGGCCCGCGTCGCGCCGGACCTGATTCGCCTCGAGGGCTGGCGCAGCGTGCACGGCCTGGTGGCCAAGCACGTGCGGGACCCGCGACTCCGCACCGTACTGAGCTTCCATCCGCTGCTGGTCGGCGGCAACCCGTTCAGCGCCAGCGCCATCTACGCCCTGATCGCCTTCCTTGAACGCGACGGCGGCGTCCACTTCGCCATGGGCGGCACCGGCCGGCTGGTTGAAGGCCTAGCGGCGCTGATTGAAGGCCAGGGCGGGACGCTGCGCTGCAACGCGGAGGTGGCGGAGATCACTGTCCAGGACGGCACCGCCACCGGCGTGCGGCTGGCCTCCGGCGAGCATGTCGCGGCGCAAATTGTCGTGTCCAACGCGGACAGCGCCTGGACCTACCGGCACCTGATCGCCCCACGGCACCGCCGGCACTGGACCGACCACCGGGTAGAGCGGGCGCGCTACTCCATGAGCCTGTTCGTCTGGTACTTCGGCACCAACCGCCGCTACGAGGACGTGGCGCACCACACCATCCTGTTGGGGCCGCGCTACCAGGAGCTGCTGGCCGACATCTTCAAACGGCACCACGTCGCCGACGACTTTAGCCTCTATTTGCACCGGCCTACCGCGACGGACGTGTCCCTGGCGCCGCCGGGCTGCGACGCGTTTTATGTGCTGGCCCCGGTCCCGCACCTCGAGAGCGGCACCGACTGGCCCGCCTTCGCCGAGACGTACCGGCAACGGATCGAAGCCGCCTTGTCCGACAGCGTCCTGCCCGGCCTGGCGGACGCGGTCATCAGCTCCCGCGTCATGACGCCGCAGGACTTCCAGGACCGCCTGCTGTCGTTTCGCGGCGCGGCGTTCGGCATGGAGCCGATCCTCACCCAAAGCGCCTGGTTCCGTCCGCACAACCTGAGCGAGGACGTGCAGCGCCTGTTCATCGTCGGCGCCGGCACCCACCCCGGCGCAGGCCTGCCCGGCGTGCTGTGTTCCGCAAAAATCCTTGATACGGTGGTGCCGCATGCCGCAGCCTTCGCCTGAAAACATGGCGCCCGGGGACTTGGCGGCGTGCCGCGCCCTGTTGCGCAGCGGGTCCCGCTCGTTTTTTCTCGCCGCACTGCTGCTGCCGCGCCGGGTGCACCGCCCGGCGACCGCGCTGTATGCGTTCTGCCGGGTGGCGGACGACCGGATCGACGGGGCAGGGGACCCGCAAGCGGGGCTGGCGGAGCTGCATCAGCGGCTCGACGCAATCTATGCCGGCGCGCCGCTCGCGCACCCGCCGGACCGTGCCCTCGCCGCCGTCGTGGCCCGGCACGCCATCCCGCGCACCCTGCTGGACGCGCTGCTGGAGGGCTTCGCGTGGGACGCCGCCGGACGCACGTACGAGACGCTGGAAGAGCTTGAAGCCTACGCCGCCCGGGTCGCCGGTACGGTCGGCGGCATGATGGCGGTGCTGATGGGCGCGCGGTCCGCCGAGGCGGTGGCGCGGGCGTGCGACCTCGGCGTCGCCATGCAGCTCAGCAACATCGCGCGCGACGTGGGCGAGGACGCCCGGGCCGGCCGGCTCTATTTGCCACGGGCATGGCTGCGCGAGGCTGGCATCGACCCCGACGCCTGGCTGGCGCAACCCCGCCCGAGCGCGGCGTTGGCTGGAGTGGTGCGCCGGCTGCTGCTGGCCGCGGACGTGCTGTACGCCCGCGCCGACGCCGGGATTGCCGGCCTGCCGCTCACCTGCCGCCCCGGCATCGGCGCGGCGCGGCGGCTCTATGCCGGCATCGGCCAGCAAGTGATGCGGAGCGGCTTTGACTCGCTGGCGCAGCGCGCCACCGTGCCGCCCGCCGACAAGCTCGTTATGGTCCTGCGCAGCACGGTCCGCGCATTGCGCCCGCGCGCGGCGACGCCATGTCCTCCGCTCGGCGCGGCCCACTACTTGGTCGAGGCTGTCTTGGCGACCCCGGCGCGGCCCGCGGCGGGACGGGTTTCCTGGCAGGCGTTCGACCAGCGCGTGGCTTGGCTATGCGACCTGTACGAGCGGATCGACAACCACCAGGCCCAGCGCTCGCCGTCATAAACGTTTCAGCAAGGAGCCGCGTCATAGATGTGATCGTGCAGTGGGAATGGGCGATTCTGATGCTGCTGTTCCTCGGCCTGCTGTGCTGGGAGCTGCGCTCAACCCGCCGTGCCATCCGCCGCGCGAAGGAAGAGGACGAACGCCCCCGATCCTGAATCACGTGTGGCGGCTTGCAGTTATTGTGGTGCAGCCGTCTTTGGATGCACGGGTCCTGGCACTTGCTGCTTTATGCGCCCTCGTATCCTAAACGGTATGTCTGATATGTGGCCAGTAATAGCTTTCTCTCTATCTCGACACTCTTTAACAGACCAGACGCCGACAGGCCTTAAAGCTGCGTTGCGTGCGGCACGTCTCTTCTTGGCATGTTTGCAGGCCGGAGGCGCAACCTTGGCAATGGGCTTCTTTGTGGTTTTCGCCTGCGCAACGTACTGCCGCTTGTGAGCAGGGAACGCAGCCTGCAAAGCTGGGCCAAATGTGAAAGGGGCTTTACAAACATTCATTGGCAAAGCCGGCCCTATTGGTGGCGCTGTCGGACGGCCAATCTCAATCTTCGGCTGATATCGAGCCAGTGATGCCGGCAACGAGTGATCTTGCCTTTTCTTAACCTCGCCATGTTCTCGCGCAGACAATAACGCAGGATCAATTTGTTTCGTCTTAACAATTACTGAAGATTTCGGATCGGGACAGGCTGAAACTCTGTCAAACCGAGGAGGAAGCGGCTCGCGATAAGTTCTTCGTGTCCAAATCAGTTTGGTCAAATCCATGCTCCTCATTAATAAAACCTTTGCTGCGCTAGTCGGTCGTGATCAGAGTCATTCAACCTACGCGACAACTCAAGTTTAAGTGTAACACTAAAAATTGAGAAACTCAAGGTTTCTGTCTTGCTGGCGGACGTGCCTAAACCTGTGAGCCGGTGTGTTCTAAAAGCCGCATACGGGTAAAGCATTGAAAAAACTCAATTCCTTTGCATGCCCGTGTAACTCGAGTGAGTAGCGGATTATCTCGTCAGACGTGAACCGGTTCAAATTGATGAGTTTGCTCCCAGCAGAGTAGGCACAAGCTGTTACACTGGGAAGATTCTGACACTGTCAACGACTTTATCTCACCAGCGGCGGGGAATGCGGAACGGCAGCATGGCTTGCACCCAGGGCGCGCGGAACCGGTCGAGCGACAGGCTCTCATGCACCGCCGTCACCGCCTCGCCATACAGCCGCGTCTCGATGACAGACCGCGCGTAGAACGGCGTGTCCTCCAGCCGTTGCCGCAGCCGCGGCGTGTGCCCGGCGTCCGCCCGCGTGCCCTGCGTCATCCGCCATAGTGTGCGCGGCAGCGGTGCGGGCGGCGGCGGCTCCATCTGTTCCAGCCCGCCATCCCGTCCCACGCGCAGCGCCAAGGCCTGTTCGCCGCCCACTCGGCGGCTCGCGTTGTATAGAATGGTGGCGCCGGACGCGGTCGGCGCGCGGCACCAGTCCCAATAGATAAAATCCGCCTCCAGCGCGCCGGCGCCGCTGTTGGTGTCGAGGTAGCCCGGCCCGGACCACGACAGCGCCGGGCTGCTGAGCGCGACCTCCACCCGCGACACCGGCGCGATCGGCGACCATTGGTGCCGCCCGGCCGCGTCCAGCGTGAACCCCCGGCCCGGCAACGCCGCCGGATGCACGCGCACGGTGCCGCGGATGCGCTTGGGGAGCGGCACGGCCACCTCGTCGATTTCCACCGTGAGCGCATTGCCGTCCCACGCCATGGCGCTCGGCCCGATGCGGAGGCGCTGTGCCCCGGCGTCCAGCGCGCCCCGGCCCCGCTCGGTCATCGCCCACCGCTTGCCGCCCCGGCCATACAGCACGGCATTCAATGCGCAGAACTGCTGCGGCTCGCCCGCTCCGCGTCGGCGGGACCAGGCGTAGAACGGCGAGAACACGCTGCCGATGAAGCCGATCAGCGTGATGCCGTGCTGCCCGTCGTCGCTCAGCGCATCGACATACCACCACGCATAGCCGTGCGGCGGGACGTGCCCGTCGAAGCGAGGTCCGCCATCACCGCCGACGCCGCAAGCCGGCCCGACAGCGCCGCCATCGGCACCCCCGCCCCCGGGTGCGTCGCGCCCCCCGCCAGGAACAGCCCCGGCAGCTTGGTATGCGCCGCTGGCCGGCGGAATGACGCCATCGCCCCGTGCACCGCCGGGCCGTATAGCGCGCCCCCGGTCGCTGGGAACAGCGTCCCGAACCCTCGTGGCGTCGTCAGCACCGGCGGCTCGGTGGGCGTCAGGCGCAGGTGGCTGCGCGCCAGCAGGCTGAAGGTCCGGTCCGCGCATCGTTCAATCTCCTGTGGCGTAAGGTCCCGCACGTCGCCCAGCGCCGGTGCGTTAATGAGGCACAGCAGGCGTTCCGGCCCGGCGCCCGAGCGAGCGCCCACGCTGTCCCGGTCCTGCGCGCAGACGTAAACGGTCGGCTGGGTCGGGACGCGGCCAGCCCGCAGGTCGTGGAACTCGGCCGCGTAGTCGTCGGAAAAGAACACCGTGTGGTGCAGCAGCGGGAACCCCTCAATCTCCGCCAGCATCGCCCAGGTCACCGCCGACAGCGACCGTTCCGCCACCGGCATCGCGGCCCCGGCCCCGGCGGCGGCATGGCCGAACAATCCGGCCGGCAGCGCCGCCGGGTCGGCGTTCAACACGACGGCGTCGGCCTCGATGCGCTCGCCCGACGCAAGCCGCACGCCCGACACCCGGCCGGATGCGGTCAGCACCTCGGCGACCTCGGCGTCATACTGGACGGCCGCCCCCTGCGCGGCCACCAGCCCGGCCAGCGCCGTTGCGACCCGGTGCATGCCGCCCTCCACCAACCAGACGCCGTCCTGTTCCACATGCGCCACCAGCATCAGCGTGGCCGGCGCTTGGAAGGGCGAGGAGCCGCAATAGGTCGCATACCGCCCGAACAACTGCCGCAGCCGCGGGTCGGCGAAGTGCCGGGACAGCGCTGCCCACATCGTGTCGAACGGTTTGATGCGCCACATTTCGCTGAACCCGGCCGACATCGCCAACGAGACGGGACTCGGACGCGGCGAGCGGATGAACGGACGTTCGAGCGTCTGGTAAATTTGCCGTGCCTCGGCGCAGAACGCCCGGAAGCCGCGCGCCTCCGCCGCGCCCGCGAACGCGCCAATGGCCTCGGCGGACTGGTCAATGTCCGCGAACAGGTCCAGCCGCGTGTCGCTCCAGGCGTGCCGGGCCAGCACGCTGGCGGGATGCAGGGTCAAGTGGTCGGACAGCACGGCGCCGGCGTCGGCGAACAGGGCCTCGAACACCCAACGCATGGTGAACACCGTCGGCCCCCCGTCGATCCGCGCCGTGCCAACCGGAATTTGTCGCATCTTGCCGCCCGGCGCCGACGCGCGCTCCAGCACGGTCACGTCCTGGCCTTGCCGCGCGAGGTCGAGCGCCGCGGCCAAGCCGCCCATCCCGGCCCCCACCACCACGACCCGGCGCTGCGTCCGCGTCATGCCCACCGAATGCACTTGACGGCTATGTCAATCATACTTGACACTCATAGTTGACAACTAAACCTGACACAACCGGGAGTGGCCGATGGATGTGATGAGCAGGATCGAGCGGTCGTTGCAAGCCGCCGTTGCCCGGGCCGAGGTGCCGGGCTGCCCGCCCCGGCTCGCCGCCGCCATGCGCCATGCGGTGTTCCCGCGCGGCGCACGCATCCGCCCGCGCCTGTGTCTCGCCGTAGCCGCCGCCTGCGCCGAGGACGACCCGGCGGTGTCCGACGCCGCCGCCACGGCCATCGAACTGCTACACTGCGCCTCATTGGTGCACGACGACCTGCCGTGCTTCGACGACGCCGACACCCGCCGCGGCCGGCCCACGGTGCACCGCGCGTTCGGCGAGCCGCTGGCGGTGCTGGCGGGGGACGCGCTGATCGTGCTGGCGTTCCAGACCGTGGCGTTGGGTGCAGCCTGTGCGCCGCTGCGGATAGGGCCGTTGCTGCTGACGGTTGCGCAGTCGGTAGGCGTGCCATTCGGCATCGTCGCCGGGCAGGCGTGGGAGTGCGAGGACAGCATCGACCTGGCCCGCTACCAGCAGGAAAAGACCGGCGCGCTGTTCGCCGCCGCGACCGTCGCCGGCGCAGCAGCGGCGGGGGTGGAGGCCGAGCCTTGGCGCTTGTTGGGCGCGCGATTGGGCGAGGCGTTCCAGGTCGCGGACGATATCCTGGACGCGACCGCCCGGGCCGAGGATGTCGGCAAGCCGGTCGGCCAGGACGCGGCGCACAACCGCCCGAACGCCGTGCGGGAGCTGGGCCTGGACGGCGCGATTGCCCGCCTTGATGACCTCGCGGCCGAGGCGGTGGCAGCGGTGCCGCCCTGCCCGGGCGCGTCCAGCCTGCGCGGGCACATCCTGTCCGAGACCATGCGCCTGTTGCCGAAGGAGTTGGCGCGTCACGCTGCTTAGCTCCGCCCTGCCCACGCCCTGGCCGGAGCGCCTGGCGGCGTGGCGCGACCGCATGGTGGCGCGCCCCGGCTTCCGCGCCTGGGCGGCCGCGTTCCCGCTGACCCGGCCCATCGCCCGCCGTCGCACGCGGGCGCTGTTCGACCTGTGCGCCGGGTTTGTTTACTCCCAGGTGCTGCAAGCCTGCGTGCAACTCCAACTGTTCGACATTCTGGCCGAGGGTCCACAGACCGCCGCCGGCCTCGCGCACCGGCTGTCGCTGCCGCTTGAGGGCACGGAGCGGCTGTTGCGGGCGGCGGCGTCGCTTCGTCTCGTGTCCCAGCGGCGCGGCCGGTTCGGGCTGGGTCCGCTCGGCGCGGCCATGGTCGGCAACGCCGGCATTGCGCAGATGGTGCTGCACCACCGGATGCTCTACGCGGACCTTACTGATCCGGTGGCGCTGCTGCGCGGCGACGTGTCCGGCACCGAGTTGGGCCAGTACTGGCCCTACTCCGGCGCGGAACAGCCGGCGTCGTTGCCGGCAGAACACGTCGCCGCCTACACCGCGCTGATGGCGGCGTCGCAGCCGCTGGTGGCCGGTGAGGTGCTGGCCGCCTACAACCTGCGCCGGCATCGCCGCCTGCTGGACGTGGGCGGCGGCGACGGCAGCTTCTTGCAGGCCGCGTTGGCCAGCGCGCCCGGCCTGCACGGCGTCCTGTTCGACTTGCCCGCGGTAGCCAGCCGGGCCACGGCGCGGTTCGCGCAGGCCGGACTGGCGGACCGTGCCGTGGCCGTGGGCGGCGACTTCGGCCGGGACGCGCTGCCGGAGGGTGCCGACATCGTTTCCCTGGTCCGCGTCATCCACGACCACGACGACCCGGCCGCCCTCGCCATTCTCCAAGCGGTCCGCCGTGCTTTGCCGCCCGGCGGCACGTTTTTGTTGGCGGAGCCGATGTCCGGCACCGCGGGCGCAGAGCCGGTCGGCGACGCGTATTTCGGCTTCTACCTGCTCGCGATGGGCCGCGGCCGAGCGCGCACGCCGCGGGAACTCGGCGCAATGCTGGCGCAGGCCGGGTTCACCCGGGTGCGTCCGGCGCCCACGCACACGCCGCTGCTGGTCAGCGTGCTGACCGCCATTGCGGCGTGATATGTAAATGACAGTTGACACATCGTGCCGTAAGGTTACGTTGACACTCAGATCCGGGTCATTCCGGCCCGCACTGTCCCAGGGGAGGCGCGCATGCAAGCACTAGCTGTCGTTCTCGCCGGTCCCGGGGCGCTCTCGTTGAACCATCTGTCGCTCACCGAGGCGACCGACGCCGACGTGGTAGTGAAGGTAGAGTGGAGCGGCATCAGCACCGGCACCGAGCGCCTGCTGTGGTCTGGCGAGATGCCGCCGTTCCCCGGCATGGGCTATCCGCTGGTGCCGGGCTACGAGACGGTGGGACGGATCGCCGCCGCCGGGCCAGACTCGGGCGGGTGCGTCGGCGACCGGGTGTTCGTGCCGGGCGCGCGCTGCTTTGGCGAGGTGCGCGGGTTGTTCGGCGGCGCGGCCTCCCGCCTGGTGGTGGACGGCGCGCGGGTGGCGCGGTTCGATGAGGGCCTGGGCGAACAGGGCGTGCTGCTGGCGCTCGCCGCCACCGCGCATCACGCCATGGCCGGACACGCCGCGCCGGACTTGATCGTCGGCCACGGCGTGCTGGGCCGGCTGCTGGCGCGCCTCGCCGTGCTGGCCGGCGGCAGCCCTACGGTGTGGGAGCGCAACCCGGCCCGGACGGAGGGCGCCGAGGGCTACCAGGTGCTGGACCCCGCGCAGGATAGCCGGCGCGACTACCGCGCCATTTACGACGTGAGCGGCGACGCCGGGTTGCTGGACACGCTGGTCGCGCACCTGGCGCCGGCCGGCGAGATCGTGCTGGCCGGATTCTACAGCGAGCGCCTGTCGTTCAGCTTCCCGCCCGCCTTCATGCGCGAGGCCCGGCTGCGCATCGCCGCGCAGTGGGCGCCTCCGGACCTGGCGGCGGTCGCGAGCCTGGCAGGCGAGGGCAAGCTGTCGCTCAGTGGCCTCATTACGCACCGCAGCGCCGCCGGCAGCGCGGACAGCGCCTACCGCACCGCTTTCAGCGACCCTGCGTGCCTGAAAATGATCCTCGATTGGAGAGCCTGCGCATGAATGCCGTGACCCCGAAGGCCAGCATGACCGACGCGCTCCGGGCCGAAGCGGCGCAGGAGCCGGATGCGGTCCCGACTGGCCCGGTCAAGAAGGAAACGCAGATCATCGCGATCTATGGAAAGGGCGGCATCGGCAAAAGCTTCACCCTCGCCAACCTCAGCTACATGATGGCGCAGCAGGGCAAGCGCGTGCTGCTGATCGGCTGCGACCCCAAGAGCGACACGACCTCCCTGCTGTTCGGCGGGCGAAGCTGCCCGACGATCATCGAAACCTCGTCGAAGAAGAAGCTCGCCGGGGAAAAGGTGTCCATCGGCGACGTGTGCTTCATCCGCGACGGCGTGTTCGCGATGGAGCTGGGCGGCCCCGAGGTCGGCCGCGGCTGCGGCGGGCGCGGCATCATCCACGGCTTCGAGCTGCTGGAGAAGCTGGGCTTCCACGAGTGGGGCTTCGACTACGTGCTGCTGGACTTCCTGGGCGACGTGGTGTGCGGCGGCTTCGGCCTGCCGATCGCCCGCGACATGTGCCAGAAGGTGATTGTCGTCGCCTCCAACGACCTGCAATCGCTGTATGTGGCGAACAACGTCTGCTCGGCGGTCGACTACTTCCGCAAGATGGGCGGCAACGTCGGCGTGGCCGGCATGGTCATCAACAAGGACGACGGCACCGGCGAGGCGCAGGCGTTCTCCGACGCGGTGGGCATCCCCGTGTTGTCCGCCATCCCGGCCAACGAGGACATCCGCCGCAAAAGCGCAAACTACGAGATCATCGGCAAGCCCGGCGGCGAGTGGGCGTCGGTGTTCGAGCTGCTGGCCGAACAGGTGGCCGAGGCTCCGCCCGTCCGGCCCACGCCGCTGTCGCACGATAAGCTGCTTGACCTGTTCAAGGGCGACGCGGTGGGCCGCGGCGTGGTGCTGACGCCCGCGACCGAGGCCGATATGTGCGCGGCCACCGTCAACAACCGCGCCTCCCTCGAAGTCATCTACGAGGGCGTTTGATGGACGGCTCCATCCCACCCCCGGACACGGGTTCCGGCTGCCACGGCGGGCGGGAGACCATGGCCGCCGCCGCACGCGCCGCTGGCAAAAGCGCCACCATGGACCGGCTGATGGCCGACTACCCGCGCGGCCCGCACGACCAGCCGCAATCCATGTGCCCGGCGTTCGGCTCGCTCCGCGTGGGCCTGCGGATGCGGCGCACCGCCACCATCCTGTGCGGCTCGGCCTGCTGCGTGTACGGCCTGACGTTCACCTCGCACTTTTACGGCGCGCGCCGGTCGGTGGGCTACGTGCCGTTCAACTCCGAAACGCTGGTGCGCGGCCAGTTGTACGAGGACATCCGCGACGCGGTGTACGAGACTGCCAAGCCCGCCGACTATGACTGCGTGGTCGTCATCAACCTGTGCGTGCCGACCGCGTCCGGCGTGCCGCTGGACCGGCTGCCGAAGCAGATCGACGGCGTGCGCATCATCGGCATCGACGTGCCGGGCTTCGGCGTCCCCACCCACGCGGAAGCCAAGGACGTGCTGACCGGCGCGATGCTGCGCTACGCCCGCACCGAGGCCGAACAAGGCCCCGTGGCCCGGCCGCGCACCCAGCAGGACCGGCCGACCGTCACCCTGATGGGCGAGTTCTTTCCCGCCGACCCGCCCGGCGTCGGCGCGCTGCTGGCGCCGATGGGCATGGCGGTCGCGCCGCAGCTACCATCGCGCGAGTGGCGGGACCTGTATGCCGCGCTGGACTGCCAGGTCGCCGCGGCGGCGCACCCGTTCTACACCGCGACCGTGCGCGAGTTCGTGGCCGCCGGGCGTCCGGTGGTCGGCTCCGCCCCGGTCGGGTTCGAGGGCACTGCCGCGTGGCTCGACGCCATTGGCGCGGCGGCGGGCGTGAACGCCTCCAAAATCGATGAAGCCAAGGCCCGCGCGCTGCCGTTGATCCGCGCCGCGCTGGACGCCAACCCCATCCGCGCCCGCATTACCGTCTCGGGCTACGAAGGCTCCGAGCTGCTGGTCGCGCGCCTGCTGATCGAGGCTGGCGCCGAGGTGCCTTACGTCGGCACGGCGTGCCCGCGCACCGAGTGGAGCAACGCCGACCGCGAGTGGCTGGAGGCGCACGGCGCGCATGTCCAATACCGCGCCTCGCTGGAGCAGGACCTCGCGGCCATGCTGGACGTGCGGCCGGACCTCGCGGTCGGCACCACGCCGCTGGTGCAAAAAGCCAAGGAGCTCGGCATCCCGGCGCTCTATTTCACCAACATGGTGTCCGCCCGGCCGCTGTTCGGCGCGGCAGGCGCGGGCGCGCTGGCCGGGATCGTCGCGGCGCAGACCGCGGGCGTGAACCGGTTCGGCCGCATGGTCGAGTTCTTCGAAGGCGTCGGCACCGCGGATGCGCGCGGCTACGGCTGGCAGGGCGTGCCGCAGGAGCCGAAGGGCGCACGCGAACGCTACCGTAAGACCCTGGCCGCCAAGGCGCGCGCCAGCGAAGCGGTAGGGACCTAAGCATGCTGGTGCTCGACCACGACCGCGCCGGCGGCTACTGGGGCGCAGTCTATGCGTTCACCGCCATCCGCGGCCTGCGCGTGGTGATTGACGGCCCGGTCGGCTGCGAGAACCTGCCGGTCACCGCCGTGCTGCACTACACCGACGGCCTGCCGCCGCATGAGCTGCCGGTGGTGGTGACCGGGCTGAACGAGGACAGCCTGTCGATGCACGGCACCGAGGGCGCGCTGCGCCAGGCCGCCAGCACCCTCGAACAGGACATGCCCTCCGTCGTGGTGACGGGCAGCATCGCCGAGATGATCGGCGGTGGCGTCACGCCCGAGGGGTCGAACCTGCTGCGCTTCATCCCGCGCACCATCGACGAGGACCAGTGGCAGGCCGCCGACCGCGCGATCTATTGGCTGTGGACCGAGTTCGGCGCCAAGAAGTCGCGCATCAAGCCCCGCCCGGCGCGTGCCGAGGGCGTGAAGCCGCGGGTCAACATCATCGGCCCCATCTACGGCACCTTCAACATGCCGTCCGACCTGGCCGAGATCCGCCGGCTGGTCGAGGGCGTGGGCTGCGAGATCAACCTGGTGTTCCCGCTCGGCGCGCACATCGAGGACGTGGCGCGCCTGCCGGACGCGGACGTGAACATCTGCCTGTATCGCGAGTTCGGCCGGCAGCTTTGCGAGGAGCTGGACCGCCCGTACCTGCAGGCGCCCATCGGCCTGTTCGCCACGACCAACTTCCTGCGCAAGCTCGGCGAACTCACGGGGATCGACCCCGAGCCGTTCATCGAGGCGGAGAAGCACACCACGATCAAGCCGGTCTGGGACCTGTGGCGCAGCGTGACGCAGGACTTCTTCGCGACCGCGAGCTTCGCCGTGGTGGCGACCGACACCTATGCGCGGGGCCTGCGGGGCTTCCTGGAAGGCGAGCTGGGCATCCCTTGCACCTTCAGCTTCAGCCGCACGGCGGGCGCCAAGCCCGACAACGCGGCCGTCCGCGCCGCCATGCGCAAGTCCCCGCCCTTCGTCCTGTACGGCTCCTTCAACGAGCGGATGTATGCGGCGGAGCAAGGGGCGCGCTGCATGTATATCCCGGCCTCCTTCCCCGGCGCCGTGATCCGCCGGGCCACGGGCACGCCGTTCATGGGGTATGCGGGCGCGACCTATCTCGTCCAGGAATTCTGCAACGCCCTGTTCGACGCGCTGTTCCACATCCTGCCGCTCAGCACGGACATGGACCGCGTGGACCCCACGCCCACCAAGCAGGGCGAGTGGAACGCCGACCCGTGGGACGAGGCCGCGCTGACCCTCTTGGACGAGCATGTGGAGCGGGAGCCGTTCCTGGTGCGCATTTCCGCCGCCAAGCGGCTGCGCGACCGGGTGGAGCGGGACGCGCGGGAGGCGCGCGAGGGCCGGGTGAGCGCCGACCGCGTGCGCCGCTCCATCGCACAAATGCAAGGGCAGGCCGCGTGAGCGCCGCCCGCATGGAATGTCCGTCTGGCGGTGCCGGGCGGCGAGTGGACGGGACAACCATCGTCCCGTCCAACCCCAGCCGCACGGGACGCGTGCGGCGCCTGGCAGTCCCAAGGAGGGCCTAAAACCATGTCTGACGTCCAAAGCCGAACCAGCTCCACATCGGGGCTGACCGACAGTGAAGCGAGGGAGTTCCACAGCATCTTCGTCACGAGCTTCATCGCCTTCGTGGCGGTCGCAATCGTGGCGCACATCCTGGTCTGGACCTGGCGTCCTTGGCTGCCTGGCCCACAGGGCTACACCACGTCGCTGCTGGACGGCGTGAATTACCTCACGTCCTACCTCGCATAGGGAGAGCATAGCATGTGGCGTATTTGGCTGCTGTTTGATCCCCGCCGGGTCCTGGTCGCGCTCAGCGTGTTCCTGTTCGTCCTGGCGCTGTTGATCCACTTCATCCTGCTGAGCACCAGCCGGTTCAACTGGCTCGAAGGCCCCACCCGGCCCGGCGGCGTCGCGCAGCAACTGTCGCCGTTGCCGCAGGCCTCGCCTCGATAACCCATCCTGTGTGGCAGCGGGCATAAGCCCGCTGCCGAACAGGTAATCCAAGGAAGCGCACCATGGCGTTGATGACATTCGAGGCCAAATACCGTGTTCGTGGCGGCACCCTGGTGGGCGGAGACCTGTTCGACTTCTGGGTCGGCCCGTTCTACGTCGGGTTCTTTGGCGTCACCACGATCTTCTTTTCCCTGCTTGGCACCTGCCTGATCCTATACGGGGCGGCACTGGGCGGGGACTGGAATGTTTGGCGCATCAACATCCCGCCGCCCGACTTGTCGTACGGCCTCGGCTTCGCGCCGCTGAAGCAGGGCGGGCTGTGGCAGGTCATCACCATCTGCGCCATTGGCGCGTTCGTGTCCTGGGCGCTGCGGCAGGTGGAAATAAGCCGCAAGCTCGGCATGGGCTACCATGTGCCGGTCGCGTTCGGCGTGGCAATATTCGCCTACGTCAGCCTCGTGGTCATTCGCCCCGTACTGATGGGCGCATGGGGCCATGGCTTCCCGTACGGCATCATGAGCCACTTGGACTGGGTGTCCAACACCGGCTACCAGTACCTGCACTTCCATTACAACCCGGCGCACATGCTGGCCGTCACGTTCTTCTTTACCACAACTTTGGCCTTGTCGCTGCACGGCGCGCTGGTGCTGTCGGCCGCGAACCCGCCCAAGGGTCATGAGATGAAGACCGCCGAGCACGAGAACACCTTTTTCCGCGATACCATCGGCTGGTCGATCGGCACGCTGGGCATCCACCGGCTCGGCCTGTTCCTGGCGTTGTCGGCCGGGTTCTGGTCGGCCGTGTGCATCATCATCAGCGGCCCGTTCTGGACCCGCGGCTGGCCGGAGTGGTGGGGCTGGTGGCTGAACCTGCCAATTTGGAAATAGGGGCGCGCGATCATGGCTGGATACCAAAATTTATTCACCCGCGTTCAGGTCCGCGGCCCGGCCTATGCCGGGGTCCCGGCGGAAGGCGGCGGCTGGACCCGCTCTGGCAAGCCATTCTTCATCCACCTCGCCGGCGTGTTCGGCGACGCCCAAGTCGGCCCGATCTACCTGGGCACCCTGGGCGTGGCGTCGTTGATCTGCGGGTTCATCGCGTTCGAGATCATCGGCCTCAACATGTGGGCGTCGGTGAACTGGGACCCGGTGCAGTTCCTGCGGCAACTACCCTGGCTGGCGTTGGAGCCGCCCCCGCCGTCATACGGTTTGCGCTTGCCGCCGCTGGCTCAAGGCGGCTGGTGGTTGCTGGCCGGATTCTTCCTCACAGCGTCCATCCTGCTGTGGTGGACGAAAATCTACCGGCGGTCTCGGCAGCTCGGCATGGGCACGCACGTAGCGTGGGCCTTCGCCGCCGCGATCTGGCTGTATCTCGTGCTGGGCTTCATCCGGCCACTGCTGATGGGCAGTTGGGGCGAGGCGGTGCCGTTCGGCATTTTTCCGCACCTTGACTGGACCGCGGCGTTCTCGCTCCGCTACGGCAACCTGTTCTATAACCCGTTCCATATGCTGAGCATCGTGTTCCTGTATGGCTCCACTCTGCTGTTCGCCATGCACGGGGCTACGGTCCTGGCCATCACCCGCTACGGCGGCGAGCGCGAGTTGGAACAGATCGCCGACCGCGGCACGGCGTTCGAGCGCGGCTCGCTGTTCTGGCGCTGGACGATGGGCTTCTGCGCCAGCGCCGAAAGCATCCATCGCTGGGCCTGGTGGTTTGCCGTGCTATGCCCAGTTACCGGAGGCATAGGTATTCTGCTGACCGGCACGGTTGTGGACAACTGGTACCTATGGGGCGTGAAGCACGGCCTGTCCTCCCCCTATCCGCCGCCATTCGGACCGGTGGTCGATCCGGCCCTTACGGGAGGGGTACGATGAGTTACGGGATCAAGCATGCCATCGGCGGGGTCCTCGTGGTCGGCGGCGTGCTGCTGACGGTCGCGATGGTCAACAAGTTCGAGCTGCCGCCGAACACCTTCATCCAGCGTGGCTTCCGCGGCGTCGCGATGGGTACCAACTACAACAACAAGGACCTTCAGGTTTACCTGGCCGACAACAAGGTCCCGGCCTCGCTGCCGCAACTGCCTGCCACCGGGCCGAAGGCGGGGCAGGTCTATAAGAACGTGCAGGTGCTGGGTGACTTGAGCGTCGGCCAGTTCACCCGGCTGATGGTGTCGATCACCAACTGGGTCTCGCCCACGCAGGGCTGCAACTACTGCCACAACCCGGCCAACATGGCGGAGGACAGCGTCTATACCAAGGTGGTCGCCCGGCGCATGATCCAGATGACGCAGTTCGTGAACGCCGAGTGGAAGCCGCATGTGCAGGAAACCGGCGTCACCTGCTACACCTGCCATCGCGGCAACAACGTGCCCAACAATATCTGGTTCAACGACCCCGGGCCGACCCGCGGCACGGGCGGCGTGCTGGAAACCGCGACCGGGCAGAACATCGCTGCCGGCTCGGTCGGCAACGCATCGCTGCCCTATGACCCGTTTACGCCGTTCCTGGAGAAGGACTACTCGATCCGCCAGCAGGGCGACACGGCGCTGCCGAGCAACACCGGCGTCCGGCACTCCATCAAGGAGACCGAGTGGACCTATGCGCTGATGATGCACTTCTCCCAGTCCTTGGGCGTGAACTGCACCTACTGCCATAACAGCCGGGCATTCGGGGACTGGGAGCAGAGCACGCCGCAGCGCGTGTCTGCGTGGCACGGCATACGCATGGTCCGGCAGCTCAATGGGGAGTACTTGAACCCGCTGCATGACGTTTATCCGCCTAACCGCCTGGGCAAGGTGGGCGATGCTCCCAAGGTGGCGTGCGCGACCTGCCACCAGGGCGTGTACAAGCCGCTGTTCGGCGTCAGCATGTTGAAGGATCATCCCGAGCTGGCGGCACCGGGTTCGCAGCGTGCGGCGGCGGTCCAGTAACGTCCTGCTGAGGGCCGGCCAGACTTGGGCTTGGCCGGCCTTCCCTTGCTAGGCGCGGAACTTTCACCATGATAAGTCCTCAGGCGAGCCGGCTGTGAAGCGGTCGCGGTGACGATTAGAGAGGGCTTGGCATGGAAAGCTTGGAGGTCAACAAGGCATTCGCGGCGGTGCTGGTTGCCGGGATCGCCTTCGTTGGTGCAGGACAACTCAGTCAGGTCCTAGTGAAGCCGGGCGAGCTCCATGGCACCGCGATCAAGGTTGACCTGCCGGAGAAGGCGGTCGCCGGGGCAGGGACCGCCGCCGCGGCGCCGGAGCCGCCGATTGCCACGTTGCTGGCGTCGGCCGACTCCGGGCGTGGCGAGAGCGGGGTGAAGTCCCTGGGCTGCGTCGCCTGCCACAGCTTCAACGAGGGCGGCAAGAACGGCATTGGCCCGAACCTGTATGGGGTGATGGGTGCGCCCCATGCGGCCAAGGAAGGCTTCGTCTACTCCGCCGTGCTCAAAGGCAAGGAAGGGCCTTGGAACTACGAGGAGATGAGCGCCTGGCTCCGGAAGCCCAGCAGCTACGCGCCCGGCACCAAGATGAGCTACGCCGGCATCGCCGACCCGGCCAAGCGTGCCGACGTAATCGCATACCTCCGCAACCTGTCCGCGAATCCGTTGCCGTTGCCGGAAGCGCCAAAGTCGGCGGAGGCGGACAAGCCGGCCCAGCCGGTGCAGCAGGCTGCCGTAAGCCCGGCGGCACCGGCAGCGGCGGCTCCTGGACCGGGCGGTGCGGACGTCCTGCCCATCGCGCAGCGCCTGGCGTCCGCTGATACGGCGGCCGGCCAGAACAGCACGGCAAGGCTCGGCTGCGTCGCTTGCCACTCGCTGAACGAGGGTGGGAAGACAGGCATTGGCCCCAATCTCTATGGCGTGGTGGGCCAGAAGATCGGTGCCCATGTGCAGGGCTTCGCCTACTCGAACGCGCTCAAGAGCAAAGATGCGAGTTGGACGTTCGATGAGCTCGATAGGTGGCTGCTGAAGCCGAGCGCATATGCGCCAGGCACCAAGATGTCGTATGCCGGAATCGCCGACCCTCAAGTGCGAGCAAACGTTATCGCTTATCTACGCAGCTTGGCCGCTACGCCAGAGCCGCTTCCGGCAGTGAACTGACGCTTCTACATTCACGCTAGGCTCAGCCCTCTCCCAAAGCTGGGAGGGGGCTGAGGCAGGGTCAGCCTTCCTTGGGTGCGTAGGCGACGCACCAGCCCTGCGGGGCAATCTGTCCGGCGACAATGAGGCACGCATTAGGCGGCTGCCACTGTGCACAGCCGTCGCAGCGCTGGCCATCCTTCGGGTTGTCTTGGTATTGGACCAACTCCTGCGCAATCTTGGAATCCTGCGCGCGGGCGGTTGTGGCTATGACCAACCCGCCCGTCAGGGCCGCCATGCCGGAGCGTAGGACCTCGCGGCGGGACCCTGTCTTGCCGCTGAACTTATTCATGCTTGCCTCCCTGTAACGTAGAGCCGAGTTCGGCCCGGCCCGCCATACGGCCGCACCTACTCTGGTGTAAACAGCCGGGCCGTCAACAGTTGCATCATGCCACGCGTTTGAGGCTCAATTCCGACCAAATCGCCGACAGGGACGCGACCAAGTGCGCGATATCGGCCGAGCTATGCAGCGGACCCGGCGTGATGCGCAGCCGCTCGGTGCCGCGCGGCACCGTGGGGTAGTTGATGGGCTGCAGATACACCCCGTACTGCTCCAGCAGCCGGTCGCTGATGTGCTTGCACAAGGCAGCGTCTCCGACCATCACCGGCACGATGTGGCTCGGGTTGTCCTGGTGCGGCACCCCGGCTGCGTCCAGCGCCGCGCGCAGCTCCGCGACCCGGCGCTGCTGGCCGTCCCGCTCGGCGCTGCTGGACTTCAGGTGCCGGATGCTGGCCAGCGCCCCGGCGCACACGGCTGGCGGCAGCGCCGTGGTGAAGATGAAGCCGGACGCGAAGCTGCGCACGAAATCGACCATCGCGGCCGACCCGGCGATGTAGCCGCCCACGACGCCGAACCCCTTGGCCAGCGTGCCCTCCATCACCGTGATGCGGTGCGCCAACCCCTCCCGCTCGGCGATGCCGCCGCCCCGGGGTCCGTACAAGCCAACCGCGTGCACCTCGTCCAAATAGGTGATGGCCCCGTGCTTCTCGGCCACGTTGCAAATCTCGGCGATAGGCGCGATGTCGCCGTCCATCGAGTAGATGCTTTCGAAAACGACCATTTTCGGCCGGGCCGGGTCAAGCCGCGACAGCTTGCGGTCGAGGTCCTCCGGGTCGTTATGGCCGAACACCATCTTCTCGGCCCGGCTGTGCCGGATGCCCTCGATCATGGAGGCGTGGTTCAGCGCGTCCGACAGCACCACGCAGCCCGGCAGCCGGGAGCCTAGTGTGCTGAGCGCCGCCCAGTTGGACATATAGCCGGAGTTGAACAGCAGCGCGCTTTCGGCCTGGTGCAGGTCGGCCAGCTCTTCTTCCAGCATGACGTGGTAGTGGTTGGTGCCAGCGATGTTGCGCGTGCCGCCGGCGCCCGCGCCGCACTTGTCGAGCGCCTCGTGCATGGCATCGAGCACCGTGGGATGCTGGCCCATGCCGAGGTAGTCGTTTGAACACCACACCGTCACGTCCGCCCGGCTCATCTCGCGCACGTGCACGGCGCTCGGGAACGCGCCGGCGGTGCGTTGCAGGTCGGCGAACACGCGGTAGTTGCCACCCTGGCGCAGGGTGTCGAGCTCACGGCGGAAGAACCGTTCGTAATCCATCGACGTCTCCAAAGGTTCAGGGCACCGCCGCGGCGGTGGATTGGGAGCGCTCGGCCTTCGACAGGGAAGGCCGCCGGAGCGTCAGCACCCAGCTCCAGAGCTTGGCGAATGGGATCGGCAAAATCAGCACCCAGTGCTCGATTACTGCGAGCGTCAGCATCGCGACCACGAAGGTGAGTCCGGCCACCGCCGCCTCGCTCAACCCAGGCTCGGCGGCACGTTGCCACAACATGACAATCAGGACTGTGCCCACCGTCACAGACAACGGGAACAACGCGTTCATCGGGCGGCGGCGCAAGTAGCTTTTCAGGTACCCTAAGTGGGCCGGGATGAACTCCTCGCCAAGGTTCAGCACGCCCAGGAAGAAGTTGAGCTTGGCGCTCTGCCGCATCCCCCACAGCACCAGGAAGGTCCATGTGCCGACTTGGTTCGGGGCGCCCCAGGTGCTCCACACCACGATGGCGGCGGTGCCGATGATGGCCAGTTCATGATAGAGGCAGGCCTGGACGCCGTGCACGAACCGCTGCCACTCGCTGGCGTCCGGCGGGCTGCCGGTGCGGCGCGGGCCGGTGACGTAGCCCATGAAGAAGCCCATCTCCTGCCAGCCCCAGGCCAGCACCGCCCAGGTGAAGGCGGCATACGCGCCCCACACCGAGGCGTCCGCGCCGGTCACGGCCAGTTGCCACAACGCGACGCCGAACAGCACGGTCCCGGCGGCCATGCTCCAGCGGAACGTGCGCGGGTGCAGGTTGTCCAGCCAGATGATCAGCCCGGTGCTGAACCACCACACGAACAGCGCATACAGCACCGGGCCGGCACACGAGGGCATGCTACCAAGCCGGCACGAGCCGGACGTTCTCCGGCATGGCGTTGTCCTTGGTCGGGATGAGGTAAAGCCGCGCGAACGACGCCGCCGCCGCGACAGTGAGGCCAGCGCCCTTGATGCGGCCCAGCACGCCGCCCTGCTTCCGCGCCGCGCGCTTGGCCTCGGTGATGCGGCGCAGCCGGTCGAGGCTGCTGGCGAACGCCGGGTGGTCAAGGTCGAGCGAGACCGGGAACACCTGCTTGCAAATCTCGGTCGTGATGCGGAACACGGTCATGTCGTACTCAGTCGGGTTGACGCCCAGCGCCGCGTGGAACACCGGCCGTGCGTGGTCCCGCACGTACATGGTGGCGAACACGGCGTTGAGGAAAAACCGTATCCACAGCCTGTTAAAGCCGGTCAGCACCTTGGGGTCCGCGCGCATCAGCAGCGCGAACGCCTCGCCGTGGCGGAACTCGTCGGCGCACCACTGCTCGAACCACCTGAAGATCGGGTGGAACATCCGGTCGGGGTTGCGCTCAAGGTGGCGGTAAATGGTGATGTAACGGGCGTAGCCGATTTTCTCGGACAAGTAGGTGGCGTAGAAGATGAACTTGGGCTGGAAGTAGGTGTACTTCTTCGCCTTGGTCAAAAAGCTCAGGTCAACAGCAACGTTGAAGTCCTTCAGCGTGTCATTGATGAAGCCGGCGTGCCGCGCCTCGTCCCGGGTCATGAAGTTGAACAGGTCGTGGATGTCGCCATCCTTAATGCGCTTCTTGATCTCGGCATACAGCACGCAGCCGGAGAACTCGGCGGTGACGGAGCTGACCAGGAACTCCAGGAACTCGGCGCGCAACTCGGGGGCCAATCCGGAAAAGTCCGCGTCGAACACCTCGGTGCGGATGAAGTGGCCCTTGTTGGTGTCGGCGCGCAGCTCGGCAATCAGGCCGTCCCACTCCGCGCGCACCTTGGATACGTCGATGCGCTCCATCGCGGCGAAGTCCGTGGTGTAGAACCGCGGGCTCAGCACGGTGTCCTGCTGCGCGTGCCGGGTGGACTCGTTTACTTCCTTTGCGGGGGCCGCGGGCGTGACCTGGTTCATGGTGTCTCCTTCGGCAGGAAGCCGACCTCGTATAGCTCGGTCAGCTCGAACATGGCCGTGAATTGGGTCCAGGCGCGCTGGATCGGGTTGGCGCGGGTGACGGTCGCCGGCAACTGGCAAACCAGGTGCTCGCCGAAGCGGACATGCTCAGGGGCGCCATGCACCTCGACCACGTCGCCGGGCTGGATGTCGATGCCGTCCGGGACGGCGTGGGCGTGGAAGCTCGTGGGCGTCTGCTCGATGTCCACGTCGCAGGTGATCTGCACCTTGCGTCCCATGAATTGGCTCATGGCGCGGCTTCCACGGTCAACAGGCGGGCGAACACGGTGGTGTTCATGGGGCCGAACGCCGACAGCTCGACGTGCCGGGCGGTGGCCGGGTCATCGAGCGTGAGGCGTCCGTCGGCGTATGCAATGAGCTGGAACGGCACGTCGGCGCCGATGCCCTCCGCCTTCCGAGTGCGCGCGAAACCGCGCAACGTGCCGCGGAGGAAGCCCTGTTCCCCGGTCAGCACTTGCAGCGGGCGGTCCTGGCCGGCCAGGCGCACGATGACTGAGCCATCGGTGCCATCCTCGAACAGCAGGCTCCGGGCCACGGTGACCGGACCGGTTTGCCGTGGCGGGTCCGGGTTGAGGCGCCCAGCCGCCGCGGCCACGACCGACAACCCCACCAGGCCAAGGATGCCGAACAGGATGGGCTTGGGCAGGACGGGTTTGGACAAAGGCGCTTCCTCCAATCAGGCCGGCACGGCTTCCGGTTGCCCCTGTGCGGCAGCCGGCTGTTCCGCCAGCGCCGGCGCAGGCATGTCCGCCGACGCGGCCAGGGCACGGGCCAGCAACTGTCCCACCCGAGCGGCATCCGGAATGGCGCGCAGCGTAGGCTCAGCCCGCGCCATCCGCCACGGCCGGGCATGCGGCCACAGCACCATGTAAGCTAAGCGATCCCCAGTATTCAGCAACAGCGAAATGTCGCCGAAGCCGTCACGGCCAAGCTTAAGTGCGGCAGAATCGATCTTGCGATACGGCAGGTTGATGGTCATTGGCAACGCAAGCCCCAGCCGGATCACTACGCGGGCGCTGGTGATGGTGTAGGTGGTGGCCCGGCCCACCATCCAAGCATACAGCGCAATCAGCGCGAGCGGCACCGCCGCCAACGCCAGCAGCCGGGCGGTGGACAGCGCGACCTCCAAGGGAGGCGTGCCGGCCATGGCTGCGGAGACGGAGCACCAGCCGACAATCACCGCGAAATAGGCCGCAAGGCCGCGTATGTGGAACACGTCCCGCGCCATGGCGCGCCAGTCCGGCGCGCCCTGCCACAACAGCCGCTCGCCCATTGGCAGGCGCTCCGGCAACCCGCGCGGCGGCAGGGTGGCCGCGTCAAGGGCCGCGCTCACAGGACCGGCTCCGCGCGCTTGCTGGTGGCATACATCAGGCCGCCGCCGTAGTAGGCCAGGATTTTTTCCTCCTCCAGGATCGTGACCGTGTCCGGGTTGCGCGTCGTGGGCACGTTGACGAATTGCGCGGCCAGGATCGCGTTGGTGCGGATTTGCCGCAGCTTGTTCTTGATGGTCAGGAAGTTCATCGGCAGCAGCACGCGCCCCGTGCCGACCGCCGGGTCCAACTCGACCTCAAGGTAGCGGATTACCACTTCGGACCGGTCCACCCAGGCGTCCACGACCGTCCCGGCCTGCACGCCGTCCAGGCCGTGCACCGTCATGCCGATCACCTTCGGGTCCTCCCACGCCAGGAAAAAGTCAGGCTGCGTGCGCAGCGGCACGACCTTGGGTCCGTGGTCGTCGAAGCAGTGGTCCGGCACGTCGGCCCGGTGCTGCGCCCAAGCGCCCGGTCCCATGCCGGACAGCATGGCGTCGCCGGTGGGCGCCAGCGCCGCGCCGGGCCAGGGGGCGATGGGCGTGCCGTTCACCGTGTCCGCCTGCTCGTTGCGTGGGGCCTCCATGACGGTGCCGTCATATTGGATGAAGCCCTTGGGCTTGGGCACGCCCGGGTAGCCCTCCACCTTGGCGACGCCGGACTTCTCGTCGATCAGCGGGTAGCCCTCCCGCTTGTTTTCCCGGTGCAGGTAGTAAATCAGCCCGGCGAAGAATATCCAGAACGCGTACAGCGTAAGCTGGGCGACGTCGATGTAGCTGGTGATTGCGCCGGTTTGCATCTGTCTGGGACCTCAGCACGGTTGCGGAGCAGAAGGCAGCCGTCCGGGCGCCGCGATCCGGACGAGCGGGCCGATCGCAACGAGCGTCGCGAACAGCAAGGCAAGTTCGAGGGTGTAAACGACCACGTAGCCGGTGGCCGGGTGCACGAGGGTGGGGCCGAGCGCCCCGTGTTCGGCAAGGGTCGCCGCGCCGTCGCGGATCAACCCGCCGGCCGCCACTGCCGCCCCGGCCGCCGACGCCTGCACCGCGCCCCAGACGCCGAGCGTCAGGCCGACATGGCCCCGCTCCGCCCCGGCCATCGCCGCCGTGAGCGTGCAGTGCGCGAACAACCCGGCGCCCAGCCCCACCAGCATCACCCCAGCCGCGAACAACCCGGCCGACTCGAAGGGAGCGGCGAAAATGACCGAGGTGAACGCCACGAGGCCGGTCAGCGCGCCGACGCCGGCCAGCCGGTAAGGGTCCGCGCCGCGGCCCAGCACCGCCGCCGCGACGGCGAACCCGAACGCCCCGCCGGCCGCCATCAGCGCCGTCATGAGCGTGGTGGCGCCGACCGAAAGGCCCAGCACGCTGCCGCCGTAGGGCTCCAGCAGGATGTCCTGCATGCTGAACGCCACGGTGCCGAAGCCGAGCGCAATCAGCCGGCGCTTGGCCTGGCCGCCCGTGCTGAACCGGCGCCACGTGTCCTGGAAGCTGTGGGTGGTGTCGCCGCGGGTGCGGGACGGGTCGCGCGGCTCCTGTTTCCATAGCGCTACGCCGTTCAGCGCCAGGGTAATCACCGCGGTGCCCTGCACCATCTGGATGAGGCCAATCTGGGTGAACGGCGACAGCATCACGCTGAAGAACAGCCCGAACCCGACCATGCCCAGCAGCAGCATGACGCACAGCAGCGCCACGACCTTGGGATGGTCTTCGGCCGGCGCGAGGTCGGTCGCGAGCGCCAGGCCGACCGTTTGCGTGGTGTGCAGCCCAGCGCCCACCAGCAGGAACGCGAGCGCCGCCGCGGCATGGCCGATCCAGGCCGGGCCGGTGGTGTCGCCCGACAACAGCAGCAGCGCGAACGGCATAATGGCCAAGCCGCCGAACTGGAGCAGCGTGCCGAACCACAGGTACGGCACCCGCCGCCAGCCCAGCACGGAGCGATGAGTGTCCGACTTGAATCCCACCAGGGCGCGGAGCGGCGCGAACACCAGCGGCAGCGCCAGCATGACCGCCACCAGCCCGGCCGACACGCCAAGCTCCACGATCATGACGCGGTTCAGCGTGCCGATCATCAGCACGACCGCCATGCCGACCGAGACCTGGAACAACGACAGCCGTAACAGCCGGCCCATCGGCAGCTCGGGCGAGGCCGCGTCCGCGAACGGCATGAACGACGGTCCGAGGCGGCTCCAGAGGCGGGCGGCGTTGAGGCTCACGGCCGCACCAACTCCAGCGCCTGCGACGTGTAGAAGCCGCTGGCGATGCGCTCCGTGCGGCCGATGCGCCAGCCCGCAAGTGCCGGGTCGGCTTGCAACAGGCGGGTGAGGGTGGCGTGCCGCACCGGCTGGATGAACGGCGCGCGGTCGCCGCGGGGGAACAGGCGGCCCATCGCGTGCATGACGGACAGCAGCGGCGTGCGCGGCGCGAAGGTGAACAGCACGGACCCGGTGGCGTTGGCAGCGAGGCCAGCGACCACCCGGGCCATGTCGGGGGCGCGGTAGTGGATCAGGCTGTCCATGCCGACGATGTGGTCGAAACGGCCGAGCGCCGGGTCCACCATGTCGCCGCTGAGGAACGTGATGCGGCCGGCGAGGTCCGTGGGCGTGCGGGTCCGGGCGAGGTCAACCAGGGTTCCGGCCAGGTCGATCGCCACGACCTCCGCGCCACGCCGCGCCGCCTCGACCGCAAACGCGCCGGTGCCGCAACCGGCGTCCAAGATGCGAGCGCCGTGCAGGTCTGGGGGCAGCCACGACAGCAGCGTGGCGCGCATCCGGTCCCGCCCGGCGCGGACGGTGGCGCGGATGCCGCTCACCGGCGCGTCGGAGGTGAGCCGTGACCAGGCCTCGGCGGCGGTGCGGTCGAAGTAGGTCTGCAACTGGCCGCGGGTGGCGAGGTAGCTGGCAGTCTGCATCAGTCGTAGCCCAACAGGTCAAAGATGTCGCGGTCGCGCATCGGCTGGCCCATCAGCGGCTCGGTGCCGGCCCAGAGCGACGCTGCCAGGCGCAGGTATTCAAGCTTCACCGCCTCCAACTCCGGCGAGCTTTCCATCTCGAACAGGGTGGACTTCTTCAAACGGGACCGGCGGATCACATCCAGGTCGGGGAAGTGCGCCAGGGTCGATAGCCCGGTCGCGTTGTTGTAGCGGTCGATCTGGTCGGTGGCGGCGCTGCGGTTGGCGATCACGCCGCCCAGGCGGACATTGTAGTTCTTGGCCTTCGCCTGGATCGCGGCGACGATGCGGTTCATGGCGAAGATGCTGTCGAAGTCGTTCGCGGTCACGATCAACGCGCGGTCCGCGTGCTGCAACGGCGAGGCGAAGCCCCCGCACACCACGTCGCCCAGCACGTCGAAGATCACCACGTCGGTTTCTTCCAGCAGGTGGTGCTCCTTCAGCAGCTTCACCGTCTGCCCGACCACGTAACCGCCGCAGCCGGTGCCCGCCGGCGGCCCGCCGGCCTCCACGCACATCACGCCGTTGTAGCCGGGGAACACGAAGTCCTCGACGCGCAGCTCCTCCGAATGGAAGTTCACGCTTTCCAGCACGTCGATCACGGTCGGCAGCAACTGCTTGGTCAGCGTGAAGGTGCTGTCGTGCTTGGGGTCGCAGCCGATCTGCAGCACGCGCTTGCCGAGCTTGCTGAACGCCGCCGACAGATTGGAGCTGGTGGTGCTCTTGCCGATGCCGCCCTTGCCATAGACCGCGAACACCTTGGCGGTGCCGATCTTGAGGTTGGGGTCCAACTGCACCTGCACGGAGCCGTCGCCGTCACCACGGACCTTGTTGCGGACGGGGTAGGGAAGGGTTGCGATGGTCATGCGGCCAGCTCCACTTCAATGCCTTCAAGCCGGTCCTCCAGGTCCTCGCCGGCCCGGCGCAAGGCGTCGAGCGTGGCGGGGTCTGGGGACCAGTACTTGCGTTCGGTCGATTCAATCAGGCGGTTCACGATCTTGGCCGACGCCTTGGGGTTCAGCGCCGCCAGCCGCTCGCGCATGTCCTCATCCAGCACATACGTCTCAGCCAACTGCTGATAGACCCAGGGGCTGACCTCCCCGGTGGTGGCGGACCAGCCGAGCGTGTTGGTCACGTGCGCCTCGATCTCGCGCACGCCCTCGTAGCCGTGCTTCAACAGGCCCTCGTACCACTTGGGGTTCAGCGCCCGGGTGCGGGTCTCCAGCGAGACCTGCTCCGACAGCGTGCGCACCGTGCCGTCGCCGCGGGTCTGGTCGCCGATGTAAACCGCCGCCGCCGTGCCGCCGCGGGCGCGCCGCACCGCGCGGGTGATGCCGCCCAGGGTGTCGAAGTAGTGGTCCACCGTGGTCACGCCCAGCTCGATGCTGTCGAGGTTCTGGTAGGTGACCTCGACGCTCGCCAACACATGGCTCAGCACCGCGTTCTGCCGGGCCGCGCGGCCGTCCACGCCGTAGGCGAATCCCTTGCGGCTGACGTAGGCGTCGGCCAACTCGTCCTCGTTGTCCCACACGCCGCTGCCGACCAGAGCGTTGACGTTGGCGCCGTATGCCCCGTCGGCGTTGCCGAACACCCGAAGCGCCGCCTGTTCGATGTCGCCGCCGTGCTCGGCCTGGAACGCCAGGGCGTGCTTGCGGATGAAGTTCTGTTCCGGGGCCTCGTCCGCGCTGGCCGCCAGCAACGCGGCTTCGGCCAGCAGCTTGGTTTGCAACGGCAGCAGGTCGCGGAAAATGCCGGACAGGGTGATGACCACGTCGATGCGCGGGCGTCCCAGCCCGTCCGACGGCAGCAGCTTCGCGCCGGTCAGGCGGCCGTAGCTGTCGAAGCGCGGCTCGGCGCCCATCAGCCACAGCGCTTGGGCAATCGGGCCGCCCTCGGTTTTCAGGTTGTCGGTGCCCCACAGCACCATGGCGACGGTCTCCGGCAGGCCGTTGCCGTCGGCCGCGTGCCGGGCCAGCAGGCGCGCGGCCTGGCGTGCGCCGTCCTGCACGGCAAAGGCGCTGGGCAGGCGGAACGGGTCGAACCCGTGCAGGTTGCGCCCAGTCGGCAGCACGGCGGTGGTGCGCAGCAGGTCCCCGCCCGGCGCCGGCCGGATGTAGCCGCCGTCCAGCGCATGGATGATGGCCGGCAGCTCATGGTCGTGCGCCATCAACCCGTTCAGCCGGGCGCGCTCGACCGGCTCGGTCACGCCGGCCGCGTCCAGCATTTCCGCGCGCTCTGGGGCCGACGGCGGCTGGCCGATCACGTGCAGGCCGTGCGGGATCAGCGTGTACTCGAGCTCCAGCAGGGCCGCGGACAGGCGGACGATCTCGGCGTCCACGTCGTCCCAGGCGGGTTCGGGCTGCGCCAGGTTCACCGCCGCCGCCTGCGCCTGCACCAGCGCCGAAAGCTGGTCGCGCTGCTCCGGCTCCGCGTCCGGGTCAAGCCCGCGCCAGCGGTCCAGCGAGGACTTCAGTTCCAGCAGCCCGCGGTACAGCCCGGCATGCGCCACCGGCGGCGTCAGATAGCTGATGAGCACCGCATTAGCCCGGCGCTTGGCGATCATGCCCTCGGACGGGTTGTTGGAGGCATACAGGTTAAAGTTCGGCAGGTGCCCGATCAGCCGGTCCGGCCAGCACTCGGCGGACAGGCCGGCCTGCTTGCCGGGCATGAACTCCAGCGCGCCGTGGGTGCCGAAGTGCAGCACGGCGTGGGCGCCGAAGTCCTCGCGGACCCAGCGGTAGAACGCGCTGAACGCATGGGTCGGCGCAAAGCCGCGCTCGAACAGCAGGCGCATCGGGTCGCCCTCGTAGCCGAACGCCGGCTGCAGGCCCACGAACACGTTGCCGAACTGCCGGCCCAGCACGAACACGCCGGTGCCGTCGCTGAGCGCCCGGCCCGGCGCTGGTCCCCAGCTACGCTCGATGTCGGCCAAATGCGGTTCGCCCCGCACCAGGGCATCCACGCCCACGATGTCGGCGACGTTGGCGTCGGTGCCGTAACGCTCGGCGTTGCCGCGCAGCACCAGGTCGCGCAGCGCGTCCACGCTGTCCGGCACGTCCACGGTGTAGCCGGCTTCCTGCATGGCGGTCAGCGTGTTGTGCAGCGAGTGGAACACCGCGAGGTAGGCGGCGGTCCCGGCCGCGCCGGCGTTGGGCGGGAAGTTGAACAGCACCAGCGCCACCTTGCGCGCCGCCCGCGCCGTGCGGCGCAGCCGGACCAGGTGCGCCACCCGGCCAGCCAGCGTGGCGGCGCGCTCCTGGTGCACCACCATGTCCTTGCTGCCGCTGTCGGACGAGCGCCCGCCGTAGGTCATCGGGCACATGCCGCCGTCCAGCTCCGGCAGCGCCACCATCATGGTGGCCTCGACCGGCTGCAGGCCGCGCGGGTCGGCCTCCCACTGCTCCAGCGTCTGGAACTCGACCGGGTGCGCCGTGAGGTAGGGCACGTCCAGCGCGGCCAACACCTGTTCCGCGGCGTGGCTGTCGTTATAGGCCGGGCCGCCGACCAGGGAGAAGCCGGTCAGGCTCAGCACCGCGTCCACCGACGCCACGCCGTCCTTCACGAAGAACCGCTCGATGGCCGGCCGGCTGTCGAGGCCGCTGGCGAACGCCGGCACTACGCGCAGGCCGCGCGCCTCCAGGGCGGCGATCACGCCGTCGTAGTGCCCGGCGTTGCCGGAAATCAGGTACGACCGCAGCAGCAGCAGTCCGACGGTGCCGGACAGGCCAGCGCGCGGCAGTTGGTCCAGCCGCTCCACCACGCGGCCCGGCGCCGCGGGATGATACAGGCCCACGTCCGGATACTCGACCGGCGCGCGCGCGGCTTGCAGGCCATGGCGCTCGCCCGAGGCATAGCGGCCCACCAACATGCGGACCAGGTTGGCAAGGTTCTCGTCCGAGCCGGCCAGCCAATACTGCAACGCCAGGAAATAGGTGCGCACGTCCTGCGCGGTGCCGGGGATGAACTTCATCATCTTCGGCAGGCGCCGAAGCATCTTCATCTGGCCCTGGCCGCTGGACGCCGAGGCGCTGCCCGGCTTGCCGCGCAGCCGCTTCAGCATCGCCAGCGCGCCGGTCGCCTCCTTCGACATGTCGAAGCGGCCGAGCTTGGTGAGCTTGGTGACCTCGCCCGCGCTCATGCAGCACAGCATGGCGTCGCA
>CAXTCN010000024.1:0-53961 GCA_964242575.1 uncultured Acetobacteraceae bacterium | reverse complement strand
TATCCAACAAACCTTACGCGGGCAGCTCGTCTCTCAACCGGGTTGAGCAGCTACGCGCGCTTGGACTGTGCGATTGCGACTGCATCGGAAACCGGTACGTGCGCACGTACAGCGGGCGCATTGGCGGCGGATTGAACGATGGCAGCAGGTTGGATGGTAAAGCGGCGCTCATACTCTGCCAGGCTCAGCTCAGGACCGGCCCCAGGACCACGATAGGCCTGGCCCGAGCGAGCAGCGGTTTGTTGATCGATCTGCGATTGGGTAAGCGGAACGCGGGCCGAGTAACCGGAGACGGCGAGCAGTGTGGCAATCGAGACGGTCAGGATTTTCATGGAAATACTTCTAATAGAAAGAAGGCTTTCGTTAACACTTATTCTGAATCTTTAACGTCGAGTGCGCCTAAAACAATGCGCAACAAGGTGGCGGTCCATAACCTCTCGCATTCACGCGCTCTTCTGGTGGGTGTCGTGTGAGCTTTATTGCAGACTACCACTATGACCTGTCAGGGAGGAGTGAGGAAGGTCCCGAATGCGCGTGGACTCTCGCCGACCTTAATTTTCCGGCTGACCCGGCCTTGGACGACGTCGATCTCCGCCATCCGGTTGTCCATCCAGACCGCGACGTAGGCGTGCGCGCCGTCAGATGACATGGCAATGCCTTCCGGGTACTCGCCCACCGCGATGTCCGGCAACGCGGCGTAGCTGTGGCCGTCGAACACCGAGACCGTGCCGCCGTGTTGGTTGGTGACCAAGATGCGCCCGCCGTCCGGGGTGACGGCGACGGCGTAGGGGAACTCGCCCACCGGCAGGCGGCGCTGTTCCACCAGGGTCTTGGCGTCGAGCACTGAGACGTCATTGGACTGCACGTTGGCGACGAACACCCGACCGGCTGGGTCATAGGTGACGCCGAACGGGGCGCGGCCGACCGCGACCTCCGTCAGCACCTGCAGCGTAGCCAGGTCCACCACGGAAACCGTGTCGCTCTCGCGGTTGGCAACGAACAGGCGCGTGCCGGCGGGGTCGGTCGCGAGGCCGGAGGGGGATTTGCCGACTTGGATTACTTTCGTGACCACCAGCCGGGCCGGGTCCAGCACGGAGACAGTATCGCTATACCAGTCGGCTACGAACACGCGCCCGTCCGCCGGGCTGACGACGACGCCGAGCGGACCGGCGCCGACCGGTATCTCGGCCACGACCACATGGTTGGCGCCCCGGCGCTCTAGCACGCTGACGCTGTGGCCCTCCGGGTTGGTCACGTAGATGCGCTGGCCGCCCGGCGCCACCGCAACCCCGGCGGGCTTGGCGCCGACCCGGACGGTTTCGGTGACGGCGCCTGAGCGGGTATCCACCACCGAGACGCTGTCATCGCCCTGGTTGGTGACGTAGGCGAGAATGGGCGCTTCCGCGCGTGCGGACCCAGCCAGCAACAGCAGCGCGAGGGCGGTGCGCTTCAACCGGCGCGCTCGGCCAGCACCTTGATGTTGTCGAGCCCGGCGCGGAACACGCCGGTGATGGCCTTCACCGAGGCAGCGTCGGTGAGGTCCGGCGGTGGGTCGTTCAGCATGTAGCCCCGGTAGAATGCGGCCCGCCACTCGACCGTGCTGCCGCCGGCGGGGTTGGGCTGCACCTCGATCCAGGCGACGTAGTTGTTCACCGGAAGAACTTTAGGGTCCACCTTGTCGATTTTGTACTGGTAGCTGCGGCCGGCCGCGTCGTACTTGACCAGTTCCTCCACGAAGCTCGGCGCGCCCTCGGCCCGGAGCGTCAGGGCGCGCTTGGAGCCGACCTCGTTGCCGTTGTCGGCCGGGCTGGAAGCAATGACGGGGTGCCATGTCGAGATGGCGTCGAAGTCCTTGATGAGCGCCCATACTTGGTCCGGCGTGCGGGCGATGTCTACGGTTTGCGACACTTTCTGCCGGGTCGGCCCATGGGCGCGGGCGGGCAGGGCGGCCAAGGTGGCGAGCGCCGCCATAGTCGAGCGGCGAGTGAGATGCGGCATGCTGGAGAGCTTTCCTCGGTCAGATCAGGCGGCCAGGACGCCGCGGGCCTTGGCGGTGTGAGTCGCGATCAGGTCCATGAGCGGCGGGGACAGGCAATCGTACGGCTTAAGCCCAAGCTCCTTCAGGCGCGCGCGCACCGCACCCATCTGCTCCGGCTTGGCGCCAGACTCGATGATGGAGGACACGAACGCGGCGAAGCCCGGCGCGGCCCAACCCGGCTCCTTCGACAGCTCAGTGTGGATGAAATCGAGGCCGTAGAACGGGTGGTCCTTGTTCTCGATCCGGCCATACATGTGCACGCCGCACCCGGTGCAGGCATAGCGCTGGATGGCGGCGCTGGAGTCCACCACCTTCAGTTTGTCGGCGTTCTCGGTGACGCGGACCTTGTCCCGCGACACCACGGCCACGACGGAGAACATGACGCCCTCGGGCTTCCAGCACTTGGTGCAGCCGCAAGCGTGGTTGAACGCGGTCTGGTCGGACACCTCGACCCTTACCGGGTTGGACGTGCAACGGCAGATGAGCGTGCCGCCGGCGAAATCGGGCTGTTCGGGCGCGATGCCGTCGTCAACGGAGGGGTGGATTTTGACTGGGTCTGCCATAGCGTTTCTCCCCCGCTGTTGTCGGTTGCATCGGCCATGCCGGCCGGATGGCGGAGAGAGTGGGATTCGAACCCACGGTAGCTGTTACACTACACACGCTTTCCAAGCGTGCGCCTTAAGCCGCTCGGCCATCTCTCCAGGCGCCGCGCATCAATAGCAGCGCCGGGCCTTATGGCACGCTCAGGCGTCCATCTTCAAGGCGGCCAAGAAGGCGGATTGCGGGATTTCGACCTTGCCGAACTGCCGCATACGCTTCTTGCCCTCTTTCTGCTTGTCCAGCAGCTTGCGCTTGCGGCTGATGTCGCCGCCGTAGCACTTGGCGGTCACGTCCTTGGACAAGGCGCTGATGGTCTCCCGCGCAATCACCCGGCCGCCGATTGCCGCTTGGATAGCGATCTTGAATAGCTGCTTCGGGATCAGTTCCTTCAGCTTGGCGCAGATGGAGCGCCCGCGGGCCTCGGCGGCGCTGCGGTGGGCGATGAAGCTTAGCGCGTCCACCGGGTCCTGGTTGACCAGGATGCTGATGCGCACGAGGTCGCTCTCGGCGTAGCCGTCCATTTGGTAGTCGAAGCTGGCGTAGCCGCGGCTTACGGATTTGAGGCGGTCGTAGAAGTCGAACACCACCTCGTTCAGCGGCAGCCGGTACACCGCCATGGCGCGGTTGCCGACGTAGGTCAGGTCCGCCTGCTGGCCGCGCCGCTCGCTGCACAGCGTGAGGATGCTGCCGAGGTATTCGTCCGGCACCATGATGGTCGCCTTGATCCACGGCTCGTCGATGTGGTCGATTTTCATGGGGTCCAGCATGTCGGCCGGGTTGTGCAACTCCTCCATGACGCCCTTGGTGGTGTGGATCTGGTAGACGACGCTGGGCGCGGTGGCGATCAGGTCCAGGTTGAACTCGCGCGTCAGGCGCTCCTGGATGATTTCGAGGTGCAGCAGGCCGAGGAAGCCGCAGCGGTAGCCGAAGCCGAGCGCGGCGGAGGTCTCGGCCTCGTAGTGGAAGCTGGCGTCGTTCAGGCGCAGCTTGCCAAGGCTGTCGCGCAGGTGCTCGAAGTCGTCGGCGTCCACTGGGAACAGGCCGCACCACACCACGGGGATGCTGGGTTTGAACCCCGGCAGCGCCTTGGTGGCCGGCACGCGGTCGTCGGTGATGGTGTCGCCCACGTTGCAGTCGGCAACGGTTTTAATGGACGCCGTGATGAAGCCCATCTCGCCGGGTCCGAGGTCCCCGGTGGGGATCATTTTGGGCGTGAACACGCCGACCTGCTCCACGTTGTGCACCGCGCCGTTCGACATGGTGCGGATGCGCTGGCCGCGTTTCAGCCGGCCGTCCTTGACGCGGACCAAGATCACCACGCCCAAGTATTGGTCGTACCAGCTATCGACCAGCAACGCCTTCAATGGCGCGTTGGCGTCGCCGGTCGGTGCTGGCAATCGGGTGACCAGCGCCTCCAGCACGCCCTCGATGTTGAGACCGGTCTTGGCGGAGATCATCACCGCGTCGTCCGCTGGCAGGCCGATCACGTCCTCAATCTGCTGCTTCACCCGGTCCGGTTCGGCGGCTGGCAGGTCGATCTTGTTCAGCACCGGCACGATCTCGTGCGACGCCTCAATGGCCTGGTACACGTTGGCAAGCGTCTGCGCCTCGACCCCCTGCGACGCGTCCACCACCAGCAGCGAGCCCTCGCACGCCGCAAGGCTTCGGCTGACCTCATAAGCAAAGTCCACGTGGCCCGGCGTGTCCATGAGGTTCAGCTCATAGGTCAGCCCATCCTTGGCCTTGTAGGCCAGGCGCACGGTCTGCGCCTTGATCGTGATGCCGCGCTCTTTTTCCAGGTCCATGCTGTCCAGCACCTGGGCCGACATCTCGCGCTCCGTCAGCCCCCCGCAGGCCTGGATCAGCCGGTCGGCCAGCGTCGATTTGCCGTGGTCGATGTGGGCGATGATCGAGAAGTTGCGGATCAGGGCGAGCGGGGTGTCGGTCATTCCTTGGATGTAGTCGGTCCGGCGAAGAAAGTCAGCCGCGACGGATATTTATCGCAGAATGGCTCCGGTCGCCTTGCCCACAGCCGCGATGACGCGCGCGCTGGCCGCTTCGATTTCGGCGTCGGTCAGCGTGCGCTCGCGCGGCTGGAACACCACTTCGACGCCGACCGACTTCTGCCCGGGCGCGATTTTATCGCCCTCATACACGTCGAACAGCGTGACACCCGACACCAGCGCCCGGTCCGCGCCGCGGGCGGCGCGCAGCACGGCGTCCACCGGTGTCCCGGCCGCGACCACGAAGGCGAAGTCGCGCCGGACCGGCTGGAACTGCGGCAGGTCCGGTGCGGCCCGGCGTCGGCGCTTCGGCTCCGGCACTTGGCCCAGCAGGATTTCGAACGCTGCTGCCGGGCCGGCGAGGTCCAGCGCGGCCAACACGCGCGGATGCAGCTCGCCGAACGTCGCCAGCACCAGCTTCGGCCCTTGGCGGACCACGCCGGAGCGGCCGGGATGGTAGAACGCGGGCGCGTCGGGGGTGACGCTGAGGCTGTCCATCGGTAAGCCGAGCGCCGCCAGCACCTCCAGCGCCAGCGCCTTGGCGTCCAGCGCCCCCACAGGTTGGGACGGCGTCAGCGGGTGCCGCGGGGTGTGCCCGGCCAGCAGCCCGGCCGCGACCGGATGTTGCCCGTCTGCCGTGAACGCCGGACCGATTTCGAACAGCCTGGCGTCCGGCAGGCCCCGCGCGGCGTTGCGCTGCGCCGCCAAAGCGAGGGTGGCGACGGGGGTGGGGCGCAACTGGTCGAGGTCGGTGGCAATCGGGTTCAGCAGGCGCACCGCTTCCGGAGCATCGCCGAACAGCGCGGCGTGGCCGTGAGCCATGAAGCTGAACGTCACGCACTCCACCAGCCCGGCCGCGGCCAGCGTGCGGCGGGCCAGCGCGGCGCGGACCTGCGGCGGCGTGAACGTCGCGGGCGGCACGGGCGCGGCGCGGGGCAGGGACACCGGCGGGATGGTGTCGAGGCCGCGCAGGCGCAACACCTCCTCCACCAAATCGGCTTCCGGCTCCGTTGTGGCGCAGCCCTCGGCGGCCTGTCGAGCGCGGTCCGGCGGCAAGGTCGTGGCCTGGTCGAGCACGATGGGCGCGGCGATGTCGTTGCGCCAGGACGGCACCGCCACCGTGACCGCCTCCGCCGTGCGCGACTGGACGGCGAAGCCGAGGCCGGTCAGCGCCCCCACAGCCTCATTTGGTGGCACGTCCGCGCTGCCCAGGGTGGCCAGCCGTTCGAAGCGCATGGCCGCGGTCCGGCGCCAGGCGGGTTCGGCCCCGACTGACACGACCTCACTGGCTTCGCCGCCGCACAGGTCGAGAACAAGGCGGGTCGCGGCCTCGACCGCCTGGGGCAGCAACGCCGGGTCGATGCCGCGCTCGAACCGCTGCCGGGCATCGGAGACGATGGCGTGCCGGCGGCCGGTTAGCGCCACGTGCACCGGGTCGAACAGGGCACACTCCAGGAACACGTTGGTGGTTTGATCGTCGCAGCCCGTGGCGTCGCCGCCGATGACGCCAGCTAGGGACTGCACGCCGGCGCTGTCGGCGATCACGCAGTCAGCCGGGTCGGCGGTGTAGTCGCGGCCGTTCAGGGCGCGAAAGGTCTCGCCTGCGCCGGGCCGGAACGTCAGCACGCCGCCCTGCACCTTGGCCGCGTCAAACACATGCAGCGGGCGGCCGAGGTCGTGCGTGAAGAAGTTGGTCACGTCCACCAGCGCGTTGATGGGACGGAGGCCGATGCTCATAAGCCGCCGTTGCAGCCAATCGGGCGAGGGGCCGTTGCGCACGCCGCGCACGGTGCGGCCGAGAACCCAGGGACAGGCTTCCGGCATGGCGATGGCCCATGTCACCGGGCTGGGGAACGCGCCCGCGACCGGCTCCGGCGCCCAGGGCCGCAACGTGCCGATCCCGGCCGCCGCGAGGTCCCGCGCGACGCCGCGCACGCTTAGCGCGTCGCCTCGGTTGGGGGTGACGCTGATCTCGATCACCGGGTCATCCAGCCCGGCCCACACGGCGTAGGCCGCGCCGGTGGGGGCGTCGTCCGGCAACTCCACGACGCCGTCATGCTCCTCGCCCAGGCCCATTTCGCGGGTGCTCAGCAGCATCCCGGCGCTCTCCACGCCGCGGATTTCGCCCACCTTGAGGGTGATGCCGCTGCCGGGGATGAACGCGCCTGGGGGGGCGAACACCGCCTTCATGCCGGTCCGGGCGTTAGGCGCGCCGCATACCACGCTGACGATGCCATCGCCGGTGTCCACGCGGCAAGCGCGCAGCCGGTCGGCGTTGGGGTGCTGCACCGCCTCGACCACGTGCGCGACCCGGAACGGGGCCAGGGCCGCGCCGGGGTCAGTCACGCTTTCCAGCTCTAGGCCGATGGCGGTCAGGCGGTCGGTGATGGCGTCGAGCGGCGCGTCGGTGTCGAGGTGCGTGCACAGCCAGCTCAGGGTGAACTTCATGCGCCGATGCCCTCGTGCAGCGATACGGGCGCCAGCGGGTTGAACCCGTAGTGGCGGAGCCAGCGCAGGTCGCTTTCGTAGAACGGGCGCAGGTCGGGGATGCCGTACTTCAGCATCGCGACGCGCTCCACACCCATGCCGAACGCGAAGCCCTGCCACTCCCGCGGGTCCAGCCCGCAATTCGCCAGCACGCGCGGGTGGACCATGCCGCTGCCGAGGATTTCCAGCCAGTCGCCGCCGCCCCCCAGCTCCCCGGTGCGGCGGTTCCAGCCGATGTCCACTTCCATGCTGGGTTCGGTAAATGGGAAGTAGCTGCTGCGGAACCGCACCGGCAGCGTGGCGAGGCCGAAGAACGCGCGCAGGAAGTCGATCAGGCAGCCCTTGAGGTGGCCGAGGTGGATGTCGCGGTCGATGACCAGGCCCTCGCACTGGTGGAACATCGGGCTGTGCGTGGCGTCGTGGTCCGCGCGGTAGGTGCGGCCCGGCGCGATGACCCGCAGCGGCGGCGGCTGGTCCAGCATGGAAATGATCTGCACGTCGCTGGTTTGGGTGCGCAGCACCAAGGGCCGGCCATCGCGCGTGCCCGGGAGATAGAACGTGTCATGGTCGGCGCGGGCCGGATGGTGCGCCGGGATGTTGAGCGCGCCGAAGTTGTACCAGTCGGTCTCGACGTCCAGGCCCTCGCCCACGCTGAAGCCCATGGCGCCAAAAATGGCGGCCATCTCCTCCATGGTGCGGCTGATGGGATGGATCAGCCCGGCGGCGCGCGGCGGCGGCGGCAGGGACACGTCGACCCGCTCTTGCGCCAGCTTCGCATCCAGCGCGGCGGCGTCCAGCGTTACGCGCCGTGCCTCGATCAGTGCCGTCAGCTCGTCGCGCAACCGGTTGAGCATGGCGCCCCGCTCCCGCCGCGTCTCCGGGTCCAGGCGGCCAAGCTCCTTCAGCAGCGCGGTGAGCCGCCCTTGCTTGCCCAGCACGCCCACGCGCACCACGTCCCACTCGCGCAGGTCGGCGGCGTCCATGAGGGCAGCGTCAGTCTCGGCGCGAAGGGCGGCTAGGTCATCGGTCATGCAAGTGCTCAAACTGAGAAGGGCCGCCCTTGTGGGGCAGCCCTTGATCGTGTGTCCAGACCCAGCCGCGGCTAGAGTTCGGCTGGCTGAGCGCCCGGCTCGGTCAGCGCGGCGAGATCGGCGACGGTTTTGTCCTCGGCAGCGGCGTGCATCACGGCTTGAACCTGCTTCACGATCTCGGCGAACGCGGCCGGGTCGTCATAAGCGATGGCGGCCAGCACCTTGCGGTCAAGGTCGATCCCCGACGCCTTCAGCCCGGCGATAAAGCGGCTGTAGGTGATGCCATGCTCGCGCACGGCGGCGTTGATGCGCTGTATCCACAGGCCCCGGAAATCCCGCTTCTTCTGCCGGCGGTCGCGGTAGGCGTACTGCAGCGACTTCTCCAGCCTTTGCAGCGCGATGCGGTAGCTGGTGGAGCTGCGGCCGATGAAGCCCTTGGAAGCGTCGAGAACCTTCTTGTGCCGGGCGTGGGTGGTGACGCCCCGTTTGACGCGTGCCATGTGCGCTGCTCCTTACGCGATGCCGTAGGGCGCCCACTGCTTGACGGTGAGGCCGTCAGCGTGGGTCAGCGTCTGGCTGCCGCGGTTGGCGCGCTTGGCCTTCTGGCTGCGCGCCATCAGGTTGTGCCGCTTCTTGCCGGGGCCGGCGAGCACCTTGCCGGTGGCGGTGATCTTGAAGCGTTTCTTGACGGACGACTTGGTCTTGAGCTTGGGCATTTGATCTCCTGATCGCAAACCCCGCGGCGGCCGGATGGCTGCCAAACAGGCGTCGCGGCCGGGCATGCCCGTTTCCAGGCCCGGCTCGCAGACAGGCGCCAGGATGTAGCGGTTGGGGCCGGACCGGTCAACGCTGGCGCAGGAAGCGCGCGACCTCCTCGATGGACCGCTCCGGCGCTTCCTCCTGGGGGACATGGCCCAAATCCGGCAGCTCGACCAGGCGCGCGTCGGGCAGCGCCCGAAGGTAGTCGGCCGAGTTGGCGAACGGGATCATGGCGTCGCGCCGTCCCCACAGGATCAAGGTCGGAGCGGTCACCCGTTGCAGCAGCGGCACCGGGTCTTGCAACAGGACTTGGCCGGTCCGTGCCACGATAGCCCGCCGCACCCCGGGCGCCAGCATCATGTCGGCATAGCGCGTCACCACGTCCTCGGTCAGCCGCGAGGGGTCGGCGTAGGCCGGTGCGAGGCTCGCTCGCAGCAACGGCCGTGGCAGCACGTAGGGCAGCAGGCGCAGCATCCACGGCACCTTGGACTGCTTGCCGTACTCGAAGCCTCGGCTCGCGAAGCCGTCCGGGGATACCAGCACCAGCTTGTCCACCCGCTCCGGGTGCGCCACCGCGAACATCCAGGCGATCTTGCCGCCGAGCGAGTTGCCGATGACGCTGGCGCGCGCCACGCCCAGCCGGTCCAGCAGCGCGCCCAGCACTGCCACGGTGCGGGCGTCGGTGTAGTCGCTGGTGGGGTCCGCGCCGGTCAGGCCGAAGCCCGGCAGGTCGAAGCGGATGACCCGGTGCGTGGCCGACAGGGTTTGCGCCCAAGGCTCCCAGGTGTGCAGGCTCGACCCGAAGCCGTGCAGCATGACGACCGCGGGCGCGTCGCGCGGGCCGGTGTCGCGGACATGCAGCCGCACTCCGGCCGCCTCGACATAGTCGGTGGGCGCGGCGAGGTAGCGGGCCTCAAGCTCCGCCCGGGGCTTGTCCGGCGCGTAGAGCCACGCGCCGACGCCAACCAGCATCACCAGCAGCACGAGGCCAACGATCAGGGCAATCCGCATCGTTCAAACATCACCGATCCGGACGGGTCCGTAAACCGCCGGGCTACCGGGGATGCGCGCGGCGTTCTATATGCCGCCCACCATGAACGCCTCCTTCGTCAAGATGCACGGCGCTGGCAACGACTTTGTCGTGATCGACGAGCGCGCCCGGCCGTTGGACCTGTCCCCCGCGAGCGTGCGTCAGCTCGCGGACCGGCGCACCGGCATTGGCTGCGACCAGTTCATCACGCTGGACCGTCCGCCGCCGGGCACCGACGCCGACGTGCTGATGCGCATCCGCAACCCGGATGGGTCGGAGGCCGGGGCGTGCGGCAACGCGACGCGCTGCGTGGCGGAGCTGCTGTTCGAGGAGAATGGGCGGCCTTACCAGGTCATTCGCACCATCGCCGGGGACTTGCCGGCCGAGCGGCTGGCGGACGGGCGGCACCGGGTGGACATGGGCACAGCGCGGCTGGAGTGGGCGGACGTGCCGCTGTCCCGCGCGATGGACACGCTGCACCTCGACTTGCCGGGCCACCCGGCGGCGTGCAGCATGGGCAACCCGCACGCCACGCTGTTCGTGCCGGACGCAGACACGCACCCCGTCGAGGATGTTGGCCCGGCGTTGGAGCGCGACGCGCTGTTTCCGGAGCGCGCCAATATCGGCTTTGCGAGCGTGTTGGCCGCGGACCGCATCCGGTTGCGGGTGTGGGAGCGCGGCGCAGGGCTGACGCGCGCCTGCGGGTCCGGCGCGTGCGCGGCGGTGGTGAACGCGTACCGGCGGGGGCTGACCGGGCGGCGCGTGGCCGTGGTGATGGACGGCGGCGTGCTGGACATCGAGTGGCTAGGCAACGGCCATGTGCTGATGACTGGGCCGGTCGTCACCAGCTTCCGGGGCACCGTCGCGCTGTGAGCGCCGAGGTCCTGACGTTCGGTTGCCGCCTCAACGCCTATGAGAGCGAAGTTATCCGCAACCTGGCGGCCGGGCTGCCGGACACCGTAGTCGTCAACACCTGCGCCGTGACAGCGGAGGCCGAGCGGGGCTGCCGCAAGGCGATCCGCCGCGTGCACCGGGAGCGGCCGGGGGCGCGCATCGTCGTCACCGGCTGCGCCGCGCAGATCGACCCGTCCGCCTGGGCGTCGCTGCCGGGCGTGGACCAGGTGTTGGGCAACATGGAGAAGCTGCAACCTGAAAGCTGGCGGCCCGGCGCGCCCGGCCAGGTCTCGGACATCCGCGCCGCCCGCTTGCAGGCGCCGCATTTGGTCACCGGCCTGTCTGGCCGCGCCCGCGCCTTTGTGGAGGTGCAGCAGGGCTGCGACCACGCCTGCACGTTCTGCATCATCCCGCGCGGCCGTGGCCCGTCCCGCAGCGTGCCGGCCGGCGCGGTGGTGGAGCGGGTGCGGGCGCTGGTGCAGGTGGGCTACCACGAGGTCGTGCTGACCGGCGTTGACATCGCGTCCTACGGGCCGGACCTGCCGGGCGCTCCGACGTTGGGGGCGCTGGCCCGCCGGGTGCTGGCGCTGGCGCCGGAGCTGCCACGGCTGCGGCTGTCCTCGCTTGACCCGGCCGCCATCGACGATGATTTGTGGCGGTTGCTGGCCGAGAAGCCGCGCTTCATGCCGCATCTGCACCTGTCGCTGCAGGCCGGGTCGGACCTGGTGCTGAAGCGCATGCGCCGCCGGCATGGGCGGGCCGACGCCTTGGCGGTTATCGCGCGGGCGCGGGCGTTGCGGCCCGGGATTGCCATTGGCGCGGACCTGATCGCCGGGTTCCCGACCGAGACGGACGCGCTGTTCGCCGAGACGCTGGCCTTCGTGCACGAGGCGGCGATCCCTTATGTCCACGTGTTCCCGTACTCCGAGCGGCCCGGCACTCCCGCCGCGCGTATGCCGGCGGTGCCGCCCGCCGTGCGGCGGGATCGCGCGGCCCGGCTGCGTGCGGCGGCCGAGCCGCACGCGGCGGCGTTCCATGCGGAGCGGGTGGGGCAAACGGTCCAAGTGGTCGTGGAACGCGGTGGCATGGGCCACACCGAGCATTTCTCGCCGGTGCGGCTTGGCGAGGCGCATCCGGTCGGCAGCCTCGTGGCGCTGCGCGTGACGGGCGCCGACGCAAGCGGGTTGGAGGCATAGTGGCGCTCGGCTTTTTCTCCCGGCTCAAGGAGGGCCTCACCCGCAGCACGCAGAAGCTCACGACCGGCATTTCGGCCGCGTTCACCAAGCGCACGCTGGATGACGCCGCGCTGGCAGAGCTGGAGGAACTGCTGATCGGCGCCGACCTTGGCCCGGCGGCAGCCGAACAGATTATCGCCAGCTTCCGCAGCAGCCGCTTCGGCTCGGACGTGACGGACGCGGAGGTGAAGCAGGCGCTGAGCGAGGAGATCGCCGCCATCCTGGAGCCGGTAGCCGTGCCGCTGGTGATCGACCGGACGCTACGGCCGCATGTGGTGCTGGTGGTCGGCGTGAACGGCACGGGCAAGACCACGACCATCGGCAAGCTCGCCTTGCAATACCGGGACGCCGGGCTGCGGGCGGTGCTGGTGGCAGGCGACACCTTCCGCGCGGCGGCGGTGGAGCAGTTGCAGGTCTGGGGCCAGCGCACAGGCGCTCCGGTGGTGAGCGGCGCGCCGGGCGCGGACTCGGCCGGGCTGGCGTTCAACGCGCTGACCCGGGCGCGGGCTGAGGGCGCGGACGTGTTGCTGATCGACACCGCGGGACGGCTGCACAACAAGGGTGCGCTGATGCAGGAGCTGTCGAAGCTCATCCGCGTGATCCAGAAGCAAGACCCGACCGCGCCGCAATCGGTGCTGCTGGTGCTGGACGCGACCACCGGGCAGAACGCGATGGAGCAGGTGCGGGTGTTCAGCGAGCTGGTGGCCGTGACAGGGCTGGTGGTGACTAAGCTGGACGGCAGCGCCCGCGGCGGCATTGTAGTGGCCTTGGCGCAGGCGTTCGGGCTGCCGGTGCACGCGGTGGGCGTGGGCGAGCAGGCGGGGGACCTGCGCCCGTTCAGCGCGATGGACTTCGCCCGGGGGCTGGTGGGGAGCTAGCGCCCCCCGTGGAGCGCCGCCCAGACCCGCTCCGGCGTCGCCGGCATGTCGATGTGCCGCACGCCGGCTTCGGATAGCGCGTCCACCAGTGCGTTCATCACCGCCGGCAATGCCCCAGCGCATCCGGCCTCGCCGCAGCCCTTTACGCCCAGCACGTTGGTGCGCGCCGGCACTGGGTGGCTTTGAAACGCGAAGCTCGGCGCGTCGGACGCGTGCGGCAGGGCGTAGTCCATGAACGATCCGGTCACGAGCTGCCCATCCTCGTCGTAGGCCGTCGCCTCCAGCAACGCCTGGCCGATGCCTTGCACGATGCCGCCGTGCGCCTGGCCCTCCACCAGCATGGGGTTAATCAGCACGCCGAAGTCGTTGACCATGTTGTATCGCACGACGGTCGTGACGCCGGTTTCCGGGTCCACTTCGACCTCGGCGACGTGGCAGCCATTCGGGAATGCGGACGGTGCCGACTCGTGGATATGCTGCACGTCGAGCGACTGCGGCACGCCATCCGGCAGCGCCATGCCGGCGCGCAGCCGTTCGGCCAGCTCCAGGATGCCGATGCCACGGTCTGTGCCGACAATGGTGAAGCGGCCACGGTCGAATTCGATGTCCGCCACCGCCGCCTCCAGCGCGTGTGCCGCGATGGCTAGGCCTTGTTCGATGCACAGTGCGCTTGCCTCCACGATTGCGGCGCCGCTGGCCATCATGCTTTTCGACCCGCCAGTGCCGCCGCCGGCGATCAGCTCGTCGCTGTCGCCCTGCAACAGCCGAATGCGCTCGAACGGAATGCCGAGGCGGTCCGCCAGCACCTGCGCGAACGGCGAGGCGTGGCCCTGGCCGTAGTCCAGCGTGCCGGTGACGATGGTGACGCCGCCGTCCGCGTCGAAGCGGATGCCGCCCATCTCCTGCTGCGGCGGCGCGGTGACCTCAAGGTATTGGCCGATCCCGCGCCCGCGCAACCGGCCGCGACGCCGGCTTTCGGCCCGGCGTTCGGAAAACCCGTCCCAGTCCGCCATCGCCAGCGCCCGGTCCAGGATGGCTGGGAAGTCGCCGCTGTCGTAATTCATGCCGGACGGCGCGGCGTACGGCATCTGGCCGGGCTGGATGTGGTTGCGGCGGCGCAGCTCTACCCGGTCGATGCCGGTCTCGGCGGCGGCGGCGTCCACCAGCCGCTCCATGTAGTAGTTCCCCTCCGGCCGCCCAGCACCGCGGTACGGCCCTACCGGCGTCGTGTTGGTGAACACGCAGCGTGCCCGCGCCTCGATCAGCGGGGTCGCGTAAACGCCCACCATGTTCTTCATGGTGTTGACCGTGGCCGGAATGGTGGTGGCGTTGCTGGGGTAAGCGCCCAGGTTGCCCCAGCCGGTGACGCGAATGGCAAGGAACCGGCCTTCGGCGTCCAGCGCCAGCTCGGCCTCCACCTCGTGGTCGCGTCCGTGGCTGTCGGACAGGAAGCTTTCGGAGCGGTCGTCGGTCCACTTCACCGGGCGGCCCAGCACCCGGGCGGCGTGCAGCAGGGCGGGGTACTCCGGGTACACCGACGCCTTCATGCCGAATGACCCGCCGACGTTGCCGGTCAGCACCCGCACAGCCTCAACCGGTACGCCGAGCACGTCGGCCAGCCCGGCCCGCATCCCGAACACGCCCTGGCAGCCCACATGCAGCGTGTAGCGTCCGCCCTGGACCTCGGCGACGGCGGAGCGCGGTTCCAGCGCGCTCACGACGATGCGGCTGTTGCTGAGACTAAGCCGGGTCACGTGCGCGGCCTGGGTGAACGCCGCCGCCACCGCCGCGCTGTCGCCGTGGCGGTAGTCCATCACCAGGTTGCCCGGTGCCGCGTCATGCAGCAGCGGCGCGCCGGGTTCGGCGGCTTGCCGGGCGCGGGTGACGGCCGGCAGGGGGTCGATGTCCAGCAGTACGGCCTCGGCTGCGTCCCGCGCTTGGAGTGCCGTTTCCGCCACCACCAGCGCCACCGGGTCGCCGACGTAGCGCACGCGGTGCTCGGCCAGTGCGGACTGCACTGGGCGCGGCGTGTCGGAGCCGTCGTGGTTCTTGCCCTTGGACGCCGGCATGGCCTGAATGCCGCCGTCGCGCAGGTCAGCCGCGGTATAGACGCCCACGACGCCCGGCATGTCCCGGGCCGTTTGCGTGTCCACCGTCCGCAGCACGCCGTGCGCGTACCGGCTGCGCACCAGCACGGCGTGCAGTTGGCCCGGCAGGCTCACGTCATCGGTGTAACGGCCCTCGCCACGCAGCAGCACAGGGTCCTCCTTGCGGGACACGGGCTGACCGATGGCGAAGCGGGCTGTGGCGGCGTCGAACGGAGCGTTCATGCGAGGGGTGTCCTAACCTGTTGCATCCGAGGTGGGACGGCGCTGCTCAAGGTAAAGGCGCGTGCCGGGGCCAGACCCGGCCGACCACCAACAGCGCCGCCGCCTGCACCGCCACGATCAGCGCGACGCAGCCGGGCCAGCCGAAGTGCCGCCATACCCCGGCCGGCACGACGCTGCCGAGCGCGCCGCCGGTGTAGTAGCAGGTCACATACAACCCGACCGCGGTGGACCGCGCCTGCCGCGCCGCCATGGCGACGTAGCCAAGCGACAGCACCTGTTCGGCAAAGATGCCGCCGGCCGCCAAGCCTAGCCCGAGCAGGATCAGCGGAAAGCTGGGCGCCAAGGTCAGCAGCAGCCCGGCCGCCGCGCACCCGGCCGCGAATTGGACCGCCCGCAGCCGCCCGGAGCGCAGCGCCAGCCGGGACGCAACCGGGGTCGCCACCACGCCCACCAGATAGACCACGAACATCGACCCAAGCTCCGCTGGACTGAGGCGGAACGGTGGGCCGGCTAAATAGACCGTGGCGAAGGTAAATGCCGCGACCATCGAAAACAGCACGCAGAAGCCCATCGCGCAGGTCGCGACGACCTGGGGATTGGCGAGCTGATCCAGGAAGCCGGCAACCGAGCCGCGCCACCCGCGCACCGGCTTGAACCGCTGTTCGGCAGGCAGGCAGAACAGGATCAGCAGCGCGCAAACCAGCGTGAGCGCGGCGAGGATCAGGAACGCGGCCCGCCATCCCGCCAGCTCCGTGGCCCAGCCGGCGACGAACCGGCCGGCGAACCCGCCGACGATGCTGCCGATGGCGTAGGCGCCGGTGAGGCGCACGGCCTCGGTCGGCTCGCACTCGTCGGCGATGTAGGCGACGGTCACGGCGAAGATGAACGGCAGCAGCAAGCCTTCGATGAAACGCCCGAGCACCAGGATGCCGAAACTTGGCGCCCAAGCCGAGAGCAGCACCGGGAGCACGAGCGCGCAGCAGGCCGTGAGGATCAGCCGCCGCCGGCCGAGCGCGTCCGACACGCCGCCCACGAACGGCGCCACGGCCGCCACCGCCACGAGCGTCGCGGTCATCATGAGGCTTGCCCGCGCGAGGCCGATGCCGAATTGCTCCGCGAAGGTCGGCAACAGGGTCTGCGGCGCATAGAGGTTCACGAATGTCACGACGCCGGCCGCGGTGACGCCGACCCGGCGCTGGGCCGCGACGTTCAACCCGGCGCGGCGCGCATGATGGCGGCGCAGGCGGCTGGCAACTGCACCGGCGGACGGGGCGGGGCAGGGGGGCGGGACGGCGCGTCGAGCTGGTCGAACCACCATTGCAGCGATGCGTCGCATCCTTCGCCTGGCGGCGTGGGCGCCTGGTCCACGCACTCGGGCTGTCCGGCCGGGCAGCGGAAGTGGATATGCATGTGCGCAGCGTGGCCGTACCAGGGGCGGATCAGCCGGAGCCAGGTGCGGTCCCCGGTCACGCTTTGGCAGAGCTGCCGCTTGATGGCCGGGTTGACCAGGATGCGGTCCACGCCGGGCAACCCGGCCGCCAGGCGCAGCAGCGTGACATGCCCCGCGTCCCAAACCTCCGGATCGACGCTACGGCCGCTGGCGGCCACCAGGCTTTGCACCTCGACCGCGTCGCGGCCACTGGCGTTCAGCACCGGCTTGGGCTTCACGTCGAGCCACACGTCGGCGTCGAGGCCGAGCATGTGGCTGGCGTGCACCCCGGGAAACGGGCCGCCGCGCTGACGGGAGATGTCGTTCATGTACAACTTGGGCAGGCCCAAAGCCTGTGCGCGCAACGCCAAGGTTTGCAGCGCGGCAACGGTGCTCGGGTGGCCCCAGAACGCGCTGCGGCTGGCGCGGACGGTCTGGTAGCCCGGTCCGTCGGACGGCAGCAGGACCGCGCCGGCGATGCAGCCGCCGCCGGGGCCGCCGACGATGCGGGGTTCCTCAGCCGCGGCCGTCCCCGCAGCCAGAAAGAGTAGCAGCGCTACGGCGCGACGCATCAGCCGCGGCCGACGAACGGCATCTTGGTCGCCATCACCGTCACGAACTGGATATTCGCGTCCGGCGGCAGGCTCGCCATGTGCACCACCGCATCCGCAACGTGCTGCGGGTCCATCCGTGGCTCGACCATGGTGGCGCCGTTGGCTTGCAGCACGCCACGGGTCATGCGGTCGGTCATTTCGGTGGCGGCGTTGCCGATGTCGATTTGGCCGCAAGCGATGTCATACGCCCGGCCATCGAGCGAGAGCGACTTGGTAAGGCCGGTGATGGCGTGCTTGGTGGCGGTGTACGGCGCCGAGAACGGGCGCGGCGCGTAGGCGGATATGGAGCCGTTGTTGATGATGCGCCCACCGCCGGGCTGCTGCCGCCGCATCAGGCCGAACGCGGCGCGGGCGCACAGGAACGAGCCGGTCAGGTTCACGCCGACCACCGCCATCCACTGCTCGACTGGCAGCTCGTCAATTGGCACCGCGGGCGCGCCCATGCCGGCGTTGTTGAACAGCAGATCGAGCCGGCCGAACGCTGCCTCCACCTTGGCGAACGCGGCATCGACCTCGGCAGGTTGCGACACGTCCGCTGGCACCACCAGGCAGCGCTCCGGACTGCTTGCTGCCGTCGCCTCCAGCGCGTCGGCCCGGCGTCCGACCAGCGCCACGGTCCAGCCGGCGCCCAGCAACGCCTGCGCCGATGCGCGGCCGACCCCGCTGCCGGCGCCGGTCACGAGCGCGATCCGGGCGGGTTCGGTCATGCTGCATCCCTCAAATGAACTGGCCGCGCAGGAAGCCCAGCGCCGGCAGCGGTTTCCAAGCCCGTGGAAGGTCGGCTGGGCGGATCGGCGCCACGCTGTACTGCGGCGCAGGCTGGCGGCAGCTCTGCAACAGGCTGGCATAGGCGCGGATTTGCTGCTCGCGCCAGGCGCGGTCCGCCAGCGCGCGCTCCCGGCTGGGATAAATCTCCGCCACGCGGGAGGCCCGGCCCACCGACGCGACCACGGCCCACACCGTATCGTCCTTGCGGCGCTTGAACTCGACGACAGAACTCATGCGGGACGGCTAGGCGCCATCATTGACCTCCGGATGCACCAAGCGATATTGGCTGATCCTACAATCCGGGCAAGCCCAAACGCTCCCGCTTCCATCCGTCCAGGAGTATCTCCATGCCGCTCGACGCGACCCCGCCCCGGGGGCACGGCCCGAACGCCCCGCGCAACGTGCTGGGCGCGCCGCTTGAGACCTGTTCGCTCGACCCGCGCACCGGCTTCACCCGCAGCGGCTGTTGCGAGACCGGGCCGGAGGACGTCGGCAGCCACACGGTCTGCGCCGAGGTGACGGCCGAGTTCCTGGCGTTCAGCCGGAGCCGCGGCAATGACCTCAGCACGCCGCACCCGCAGTACGGCTTCCCGGGCCTCAAGCCCGGCGACCGCTGGTGCCTGTGCGCGCCACGCTGGCAGGAGGCGTTGGACGCTGGCTGCGCGCCGAAGGTGCGGCTGGGGGCAACGCACGCCGGGGCGCTGGAGCATTGCCAGCTCGGTGACCTGCAGCGGCACGCGGTATAGCCATGCAGGGACGTTTTCTCGTCACCGGCGGCGCAGGCTACGTCGGCAGCCACCTCGTGCAGCTCCTGGTGGACCGGGGCGCCGAGGTCGTCGTGCTGGACAACTTGCGCCAGGGTCACCGCGCCGCCGTCCCCCCCGGCGTGCGGCTGGCCGAGATCAACCTGGCAGACACGGCGGCGCTCGACCTGATCCTGGCCGACGGGCCTTGGAATGCCTTGTTCCACTTCGCCGCGTTGTCGCTCGTGGGCGAGAGCATGCGTGAGCCGATGCGCTACTTTATCGACAACGCGGCCGTGGGCATCCGGCTGATCGACGGCTGCATCCGCCACGGGGTGCCGCGCTTCGTGCTGTCGTCCACCGCCAACCTGTTCGGCGAGCCCGAACGGGTGCCCATCGACGAGACCGCCACCCTGCGCCCGGCCTCGCCCTATGGCGAGAGCAAGCTCATGATCGAGCAGGCGCTGCGCTGGGCGGACCAACTGCACGGCCTGCGCAGCGCGTGCCTGCGTTACTTCAACGCGGCCGGCGCCGACCCCCAGGGCCGGCTGGGCGAGGACCATGACCCCGAGACGCACCTGATCCCGCTGGTGATCGACGCGGCGCTGGGCCGGCGCGGCGAGTTGGCGGTGTTCGGAACCGACTACCCCACCCCCGACGGCACCTGCATCCGCGACTATGTGCACGTGACGGACCTGGCGGAGGCGCACCTGTGCGCGTTGCAGCAGCTTGAGGGGCGCAGCGTTACCTACAATCTCGGCAACGGCCTGGGCCACTCGGTCCGGGACGTGATCGCGTCCGTGGAGCGGGTGCTGGGCCGCCCCGTTCCGGTCAGGCTTGAGGGCCGGCGGCCCGGTGACCCGGCGGTATTGGTAGCGTCGTCGGCGCTCATCCAGCGGGAAGCCGGGTGGACGCCGCGCTTCGCCGCGCTCGACGAGATCGTGCGTACCGCGGCGGAGTGGCGGGTGGCGCATCCGGAAGGCTATGGCCCGGCGCAGTAGCTGTTCGGCGTAACGCTGCTACCGGATCAGGCCTGCGAGCGGGCTGGAGGGGTCGGCGCCCATGCGCCGCGGCATACGGCCGGCCAGGTGGGCAAAGCGCCCGGCCTCCACCGCCGCCCTCATGGCGCGGGCCATGGTCACTGGGTCGCGCGCGTTGGCGATGGCGGAGTTGAGCAGCACGGCGTCGCAACCAAGCTCCATGGCGATGGCAGCGTCGGACGCGGTTCCCACGCCGGCATCGACCAGCACCGGCACGCTGGCCTGCTCGATCAGCATTGACAGCATGGCCGGGTTCTGCAGCCCAAGCCCCGAGCCGATGGGCGCACCGAGCGGCATGATCGCGACCGCGCCCATGTCCTCCAGCCGCTTGGTCGCTACCGGGTCATCGGCGCAATAGACCATGACCTCGAACCCGTCCCGCACCAGGGCGTCCAGCGCCTCGAACGTCGCGGCCATGTCGGGATACAGATGCGGCGGCGGCCCCAGCACCTCCAGCTTCACGAGGTTCCAGCCGCCGGCTTCCCGCGCGAGGCGGAGCGTGCGCACGGCGTCGTTGGCGGTGTGGCAGCCGGCGGTGTTGGGCAGGTAGGTGTAGCGCTTCGGGTCCACGAAGTCCTGCAGCATGGGCGCGCCGGGGTCGGACAAATTCACCCGCCGCACTGCCACGGTCACCATCTCCGCGCCGGACGCCTCGATTGCGACGGCAGTCTCCTCAAGGCTTTTGTACTTGCCGGTGCCGACCACCAGGCGTGAGCGGAAGCTCCGCCCGGCTACGGTCCAGGTGTCAGCGCTTACAAACCCGTCCATCTCTTAGCCTCCTCCGATGAAATGCACGATCTCGAGCTGGTCGCCTTGGCACAGGGCGGTTTCAGCATAGCGCGACCGCGGCACGATCTCCTCATTGCGCTCGACCGCGACCTTGCGCCGGTCGAGCCCGAGCCGGTCCAGCAACGCTTCGACGGTGGCCGCATCCAGCGGACGCGGCTCGCCATTCAGGGTGATTGTGGGAACAGGTTGCATAGCTCCTATATGAGTGGACCATCGGATCGCGGCAAGCGGCCACGATTGGACGCACTCATGGCGCCATGCTACCGCGCGCCCATATATACTCCTCCAATCCGGGACGGCCGTGCGCCGCGAGGACCCTTAGCATGAGCCGCATCCAGTTCGACCCCGAAGCGATCCGGGTGCTCGCGACCATCCTGCGCGACACTGGGCTGACCGAGATCGAGATCGTGGAGGCGGAGAACCGTATCCGCGTGGTCCGCGCCCCCGCGACGGCGGCGCCCTTGGCTGCGCCCGCCGCGACGCCGGCGCCAGTCGTGGTGCCGGCCGCGACTGCGCCCCATGAGGACGCCGTGCATCCCGGCACCGTGCCAAGCCCCATGGTCGGCATCGCCTATTTGTCCGCGGAACCCGGCGCCCCCCCCTTTGTGACGCCGGGCCAGGCAGTGGTGGCGGGGCAGACGGTCATGCTGATCGAGGCAATGAAAACCTTCAACCAAATCAAGGCTCCGCGTGCTGGGACCGTGACGCGCATCCTAGTCGGCAGTGGGGAGCCAGTCGAGTACGCGCAGCCGTTGCTGGTCATCGAGTAGCGCCCGCGTGTTCCATAAAATCCTGATCGCCAACCGCGGCGAGATCGCGCTGCGCATCCAGCGTGCCTGCCGTGAGCTTGGCATCCCGACCGTGGCGGTGCACTCGACTGCCGACACGGACGCGATGCACGTGCGGCTGGCCGACGAGAGCGTGTGCATCGGGCCGCCCTCGGCGCGGGACAGCTACTTGAATGTGCCGGCGCTGCTGTCCGCCGCTGCAGTCACCGGGGCGGACGCAATCCATCCGGGTTATGGTTTCCTGTCCGAGAACGCGCGCTTCGCCGAGATGGTTGAGGCGCATGGCATGACGTTCATCGGGCCGTCGCCGGCGCACATCCGCATGATGGGCGACAAAATCACCGCCAAGGCCGCGATGGCGTCGCTCGGCGTGCCGCTGGTGCCGGGCTCGGACGGCGCGGTCGGGGATTTGACCGAGGCCGCCCGGGTCGCGGACCGGGTCGGCTACCCCGTGCTGGTCAAGGCGGCGGCGGGCGGCGGCGGGCGCGGCATGAAGGTGGCGCACGCGGCAGACGAGCTGGACGAGGCCTGGACGGTTGCCCGCACCGAGGCGCGCACCGCGTTCGGCGACGACAGCGTGTACATTGAAAAATACCTCGACCGGCCCCGGCACATCGAGTTGCAGGTGATGGCGGACGCGCACGGCAACGTGGTGCACTTCGGCGAGCGGGACTGCAGCCTACAGCGGCGGCACCAGAAGCTGCTGGAGGAGGCCGGGTCCCCCGCGCTCACGCCAGCGGCGCGCGACAGCTTGGGCGAGGTGGTGTGCGCCGGCTTGCGGCAGCTTGGCTACCGCAACGCCGGCACGCTCGAGTTCCTGTATCAGGACGGGCAGTTCGCCTTCATCGAGATGAACACCCGGCTACAGGTCGAGCACCCGGTGACCGAGATGGTGTGCGGCGTGGACCTGGTGCGGGAGCAGATCCGCATCGCCGCCGGGCAGGCGCTCGGCTACGCGCAAACGGATGTCACGTTCCAAGGCCACGCCATCGAGTGCCGCGTCACGGCCGAGGACCCGGAGACGTTCATGCCGACGCCGGGCCGGGTGGACGTGTTCCACGCGCCGGGCGGCTTGGGCGTTCGGGTCGATAGCGCCTTGTATGCGGGATATGTGGTGCCGCCCTATTACGACAGCATGGTGGCCAAGCTGATCGTCCACGCGCCGACCCGGCCGGAGGCCATCGCCCGTATGCGGCGCGCGCTGGGCGAGTTCGCGATCCAGGGCATCAAGACCACGCTGCCGCTGCACCGCCGCATCATGGAGGCGCCGGAGTTCCTGGCCGGGGACTACACCATCCACTGGCTCGAACGGTTCGTGACATCAGGATAGGGCGGCAACCATCACTTACTGGTTGGCAGAGACGGGCCGGCAGCCCACCATAAGCCCATGTCGCGCCGCATGATTGAGATCACGCCGGAGATCGTGCTTCGGGCCTACCGCGCCGGGCTATTCCCGATGGCTGAAAGCCGGGTGGGGCATCGGCTGTACTGGCTCGATCCGGAGCAGCGCGGCGTGCTGCCGTTGGACGGGTTCCACCTGCCGCGGCGGCTAATGCGGACGGTGCTGTCCGGGACATACGAGGTAACGTCGGACCGGGCGTTCGCCGCCGCCATCGCCGGGTGCGCCGCATCCGCGCCGGGGCGGGAAGACACCTGGATCAACCCGGACATCGAGCGGCTGTTCATCGAGCTGCACCGCCGCGGCCACGCGCATAGCGTCGAGTGCTGGGCGAGCGGGCGGCTGGTGGGCGGGCTGTATGGCGTATCGCTCGGCGGCGTGTTTTTTGGCGAGAGCATGTTCAGCGTCGCGCGGGACGCGTCCAAGGTGGCGCTGGTGCACCTGGTGGCACGGATGCGGATGGGCGGCTACTCGCTGCTGGATACGCAATTCGTGACCGGGCACCTGGCGCAATTCGGCACAACCGAAATCCCTCGTGACGCGTATAAGGCGTTGCTTGCCGCCGCCGTGGCAGTCGACGCGAAGTGGCTCACGGCGCCCGACCCGGATGCGTTGGAGGCTGAGATCAGGACGATGTACCGCAACAGGACCGAAGCTCCGGACCTAGCCGGCTGATGTGGGGCCGCTTGACCCTGCTGGCTTGCTTGGCCCTGGCCACGCCCGTGTCGGCCCAGGCGCCCCGGACAGCGCCGGTTGAGCGGCCGCCCCTGGCGCCGACCCGGGACGCGTCTGTCCTGTATCGCCTGACTTCCACCGCCGGACCGCCCCAGGAGGTGCGGGTCACCACGCGCGCAGGCGGCTCGCCTATACGGATCGACATGCAAGACCGCTCGTATGTGCTGGTCGACCTCGCGGCCCAGCGCATGTCCATGGTGGTCATGGACGAGCAGGCGGTGATGGAAATGCCGTTCCAGGGGCCTCCGCCGCAGTTCTCGCTGAACGACCGCATGCGCTTCGTCCGGCGCGGCGCCGATACCGTCGCGGCGACCCGCTGCACGGTTTGGGACGTGGCGCTCGACCGGCAGCGCGGCGTCGTGTGCGTGACCGAGGACGGCATCATGCTCCGCACCCAAGGCCAGGATGAACGCGGCCGGCGCACCCTGATCGAGGCCGTAAGCGTGAGCCTGGCCCCTGCCACGCCGGATGAGTTCAGTGTTCCGGCCGAGTACGAGCGCCTCGCTGCGCCGCCGGCCGGCCCGGCGCCATGAGGCGCGCGTGGGCCGGCATGGTGGTCCTGGTCCTGGGCTTCATAGCCGGGCCGGCCCGTACGCAGGAGCGCCCGCAGTTGCAGCCTATTCGGGACGTGGCCGTGACCTATCGGCTAGAGGGCGCCGCCGCGGACGTGTTGCCCGGCGGCGCGCCCGGCGACCGGGCCAGCGCGTTGCGGCTGTTCTGGGACGCGGCCGGGCAGCGGCTACGGGTGGAGGCGGGTCGGCCCCAGGCGTTGCTGGTGGACCTTCGCAACCGGGATGCGCGGGTGGTGGATACCGGCCTCCGTTCCGCGATTACATTGCCGATGCGGGACGCGGACTTGCAGGCGCTCACGCTGTCCGGCGTCACGCTCGCCCGGCGCGGCCAGGAAACCATCGCCGGCCTGCCCTGCACGGTGTGGGCCGCGCAGGACCGGCGCGGCGCCGGGACCGTGTGCTTCACCACGGACGGGGTGCCGCTGCGCGCATCCGGGGAGATCGACGGCCGCCGCGGCAGCTTCACCGCGACCACGGTGGAGTATGGCACGCAGCCCGCGGAGCTGTTCCGGGTGCCGCCTGGCTTCATGTCCCTCAGCGTCCCAAGCTTCGGGCGGCCACGGTGAGGCGCCTGGTCCTGCTGTTGCTGCTGGCGTCGCCCGCAGCGGCGCAGGACCGTCCAGCGACCACCCCGTTGCGGGACGTGGACGTGACGTACCGCGCCGGGTCCGGTGCGCAGGCAGTGGAGCAGAGGTCCCGCTGGCGGGTGGAGGACGGCAAGCTGAGGCTCGATCCTCCTGCGCCCGGCGTTCACATGATCGTGGACACGCGCGCACGCACGCTGGCGCTGGTGAGCGACGCGGACCGGCGCGTCGCGGACCTGCCTGCGCCGCCGGTGGTGGTGCCGGGCGCTGCGCCAGGCGCCGGGTTCACGCGGCGCGGCGCGGACCGGGTCGCTGAGCTGGCGTGCACGGAGTGGGAGACGACCGACACCGAGGGGCTGCCGACGCTGGCTTGCCTCACCGACGACGGCGTGCTGCTGCGGGCGCGGCGCGGCGCCACGGTGATCGTGGAGGCGCAGCGGGTAGCGTATGGCCCGCACGACCCTAGCGTTTTTGTCGTGCCGCCATCCTATATCCATACCAAACCAAATGGTGCGCGATGAGCTTGGCCTTGAGCAGCCTCCCAGACCTCGCCCGGCTCGCGCCCTGGACCGATAAGAAGGGCCGGCTGCACCCGTTGCGGGCCGCGGTGTTCACGCTGCTGCTGCTGCCGGGCGCATGGCTGGCGTTCCGGTGGGCCACCGAGGGGCTGGGCGCGCGGTCGGTCAACGTCGCCATCCATAGCACCGGCTACTGGGCGGCATGGATCCTGCTGGCTTCGCTTGTGGTCACGCCGGTAAAGGCATTGGCCGGGACGCCCAACGTCGTCGTGGTGCGCCGGATGGTGGGCAACGCGGCGCTTGGGTATGCGCTGGTGCATTTGTCGCTCTATATCATTGACCAAAACTGGCGGCTGCTGACGGTCGCCAGTGAAATCCTGACCCGGTTTTACCTCACGATCGGCTTTGTGGCCCTGCTGGGCCTTTGCATGCTGGGCGCCACGTCCACGGATGCGGCGGTACGGCGGCTGGGCAAGCGGTGGAAGAGCCTGCACAAGTGGGTCTATGCGGTCGGCGTGCTGGCGGCGGTGCACTTTTTTCTGCAGTCCAAGGCGGACGTGTCGCAGGCGACAATCGCGGCTGGCGTGTTCGCGTGGCTGATGCTGTGGCGTCAGTTGCCGGCGGGACGGGACCGTGAGACGTTGCCGTTGATTGGGCTTGCGATTGCGGCTGCGGCATTGACGCTGGTGTTCGAGTACGCATGGTATCGGTTCGGCACCAAGATCGACCCCGTGCGCGTGTTGCGAGGCGAGTTGAACGTCCAGTACGGGTTGCGGCCGGGATGCCTGATACTGACGCTTGGGCTGCTGGTCGCCGGGCTAGTGGAACTGCGCCGGATTGCGCAGACGCCGTTCGGGGCGGGATTGGCGTTCACCGTCCTGGTGTATGCTTCCGGGGCATTCGCCGATGACCTAGTGGCATTCATGTTTGGGTTGCAGGGGGACGAGGCCGGGGAAGGTGCGTTTTGGCAGCTAAACGTTCTGGCAGCCGGGGTGTTCGCGTTGATGGGCGTCGCGCGGCACCGCATGCAGGCGGGTTGGCAGTGCCAAGTCTTGGATGCGCTGTGGGCATTGTGCGCCATTTACCCGTTGTTCCTGGTCGGATTCGAGAGCCGTACGCTGTCCGCCGCCACTGCCGTGCTGGCCGCGGCAGCGGCACTGTGGCTCGTGAGCCGGGTCTGGCCGTTATCACGAGGGCGGGCCTTGATGCTGGTGCCGCTGGTCGGCTGGATGGCGTTCGAGACCTCGCTGCTGCTTTAACCCACTAACCGAGCCGACTACTCGGCTGGCGTGGCCTGGCTGAATGCCGGAAGCATGGGCCGTCGGAACCAAGGCGTCTGCTCCGTGCCGGAGCGCTCAGTCGTGAGCCGCGCTGGGGCGTTGGCTGCGCTGACCTTTGATGTCGCCGACCCGAGCCGTTCCTCGGCGTAATGCCTAATCAAATAACCCAGCCCATAAAGTAGGCCTGGCATTACCACCAGCAAGAATGCAGCACACGCGATAACCAGCAGCATGTCGAGTCCCTTCAGCGCGCCAATTTTATTGGATTATTAGCAAGGTGACGCAACTAGGGATGTGTGACGGCAACTCGATCTGCAAAGGGCCAGACCGGCCACGTTCGCGCTTTTGTCGACATTACCCGCGGGCTAATTCTTTCGCAGCCGCTAGCACTTCTGCGGCATGGCCAGCGACCTTCACCTTGCGCCAGACGCGCGCTACCTGGCCATGGGCGTCCACCAGGACCGTGCTGCGGTCGATGCCCATGTATGTTTTGCCATACATCGATTTCTCGACCCAGGCGCCATAAGCCTCGACCACCCCGGCCGTATCGGACGCGAGCGGGAAGGTCAGGTGATACTTCTCGGCGAACCGCTCAATCGGCGGCATCTTGTCCTTCGACACGCCGATCACCTGCAAGCCAAGCTCGCCAAGGTTCGGCAGCGCCTCCTGGAAGACCTCCGCCTCCTTGGTGCAGCCCGGCGTGTCGGCCTTCGGGTAGAAGTAAAGCACGAACGGCTGCCCGGCCATGGCGGCGAGGCTTACGGTCCGGCCGCCGGTGGCCGGCAGCTCGAACGCGGGGGCAGGGCTGCCTTCGGCGATGCTCAAACCAGGTCTCCCACGTGGCGGATGAACGCGGCCCGGACGCCAGCCGCGGTGTGGTCCATCGTGGCGCGCAACGCCGCAAGATCATGCCCGGCATCGGCCACGCGCACCAGGGCCTCGGCGGCCGGGCGCGGCAACTCGTGGACGCCGCGGCCGACGGTGATGCGCACCATGCTTTGCACGGTGCGCCATAGCCGGTCCGCCCCGATCAACAGCGCCGCGTCTGCCTCCGGCAACCACCCGGCGTCGGCCAAGCCCTGCAGCGCCACGCGGGTGCTCTGACCGCCACGCTGCATGCCGTGCACGAGCTGGAGCGTCTGGGCCACGAACTCCACCTCAATTCCGCCGCCGGGCTGCAGCTTCACGTCCCAAGGACCGGTCGGCGGCAGCTCGTTCAGCAGCCGCAGTCGCATATTGGCGGCGTCCGCGCGGACACGGGCCGGATCGGACCGCTTGTTCAGCGCCGCGTCGATGGCGCGCTGCACCCGGCCAGTGATCGCAGGCGTTCCGGCCACGACCCGCGCCCGCGTGAGCGCCATGCGCTCCCAGGTCCAGGCATCCTCGGCATGGTAACGTTCGAACGCCGCCAGCGAGACGGCGACCGGACCCTTGTTGCCCGACGGGCGCAGCCGCATGTCCACGGCATAGAGCGGCCCCTCCGCGCCGGGCGACGTCAGCGCGGCCACGAAGGCGTGCGCCGCGCGGATGAACCATTGGCTGGCCGGCACCCGGCGCGCGCCCTGGCTCTCGGTCACATTGGGCGGGTGGGCGTAAACCAGCATCAAGTCGAGGTCCGACCCGGCCATCATCTCACGCCCGCCGGCCTTGCCCAGCGCTACGACGGCTACCGCGCCGCCGCGCACCGTGCCGTTGCGCGCCGCGTGCTCCGCCAACACCATCGGCAGCAGCGCAGCCAGGGCAGCGTCCGCCAGCGCGGTGCGCGCAAGCCCGGCCTGGTCCACGCCGACCCAACCATCCATCTGCGCGACGCACAGCCGGAAGTCCTCGGTCCGCACCAGGGCGCGGGTGATGGCTACGGCGTCCTCCAGCGCCCGCGCATCAGCCAGGCGCCGGCGCAGGGTCGAAGCAGGGTCGGGGTCATGCAACGTTGGCTCCAGCAACCCCTCCAGCGCCGCCGGCACCCGCGCCAGGTGGTCCGCAAGCGACGGCGCAGCGCCGAGCACGCTGGCGATGCGGTCCAGCAACGCCGGGTTGCGCTGGACCATCGACAGCAGCCCCACCCCGGCCGGCAAACGGGACAACAGCGTATCAAACCGGGCGAACGCCGCGTCCGGATCGCTCTGCCGGCCCAGCGCGGACAGCAGCGCGGGCAGCACCTGGTCCATCAGCTCCCGCGCCCGCCCGGACCGTAACGCCCGCAGCCGGCCGGCCTGCCAGCCCCGCAACGTCGCCACCATGCCGGAGCCGTTGCGAAAGCCAAGCGACGCCAGGGTCTCCAGGGTGTTCGGAGGGTCGTCCATGCCCTGCAAATCGAGCGCCGCGTTGCTGGGCACGTCGGGCACGGCCTCGAACACCGCGGCATAGCGGGCCCGGACGCGGTCCATATGGCACACGAGGGTCCTGGCAAACGGTTCGGGGGCGTCGTAACCCATGAACAGGGCGAAGCGTTCGAACTCGGCTGGCTTGGCTGGGAGGCTATGCGTCTGCCGGTCCGCGACCATTTGCAACCGGTGTTCGACCGCGCGCAGAACTTGGTAAGCCACATCAAGCTCCGCCGCCGCACGGCGGGGCAACCGGCCCGCGCGCACCAATTGGGGGAGCGCCCCGCGAGTCGTTGGGTTCCGCAGCCCAGGGTCCCGCCCGCCCCACACCAGTTGCAGCGTTTGCACCGCGAACTCGATCTCGCGGATGCCGCCCTGGCCCAGCTTGACGTCGAAGCCCAGGAGCCGCGCCGCGTGGTCCGCCACCTGTGGCCCCGCGAGGCCGCGGTGGTCGTCGATCCGGCGCTTCATGGCGTGGATGTCCGCGATTGCCGCGAAGTCCAGGCCGCGCCGCCATACGAACGGACGGATGGCCTCGATGAACACAGCGCCCACTTCCAGGTCTCCTGCGACCGGGCGCGCCTTAATCATGGCGGCGCGCTCCCAGTTCTGGCCCATGCTCTCGTAATATGCGATGGCCGCGGGCAGCGACATGGCGGGCGGCGTCGCGGCCGGGTCCGGGCGGAGGCGGAGGTCGGTGCGGAACACGTAGCCGTTGGCGTCACGCGCCTCCATCATGGCAACCAGGTTGCGCGCCACGCGTGTGAACGTTGCTCCCAAGCTCTCCCGCCCAGGGTGCGCGTCCGGGTCGTACAGCAGCACGAGGTCGATATCGCTCGAATAGTTCAGCTCGCGGGCGCCCAGCTTGCCCATGCCGAGGACGGTGAAGCCGGAGTTCCGGTCCGGCTGCTCCGGGTGCGCCAGCCGGATGTCACGCGCGGCGTGGGCGGCGTGCAGCAGATGCTGGACCACGAGGCGCAATGCCGCCTCTGCCAGGTCGGACAGCGCCGCCGTGACCTGGCGCAGGCGCCAAAGGCCGCCGATGTCGGCGACCGCCGCGACCAGCGCCACCCGGCGCTTGGCCTGCCGCGCCGCGGACATGACCGCGGCGCGGGGCGCTGTGAACGGCACGGCCTGCAGCGCCGCCATGGCTGCCTGCGCGGCGGCGTCAGGCCCATGCGCGGCGAGATCCAGCAGAACCGCATGCTCGCGCACGGCAAGGTCCGACAGGTAGGGGCTGCCGCCCAACGCCGCCAACAGCGCAGCGCCCTCGGTGGCAGCGAAGCAGGCGGCTTCAGGCCCTTGGAGCGTGAACCGCTCCATCAAGCGTTCGGCGGCGGCCGGGTCGGCGGGGCTGGGCCAACGGGCGGCGGACAAGGGCTGTGTCATGTTTCGGTAGGGTGGCGGTCCTGAGCGGGCTCCGTCAACGTGGCGGCGTTGCGTGGCGGGCGTCGTATCTGACCCTGGCCGCTGTTGCGCAGGCCAGTGGGCGGGGAGCCGCGTGGGCGTTCCGGGCAGCGGCGGTCTTGGCGGTCGCGTTCGTGGTGCTGGCAGGAGCCGGCGCGGCAGGGCTGGCGTGGCGGTTGTCGCAGGGGCCGTTAGACGTGACTAGGCTTGCGCGCTGGGCGGAGGAGCGGGCGTTGGCCGGCGGCACGACCCGGCTGGAGTTCGGCCGCGCGTCGGTGGCCTGGGCGGGATTCGGACAGGGCGCCGGGCGGGCGCTAGAGCTGCGCCTGGAAGATGCGCGGCTGGTCGGCGCTGGCGGCCCGACGGCGGAAGCGGCCCAGGCGGACATAGACCTGTCGCTGGCCGGCCTGCTGTCCGGTAAGGCGTTGCCACAGATGGTGCAGTTGACCGGTTTGCGGTTGCGGCTGGCACGGAGCGCCGATGGCCGCATCAGCCTGGGCCAAGCTGCGCTGGGACCCGCGTCCGCAGGCGCTCCGAGCTTGCCGGGCATCCTCGCCGCGCTGGCGCGTCCTGCCACCGCGGATTATGGCGGGCTGCCGCCGGCCCTGCGCATCCTCAGCCAGTTGCGGCAGGTGCGCGTGCAGGACGCCGTCGTGCAGGTTACCGACCCGGCGCTGGGCGAGGGACGCCTATCCGGCGACATGGATCTGCAGCGGGCGCCGGAGGGCGGCGTGACTGGAACGGCCGCGGTCCGGCTGGCTATGGGGCTGGCGGAGGCACGGCTGGCGCTGCGCGCCGAGCTGGCGGAGGCCGGCACGCGGATTGAGGCCACGCTGTCCCCCATCGACACGGCCGCTCTTGCAGCCGTCGCTCCGATGCTGGCGCCGCTCAAGGCGTTGGAGGGCGCCGTCAGACTAGTGGCCACCGCCGAACTGACACCGACCCTGGCGCTGCGGCACTCGTCCGTGCGCGCCAACATGGACCGTGGGCTGGCGCGGCCTCCGGGCGCCACGCTGCCGTTGGAGGGCGTCGTGCTGGATGCCGCCGCGGCCTGGGACCCCGCCGCGCCGGCGCTGCTGCCGCGGACGTTCGTGCTGAACCGGTTGCAGGCGGCCGTCGCCATGCCGGACGGCGCTCCACCCACGACCTTGGCGGTAACGGGCAGCGGAGCGCGTGCGGACGGACGGCTGCACGGCACCATGTCGGCGACCCTGGACCGCTTGGCGTTCGCGCAACTGGGCGCGCTATGGCCGTCCGTCTGGGGGGGCAACGTGCGGCCCTGGATCGTGCAGAACATCACGGCCGGCACGGCGCGCGACGGCCAAGCCACGCTGACGCTGGAGGCTGCGGAGGACGGCGCCGGGTTTCGGGTCACGCAGGCCACCGCGTCCCTGCATGGCGAGGACGCCAGCATCCATTGGCTGCGCCCGGTGCTGCCGATCGAACATGCGCAGGCCGTGCTGACGATGCGCGACGTGGACAGCCTTGAGATCGCGATCCCCGCGGCGCGGCAGGGGGCGATGCAGTTGCGCGACGGCATGGTGCGGATCACCGGGCTGTCGAAAAAGGACCAGGACCTGTCCGTCACGGCCGGCGTCCAAGGCGGCGTGCCGGAGCTGCTGATGCTGCTCCGGCATCCGAGGCTGAAGCTTTTGGACAAGTCGCCGCTGCCCATCAACAACCCGGCCGGAACGCTGAACGGCAAGTTGTCCGTGACCCTGCCGTTGAAGAAGAACTTAGAGTTTGAGGAGGTGGGCATCCATGCCGAGGGGCGCCTTACAGGCCTGCGGCTAGGAGGGTTGGTGGCCAAGCGCGACCTGGACCGCGGCGACGTGCTGGTGGATGTCACGCAGGACGGGCTGAAGGCGAACGGCGCCGCCACGCTCGGCGGCATCCCCGGGCAGCTCGCGGTGGAGCTGGATTTCCGCTCCGGCGGGCCAGACCAAGTGGTGCAGCGCGCCAACGTGTCGGGCCGGGCCACGCCACGGCAGCTTGCCGCCGCCGGGCTGGACGCGGAGGGGCTGCTGGCCGGCGGGACCACCGCGTTCACGGCGGAGTACTCGGCGCGGCGGGACGGGCGTGGCGACGTGCAGGTGCAGGCGGACCTGCGCGACTCGGCGATCTCCGTCGCCGGCTGGACCAAGGCGCCCGGCCAGCCAGCGAATGCCCGAGGCAGGCTGCTGCTCAACCATGGCAAGTTGCAGGGCATCGACGGGGTGCAGGCGCAGGGTCCGGGCATGGAGGTGCGCGGTCGGGCCGAGATGGTGGGGAACACGCCCTCCCGGCTGGTGCTGGACCGCATCGTGCTGGGTCCGACCCGGGCCAGCGGCCAGGTCGAGCTTCCGTCCAATCCGGATCAGCCGCTGCGCGCCAGCCTGACCGGCACGGTCCTGGACCTCTCGGCCAAGCTGTCCCGCCAGCCCACCCCAAAGCCCGGCGCATCTGAGGAGCCTGGCACGGCGCTGGTGGCCGACCTGCGGTTTGACCGCGTGCTGCTGGCCGGAGGGCACAGCATCAGCGGCGTGTCCGGGCATGTGGAGTATGACGGCGAACGCCTGAATGCCCTCCGCCTGCAATCGAGCGGCGCAGAACGCATCCAGGCCGTGGTGGTTGCCGAGGGCCGGAGCCGGCGCGTCAGCGTCAGGGCGGCGGACGGCGGCGCGGTGCTGCGGGCACTGGACGTGACCGGCACGGTGCGCGGCGGCAGCCTAGCGGTCGAGGCGCGCTATGACGACACGCGCCCAGGCTCGCCGTTGTCAGGCACCGCGAACTTGTCCGACTTTCATGTGACGGACGCGCCGGTGTTGGGCAAAGTGCTGCAGGCGGTGACGGTGTACGGCATTCCCGACGCGCTGAGCGGCCCGGGCCTCGCGTTTTCCCGGCTGATCATGCCGTTCCGTTGGGACGGCCAGGTACTGGACATTGGCGAGACGCAGGCGTTCAGCGCGTCGCTTGGCCTGACCGTGAAGGGCCAGGTCGACGTGACGCTGAAGCAGGTGGACGTGACCGGGACCATCGTGCCGGCCTATGTGCTGAACTCGGCGCTCGGTCGCCTGCCGCTGGTGGGCCGGCTGTTCAGCCCGGAGCGCGGCGGCGGGCTGGTGGCGGTCGAGTACAGCGTGCGCGGGCCGCTCGCGGACCCGGCGGTTGGGGTCAACCCGCTCTCGGCCTTGACGCCGGGCTTTCTGCGGCAACTGTTCCGGCTGTTTGATTGAGGTATGTGGAATGGACGTGCGGGCGATCGTTTTTGACGTGTTCGGCACTGTGGTGGACTGGCGCGGCAGCCTGATCGATGAACTTTCGGCCTGGGGCGCCGCGCGTGGGATGGCGGCGGACTGGACCGGGCTGGTGGACGCCTGGCGCGGCGCCTATGCGCCGTCGATGGACCGGGTGCGGCACGGCGAGCTGCCCTGGACCAACCTCGACGCGCTGCACCGGGCGACGCTTGAGGACCTGGCGCCGCGCTTCGGCGTCACTGGGCTGACCGATGCGGAGCTGGACTGGGTCAACCGCGGCTGGCACCGGCTGCGGCCCTGGCCGGACGCGGTGCCCGGCCTGAGCCGGCTGCGGGAGCGGTTCATCCTGAGTCCGCTGTCCAACGGCAACGTCGCATTGCTGGTCAACCTGGCCCGGCATGGAGGGCTGCCGTGGGACCTTGTACTGTGCGCCGAGGTATTCCAGCATTACAAGCCGGACCCGGAAGTCTATCTGGGCGCCTGCCGGCTGCTGGCGCTGGAACCTGCGCAGGTGATGCTGTGCGCCGCGCACAACTCCGACTTGACGGCGGCGCAGCGGCTTGGGCTGCGCACGGCGTTCATCCCGCGGCCGGCCGAGTATGGGCCGCATCAGGCGCGGGACTTTGACGCCGAGGGGGAGTGGGACGTCGTGGCGACGGACATCGGCGACGTGGCGACGCAGATGCTGCCGGGCGGACCAGGCCCTACGCCTGCGGCCTGACCAGGCGGTGCTGCTTGCGCCCAGCCGAGAGCTTGACCGCGCCGTCCCTGGCGTCGGCCAATGAGACCGTGGCGGCCTCATTGGTCAGCGCCACGTCGTTCACCCGCGCGCCGCCGCCGCGGATCAGCCGCCGGGCCTCGCCGTTGCTGGACGCGAGCCCGGCCTCGGCGAACAGGCGGACGGCTGGGATGCCCGCCTCCAACGCAGCAGCAGGGACCCAGTGCGTGGGCAGCGACTCCGCCGCCGCGCCGTCCTCGAACGCCAGGCGTGCCGTCGCGGCGACACTCTCGGCGGCGGCGCGGCCGTGCGCCAGCGTTGTGGCCTCGGTCGCCAGCAGCTTTTTGGCGGCGTTGACCTCAGCGCCCTCCAGCCGTTCGAGCCGGGCGATCTCATCCAGCGGCAGGTCGGTGAACAGGCGCAGGAACCGTCCCACGTCCGCGTCCTCGGTGTTGCGCCAGAACTGCCAGTAGTCGTACGCGGACAGCCGGTCGGCTGCGAGCCACACGGCACCGCGCGCGGTCTTGCCCATCTTGGCCCCGCCGGCGGTGGTGATGAGCGGCGTCGTCAGCCCGAACACCTGCGCCGAGTCGGTCCGCCGCACCAGCTCCACGCCCGAGACGATGTTGCCCCACTGGTCCGATCCGCCCATCTGCAACGTCACGCCATGACGCCGGTGCAGCTCCCGGAAGTCGTAGGACTGCAGGATCATGTAGTTGAACTCGAGGAACGTGAGCGGCTGCTCCCGCTCCAGCCGCAGCCGCACGTTGTCGAAGGTCAGCATACGGCCGATGGTGAAGTGGGTGCCCACGTCGCGCAGCAGGCTGATGTAGCCGAGGCCGTCCAGCCAGTCAGCGTTGTTGACCATGACGGCGTCGGCCGGGCCACCGCCGAACCGCACGAACGGCTCGATGCAGCGGCGGATGCCGGCCATGTTGTCGGCGATTTGGGTGTCGCCCAGCATCTGCCGCGCTTCGTCCTTGCCGGACGGGTCGCCGATGCGGGTGGTGCCGCCGCCCATGAGGGCGACCGGCCGGTGGCCGTGCCGCTGCATGAGGCGCAGCAGCATGAGCTGCATGAGGTTGCCGACATGCAGGCTGCTGGCGGTGCAGTCGAAGCCGATGTAGCCGCTGACTGGCCCGGCCGCGAAGGCGGCATCCAGCGCACTCTCATCAGTGCACTGGAATACGAAGCCACGCGCGGTGGCCTCCGTCAGGAACGGGCTGGTCGGCATGGGCAAGGTTCCTGGGGAGAGGGGCGGGGTCGTCCCACCCCGCACCGGTTAGTCCGCGGCGAGCGCCAGCGCCTTGCGCGCCAGGATTTTGCCGACGTGGTCCTCGATGGCCAGGCCCACGTGCTCCGCATGGGTGGCGAACACATGGTCCGCGCCGGCATAGACCCGGTAGTCCACCTGGACGTTCTTCTGCGTGTTCAGCTTGTCCACCAGCTTCCGCACCGCGGGCTCCGGCACCAGCTCGTCGTTGTCGCCGTGCAGCATCAGCCCGCCGCAGGGACAAGGCGCCAGGAAGCCGAAATCATAGTGATTCGCCGGCGGCGCCACGCTGACCCAGCCGGAGATTTCCGGCCGGCGCATCAGCAACTGCATGCCCACAAACGCGCCGAACGAGTAGCCGCTGATCCACAGGCCGCCCGAGTTCGGGTTGACCATCTGCATCCAGTCGAGCGCCGCTGCTGCGTCGCTAATCTCGCCGAAACCGCCGTCGTACTTGCCCTGGCTGCGCCCGACGCCGCGGAAGTTGAAGCGCATGACGGAGAAGCCGAGCTTCTGGAACGACTGGTACATCGTGTAGGCGATCCGGTTGTTCATCGTCCCGCCGTGCATCGGATGCGGGTGCAGGATGAGCGCCAGCGGCGCGCCGGTCTCCTTTGAGTGGTGGTATCGTCCCTCCAAACGGCCGTCAGGGCCGGCGAACATCACCTCAGGCATGCGTCCCTATTCTTTCCTTGCTCCGCGGCCGGGCATGGCCGGAATCGCTGCCACGGCCGCTTAGCTTTGGACGATGCCCCGCCCTGCCGCGACCGTATCCGATCAGAGTTCGACCCGGGTCACATTGACCACACGGGACAAAACAGCTTAGCTCGCTCCAGAGCACGACAGGACTGTGCCCCGTGCCCTTAACCGTGTCGCCTCCAGTGCCTAACTCAACCTCATGCCGGTCGTCATCGGCAGGTATGTTTGGAATATAGGCGCTTCGAGGCTGAAACACATAACGGAATTGTCGCATGGCGTTCATGTTTCTGCGTGAGGCGGTCAGCGCCTACCATCAACGCGACCCGGCCGCGCGCTCCAGGCTCGAGGTTTTGCTGTGCTACCCTGGCCTCCATGCCGTCCTGTGGCACAAGCTGTCGCATAAGCTTTGGCATCGCGGCCTGCGGTTGCCGGCGCGCATGTTCGCGCATTTGGGCCGGTTCCTCACCGGCATCGAGATCCATCCCGCCGCGCTGATTGGCCGCCGGCTCGTTATCGACCACGGCATGGGCGTCGTGATCGGCGAGACGGCCGAGATCGGCGATGATGTCTATATTTACCACCAGGTGACCCTCGGCGGCACCAGCAGTGAGCGCGGCAAGCGGCATCCGACCGTGGGCAACGGCGTCATCATCGGCGCTGGCGCCAAGGTACTGGGCGACATCCTGATCGGCGACCGGGCCAGGGTGGGCGCCAACGCGGTCGTGGTGCAGCCGGTGCCGGCGGGCGTCACCGTGGTCGGCATCCCCGCCCGGCCGGTAGAGCGCGACCCGCTGCGCCGCCCAGTGCCGCAGGCGCTGTTCGTGCCGTATGGAACGCCGTGCGAGGAAACGCTCGACCCGCTGGTCCGCACGGTCGAGGCGTTGCGGGCGGAGTTGCTGGCGTTGGAGGCGCGGGTCACCCAATTGCAGCGGTCCACGGCGGCGGAGTGACCTACCTCGATGCCAATGCCTCGGAGCCGTTGCGGCCTGAGGCAAGGGCCGCGGTGCTGATGGCGCTCGATTTACCGGGCAACCCAGCCTCGATCCATGCGGCGGGGCGTGCAGCCCGGCGTGTGCTGGAGGACGCGCGGACGGTGGTGGCGCGCCGGTTTGGCGCGGCAAGCGTCGTGTTCACCTCCGGCGGCACCGAGGCGGACGCCATGGCGGTGGCCGGGTTGCGGTCTGGACGCCGGGTAATCGTGGGCGCAACTGAGCATGACGCGGTCGTGGCAGCGGCGCCGGACGCAATGGCGATGCCGGTTGATGCCGACGGGGTTGCGGACCTTGACTGGCTGGACCGCGCGCTTGCCGCTGGCCCGGCGCTCGTGTGCCTCATGCTGGCGAACAACGAGACCGGCACGGTGCAGCCGGTCACCGAGGCCGCCGCGCTATGCCGCCGCCATGGCGCGCTGCTGCATGTGGACGCAGTGCAGGCGCGGGATGGCGCGGACCTGACCGCGTTGGGCGCGCACAGCATGGCAGTGTCCTCGCACAAGCTGGGCGGTCCCAAGGGTGCGGGCGCGCTGTTGTTGGCGCCAAGCGTCGAGGTCGGCGCGATGATCCCGGGCGGCGGCCAGGAACGCGGACGGCGCGGCGGCACCCCGGCGCTCCCGGCCATCGCCGGTTTTGCCGCGGCCGCGTCGTGCCGGTCGCCGGACCTCACGCCCATGCGGGACGCTATCGTGTCCGCTGCGCTGGCGGAGGGCGCCGTTCTGTTGGGCGGCGCGCGCCGGCTGGGCAACACCGCGTGCCTTGCGTTGCCGGGCGTGCGGGCGGAGACGCAGGTGATCGCGCTGGACCTGGCGGGCGTGCAAGTGTCAGCGGGCGCGGCGTGCAGCAGCGGCAAGGTGGCGCGGAGCCGCGTGCTGGATGTCATGGGGCTGGGCGTACTGGCGGGGCAGGCAATCCGCGTCAGCCTACCTTGGAACGCGACGTGGGCGGACGTGGATGCGTTCCGGACGGCCTATGCAGCCATGGCAAGGCAGTTGCGCTCGGCGGCTGCGTAGCGCGCCACAGGCTTGGGCATCCCCGGCCACGTTGCCATATCCAGTCCATGCGCCCCAACCGCCCCGTATATCTCGACAACCAGGCCACCACGCCTTGCGACCCCCGCGTGCTGGCGGTCATGCTGCCATGGTTCACCGAGCGCTTCGGCAACCCGCACAGCGCCGAGCACAGCATGGGCCAGGAGGCCGAGGCGGCGGTCGAGGCAGCGCGCACCGAGGTTGCCGCGCTGATTGGCGCGGAGGCGCGGGAAGTCGTGCTGACGTCTGGTGCCACGGAGGCGAACAACATCGCCATCAAGGGCGCCGCCCGCTTCGCAGCCGCGCGGGGGACCGAGCGCCGCCGGGTCATCACGGTGGCGACCGAGCACAAGTGCGTCCTGGAAAGCGCGCATGACTTGGCGCAGGAGGGGTTCGAACCTGTCGTGCTGCCGGTCCAGCCCGACGGGCGGCTTGACCCGGCGGTGCTGCAGGACGCGCTCGCCACGCCAACGCTGCTGGTCAGCGTGATGGCCGTGAACAACGAGACCGGCGTGGTGCAGGACTTGGCCGCCCTATCCGCCCTGGCGCGGGCGGCCGGCGCGCTGTTCCACACCGACGCGGCGCAGGCAGCCGGCAAAATCCCGCTGGATGTGCAGGCCCAGGGCATCGACCTGCTGAGCCTGAGCGGCCACAAGCTGTATGGGCCGAAGGGCGTCGGCGCGCTGTATGTCCGCCGCCGTCCGCGCGTGCGCCTGGCGCCGCTGTTTTCTGGCGGTGGGCAGGAGCGCGGGTTGCGCTCCGGCACCCTGCCGACGCCATTGGTGGTGGGGCTGGGCGAGGCCTGCCGCATTGCGCGGGACGAGATGGCGGACGAGGCCGCGCGGCTGGCGGAGCTGCGCGACCGGATGTTAGCGCGGCTGCCGCAAGTTCGGGTGAACGGGTCGTGGGAGCACCGCATTCCCGGCAACCTCAACCTCACCTTCGCCGCCCCGGCGCTGCGGATGATGCGCGCGGTTCCGGAGCTGTGCGTGTCCACCGGCTCCGCCTGCAGCTCGGCCGAGGTGGAGCCGAGCTACGTGTTGCGGGCGCTTGGGCTTTCGGACACCGAGGCGGCACGCACCTTGCGTGTGGGGCTGGGACGCTTTACGTCCGCCGCAGAAATTGATTTCGCCGCGGACGCCCTGTCCGCCGCCGCACGAGCCGAGGCCTGAGATGCCCAAGATGACGTTTGTTGAACGCAACGGCGCCGCGCGCGAGGTGGACGCGCCGCTCGGCTTGTCGGTGCTGGAGATCGCGCACCGCCACGGCGTCGATATCGAGGGCGCGTGCGAAGGCTCGCTGGCGTGCTCCACCTGCCATGTCATCGTGGACCAGGGCTGGTTCGCCAAGCTCGCGAAGCCGACCGAGGACGAGGAGGACATGCTGGACCTGGCGTTTGGCCTGGAGCAGACCTCTCGCCTGGGCTGCCAGATCGTGATGACGCCGGCGCTGGACGGCTTGGTGGTCAAGCTGCCGGCCGCCACCCGCAACGCCCAGGGCTAGAGGCGCGCTCCATGCGGATCGTCGCCGCGATGTCCGGCGGCGTGGACAGCAGCGTCGTGGCCGGGTTGCTGGCTGAGCAAGGCCACGAGGTCATTGGCGTCACGCTGCAACTGTATGACAACGGCGCCGCGTCCGGCCGCCGTGGGGCTTGCTGCGCTGGGCAGGACATCCATGACGCGCGCGACGTGGCGGACCGCCTCGGCATCGCGCACTACGTGATCGACGCGGAAGCACGGTTCCGCAGCGCGGTCATTGACGACTTCGCCGACAGCTACGCGGCCGGGCACACCCCGGTGCCGTGCGTGCGCTGCAACCAGAGCGTGAAGTTCACCGACCTGCTCGGCTTGGCGCGGGATCTGGGGGCGGAGGCGATGGCGACCGGGCACTACGTCCGCCGCGTCGATGGCCCAGCCGGCCCCGAATTGCACCGCGCCGCCGACCCGGCGCGAGACCAAAGCTGGTTCCTGTTCGCGACCACGCGTGACCAGCTTGGCTATACCCGCTTTCCGCTCGGCGACATGCCGGACAAGGGCGTGGTGCGCGGCCATGCGCAGCGGCTCGGCCTGGCGGTAGCGGAGAAGCCAGACAGCCAGGACCTGTGTTTCGTGCCGGATGGGCGCTACGCGGACCTGGTGACGCGGTTGCGGCCGGACACGGCCGCACCGGGCGAGATCGTGAGCCGGGACGGCCGCGTGCTGGGCGCGCACGCCGGGGTGGCGCGTTACACGGTGGGGCAGGGCAGGGGCCTCGGTCCCGCCTCGTTCGACGATGGAACACGGCAGGCGGTGCTGGGAGTGGACGCGGTGCGACGCCGCGTGGTGGTCGGGCCACGCGACGCCGGGCAGGCCAGCATCCGCTTGCGTGAGGTGAACTGGCTCGTGGACCCGCCGGACGCGCCGCTCGCCTGCACGGTAAAGCTCCGCGCACGGGACAGCCTGCGTGACGCAACGGTGCAGGCTGGCGCAGGAGGCGCCACGGTCGAGCTTGCGCAGCCGGCTCTGGCGGCGCCCGGCCAGGCGTGCGTGTTCTATGCCGGCGACCGCGTGCTCGGCGGCGGCTTCATCGCCTGACCCAGCATACCGGCGGAATTGACGCGGGCGCGGCGCTGGGGCATACCCCCGCGCCTGTTGGCGGCGTAGCTCAGCGGTAGAGCAGGAGAATCATAATCTCTTGGTCGGCGGTTCAAATCCGTCCGCCGCTACCAACACCGGCCCGGGTGCCCTAGACTGTCCGCCCACGCAGGAGGACATCGAGTGGCAGCCCCCCGTAAGGTCATCATCACCTGCGCCGTGACCGGCGCGATCCACACGCCGTCCATGTCGCCGCACCTGCCCATCACGCCGGACCAGATCACCGCCGACGCGGTGGGCGCGGCGGAGGCAGGCGCGGCCATCATTCACTTGCATGCGCGGGACCCGGAAACCGGCAAGCCGGACCAGACGGTCGAGGCGTTCCAGCGTTTCCTGCCGCGCATCAGGCAGCAAACGGACGCGGTGCTGAACATCACCTCCGGCGGCAGCCCGTTCATGTCGGTGCAGGAGCGGGTACGGCCGGCGGCGACGCTGAAGCCGGAGGTCGCGTCGCTCAACATGGGATCGATGAACTTCGCGCTGCACCACCTGCTGGACCGCTACAAGGAGTTCAAGTTCGACTGGGAGCGCCCGGCGCTGGAAGCAACCAAGGACCTCGTGTTCCGCAACAGCTTCGCCGATATCGAGTACGTCCTGGAAACCTGCAGCGGCAACGGCACCCGGTTCGAGTTCGAGTGCTACGACATCTCGCACCTGTACAACCTTAAGCACTTCCTGGACCGCGGCCTGGTCAAGCCGCCGTTGTTCATCCAGTCGGTGTTCGGCATCCTGGGCGGCATCGGCACGCATCCGGAGGACGTGGCGCACATGCGGCGCACCGCGGACCGGCTGTTTGGGGACCAGTACCGCTGGTCCGTGCTGGGCGCCGGGTCGGCGCAGATGCGGATTGCCGCCATCGCCGTCGCCATGGGCGGCAACCTCCGGGTCGGGCTGGAGGATAGCCTGTGGGCCGGCCCGGGGCAGCTCGCCACCTCCAGCGCGGTGCAGGTGCGGCTGGCCCGGCAGATCGTCGAGGGATTGGGCCTGGAGATCGCCAGTCCGGGCGACGCACGCGAGATGCTGTCGTTGAAGGGCGGCGACACGGTGGCGTTCTAACCGTGCGGCAAGGCCTGGCGCTGCTGGCGGCGCTTGGGCTGTCCGGTTGCGGGTCGGTGCTGTCGGCGGGCGCGTCGGACCTGGCCGGCGTGGCGGGCGCGGGAGTGGCGGGCGCCGTGACCACCAACGCGGCCACGGCGGCGGCGATTGGGCTGGGCACGCAATCCCTGGCGCGGGAGGGCGTGCGCTATCTGCAACGCCGGGTGCATCGGGCGGAGCAGGAGGCGATTGCCGCCGCGGCCGGTCCGCTTGAGCCGGGCGCGGTAACGCGCTGGTCCGTGGAGCACAGCCTGCCGCTGGAAGATTACGCGCAGGGCCAAGTCGTGGTGAGCCGTGGCTTCGGCGCCGGGTCGTTCCGCTGCAAGGAACTGGTGTTCTCGGTCGAGACCACGCGCCGGCGGGAGTTGCAACAGGCCTTCTACGTGGCGACGGTGTGCCGGGACGGCGGACCCTGGCGCTGGGCGTCCGCCGAGCCGGCGGTGGCGCGGTGGGGCGGCTTGCAATGAGGCGTCTCGTGCTGGCCGGCGCGTTGGCGCTGGGCGGGTGCCAACTGGCGTCGGACGTATCGGGCGTCGTGGCCGGCGGGGGCGCCGCTGCGGCCACCGGCAACCCGGCCATTGGCTACGCGGTCGGCATCGGCGTGCGCGCCGGCGTCGATGAGTTGCGCAAGTACGTGGTCCGCGTGCGCCAGCGCGGCGAACAGGACGCGATTGCCGAGGTAGCCGGCGCAGCGCCGTTGGGCGAGAGCCGGCCGTGGGAGATCCGCCACACCATCCCGATTGGCAACAACCGCGGCACGCTCGCGGCGGTAGCGGACATCCCGAACCCGTTGGCGCCCTGCCGGCAGGTGCTGTTCACGACCGAGGACGACGACGCGCCGTTCGTGACCCAAGTGTGCCGCCAGGCGGACGGCTGGCGCTGGGCAGCGGCGGAGCCGGCGGTGGAACGTTGGGGCAGCCTACAGTAAAGCCGTCCGATAATAGGCACACTGGTAGCGGAACTCAGCGGACGCCGTAGCATGATTGTCTCTCGTAACCGCAAGCTAGTTCGTGGTTGGATGTATTTGTTGAACACCCAAGAACCCGACTGTTAGCAGACCGCCTCTGTTCTGCGTCGACGTAGGTTTGATGCGGTTATGCTCAATGAGCCTGAACGCTCGCTCGTAGTCTTGCAACGCCATCAAACTCTGGGTCCTTCTCCAGCTCCATGGCAATTGCCAATCTCTCGAATATCTAGAACTGATCAGCGGGCATAGGTTTGCTGTTTGTCAGATAGGCGTGTGCAATACCATCAAGAGCAAGACCGTATTCGCCTACCCGGATGAACTCCTCTGTATGACTTTTGTGCCAGCCCTTAAGGTGACTTGCGCTCTCATGGAGGTGGGCGAGATCAATTCGCATTTTTTCGGTTGTATAGTTTGACATAGTGCCTACCATCAATCAATTTGAAGGTTACCTATGCTTTATGTTAAGAAAATACCAATGGAGTTAAGCTGGCCGAGGCCGGACGACTGCCAATAATTTTGCGGCAGCTTCGTATTCTTCGTCGGCTTCCATGTTCAATTCCACCGCGAGCCTCTCGAAAATCCGGAATAAGTTCGAGGGCATGACAACCTTGTTGGTTAGATAGGCCGAAGCGATCTCATCAAGAGCAAGACTGTACTCACCGCCTCTAATAAGGGTTTCTACGTGGTCACTCTGCCATCCTTCAATGTCAGACGCAGACTTCCGAAGTGCTTCAAGATCGGCTACAATTACTTGGTAATCTAGCATATTTACTACCTGCCCTTGGGTGTGATGTTTGTGGGGTAGGCTATGACAATCGCTTTGCCGTCCCGACCGATGATAACCTCTATGTCGACGCCATCCCGAGTGCCATTGACAAGTGTTCGACCACTTTCCTTGAGGCGTCGCGTGGAAGTCGGGTCGTTTGCCACATCCTTAATGGCCTCAGCAGTCTTTTCATCCGACCACTCGGAGGGAAACTCGCTTTTACCAGGCGTGCCACGGCCGGGACCGTGGCCACCTCTACCATTTCCGTCGCCATCGAGGATGTGTTTCCGCCTATCGTCAGCAAGCGTGGCGTCGCCGGGTTTGGCGAGTTCCGCCGGTGGCGCATCTGCTTTGTCTCCTTTCCCCTTTTCTGGAGCAGACTGCTGAACAGTCGTCGGTCTGCTCGGCGTAGCGGCCGGACGGGATGGAGTAGAGTTCCGGCTAATGAGAGCGTAGAGTAGCAAGGCCAGCCCGCCCAAAACCACCACTTGTCCCGTGTCGGTCCCGGCCGCACTCGCCTTGATAATACCCGGCACGGTTCCACTGGACACAGCCGCCATGGCACGCCGCTCAGCATCAGCAAGATATCGCGGCCACCGTTCAACTCCGACCTTTTTGACCGCAGACGCAAGCTCGGCCCCAGCGGTGCCAAGTTCATTGTGCGTTCGTGCATCCACGATGCTCCGCACAGCACTTCGGAGCAAGTTGACGGTCTCGTCGCTTGTGTAGGCATCGAGCAACTGCTCGCGGAACGCATCCCGGCCTAAGCTCCGCGCGCCATACCAAGCCGCGACAACAGTCCCTAATTGATCCTGTCCTGACTGGCTAAGCGAGGACTCCCATCGTCGACGGTCCTTCCGGTCGGCATGGCCGATTAGGCTGGCCGCAACGTAATCAATGCGTTGCTTGACGCTGAGAACATCGAATAGGCTGCCAACCGGCGGAGCTGCGCGTTCCCTTCCATTTGATGGAGCGGTGCCGTGCCCAAACCATTGATGGTACTGGCGCCCTTGAAACACCCAGCTATTGTTATCGGCCATCCATTGCTGCTCCTCATCCCCGCATATATTCCTATTTATGCCGGGACAGATGCAAGCTCGCAGACGAGAGACGCTACAATGCAGTCAATGCCGGCGTGCCAGCCGGAGCGCGCCTTCGGCTTCGTTGCAACTGGAATCCAGCCGCTACTCAGCCGGCGCTGGCATTGGCGCTGGAGCACGGGCCGCCCGCGCGCCGCCCAGGCACAACAGGCTGCCGAGCAGGATCACCGCGACCAGCACCAGCACCAAGTCCGGCCGGCCGTTATCGATCAGGAAGCCGAACGGCACCGGCGTGATGGCCGAGCCGAGCGGCAGCCCGGCGCTCACGAAGCCGAACACCTTGCCGATCTGGCCCGGTGGCGCCGCGTCCTTCACCATGATGTCGCGTGGCGTGCGGCTGGCGCCCAACGCGACGCCGGAGCAAAACAGCAGCGCGATGACGGCGACGCCCCCCAGCGGCAAGGTCGCGACCAGCAATGTCAGCGCGGCCGACGCGATCGTGAGGCCGGCGGTGATGGCGGCGAGCTGCCGCCCACGGTCCGCCACCCAGCCGCCCACCAGCACGCCGCCGGTGTTGCCGACCATGTAGCCCGTGAGCGCCGCCGACGCGATGGCGACATCGAGGCCGTTCACGTCATGCAGCACGGTCACCAGCCATGCCTGCACGCCGGCGCCGGCCATGCTGCCCAGCAGGAAGAACGCGAAAAACAGCAGCATCGGCCGGGTCATCAGCAGGGCGCGGCCGGAGATGGCCGGGCCGGTTTCCGGGGCGTGCGCTTGGTCGTTCAGGATGCGGCTCTGCCACAGGATGGTCGCCACCACCGGCACGCCCAGCGCGCCCACCAGGGTGATGGCGTCGCGCCAGCCCATCAGCGCCATCAGCACAGCAATCACCGGCGGACCGGCGGCGAAGCCCAAATTGCCGCTGAAGGTGTGCAGCGCGAAGGCCCGGCCCATGCGCTCCTTTTCAACGGAGCCGCTGAGAATCGCGTAATCGGCCGGGTGGATGACCGAGTTGCCGACGCCCGACAGCGTGGCGAGCGCTAGGATTTGCCAGAACTCGGTGGCGAAGCCCATCGCGCAGATGGACAGCGACATCAGCAGGGCGCCGCTCACCAGGTAACGCCGCGCGCCGTGCCGGTCCACCAGGAACCCGACCGGCGTTTGCAGCACGGCCGTGACCCCGCTCATCAACGCCACAACCATGCCAAGCTCGGCGTAGCTAACGCTGAACTCGCACTGCCAGGCTAGGAACAAGGGCGGGATAATCAGCAGGTAAAAGTGGGACAGGAAGTGTCCCGTGCCGATCAGGAGGTTCACCCGGGCCGAACGAGAGATCATGCCGCGAAAATGCCGGGAGCGTCCCGGCTTGGCAACCTCGCGTCCTGAGTTGCCGCGAATGGGCTTCGGCTTGCGTTTGGGGCTGGCGAGGGGCTATAGGCCTGCCCAACGCTGTCATAGCTCAGCGGTAGAGCACCTCATTGGTAATGAGGAGGTCCAGGGTTCGATTCCCTGTGACAGCACCACCGCCCTACACTGGCCTCCCTGACCTGCGCTGGTCGCCCAGCATGGCCGCAAGCGTTGGCTCAATCGCTTCCGCCATGCGCGCCTGCGCCTGCGCCGTGGGGTGCAACGGCGGCTCGGGCGGCGTCAGCAGGTCGTCATAGAATTGGCTCCGGTCCACTTGGCCGTCCCGCATGAACAGCGGGGCCAAGTCCATGAACCGGGTGGCGCTCTCGGCGGGGTAGAGCGCCGCCAGCGTGCGGTTCACCTCGGTGGTGGTCCGGGTGACCCAGGCCGACCGCACGCTCGGCAGCACGCCCAGCAGCAGCACCTTGGTGGCCGGCAGGCGGCGGCCGAGCTGGCTCACGACGGCGTTGATGCCTGCCACTGTTTGTGGCGCGCTCCATCGCACCCGGCCCATGTTGTTGGCGCCGATCAGCACCACGGCTGCCTTCGGGCTGATGCCGTCCAGCTCGCCGTTCTGCATGCGCCACAGCAGGTGCGCCGTGTTGTCGCCCTTGAAGCCCAGGTTCACGGCGTGGCGGTCGCCGTAGTGGCGCTGCCACACCGGGGCGAAATCGAGCCACTCCGGCGGGCCGCTCATTTCCCAGCTTTGGGTGATGCTGTCGCCGAGCCAAATCAGGTCCACCCGGCGGCTGCGCAGCTCCGCCAGCTTTTCCTGGTGCCGCGCCCGCCACCATGGCGTTTCCAGGCGGGACAGCGGCAGCGCCGCGACCGGCACCCGGTCCGCGCCGCCGAGCAGCGCCGCCGACCCCAGCAGCAGGGCATTGCGCCGTGACAGCATCAGGCCGTCACGCCGCATGGCATGGTGGAAACGGGTTTGGGCATGGATGCTCCTGTTGCACGCCTGGCTGGGTCAGGTAAGCCGGGCCATAGACAGTATAGACGGAGGCGCTTGTGCCAAGCTTGTTCGATCTGACCGGCCAGGTCGCAATCGTGACCGGGTCCAGCAAGGGCATCGGCCGCGCCATGGCGGAGCGGATGGCCGAGCACGGCGCGCGGGTGGTGGTGAGCAGCCGCAAGGCGGACGCGTGCGAGGCGGTGGCGGACGGCATCCGCGCCCGCGGTGGCCAGGCAATCGTGGTTGCCTGCAATATCGGCCGCAAGGAGGAGCTGCAGGCGCTGGTGGACCGCACCACGGCCGAGTGGGGCCGGGTCGATGCGCTGGTGTGCAACGCGGCGGTGAACCCGCATTTCGGGCCGCTTGCGAGCATCGAGGACTCCGCGTGGGACCGGATCATGGGCACCAACATCCGCAGTAACCTGTGGCTGTCTAACATGGTGCTGCCCGGCATGGCGGAGCGGGGCGAGGGGTCGGTCACCATCGTCTCCAGCATCGCCGGGTTGCGCGGGTCCACGACCATCGGCGCCTACGGCGTGTCGAAGGCGGCGGACATGCAGTTGGCGCGCAACCTGGCGGTGGAGTGGGGGCCGCGCGGGGTGCGGGTGAACTGCATCGCGCCGGGGCTGGTGCGGACGGACTTCGCGCGGGCGCTGTGGGAGGACCCGGCCAACCTGCGCCGCCGCACCAGCGACACGCCGTTGCAGCGGATTGGCGAGCCGGACGAGATTGCCGGCGCGGCGGTGTTCCTGGCCTCCGCCGCCGGGCGGTTCACTACTGGGCAGACCCTGGTGATCGACGGCGGCGTGACGGCAGGTTCGCCGGCGCTGGACGGCTAGGCGAACGCGTGCTGGCCCAATGCCTCCCACGGGCCGCCGAGGTAGCGCCACAGCAGCAGGCCCTCCGCGCGGACCGTGAACGGCGCGAAGCCGGCTTGCATGGCGTCGCGCAACGCCCGGGCGGCCTCGGGCGCCGCTTTGTTCTGGATAGTGATGTGCGGGCGGTAGCCCTGCTGGTCCTGCGGCGTGAGCCAGGTGCGCCATTCGCCGGCAAGCTTCGCCCGCAACGCCAGCAGTTCCGGCGATTGCAGCTCGTACGCCACGCCGCGGCCGAGGAAGCGCAGGCCGCTCACCGTGACGTGGAACGCGGTCAGGCCAGCGCATCGCCGTGTCACGTCCCTTTGCACCGCATCAAGCTCGGTGCCGGGCAGGTGGTGGAACAGCGTCACATGCGCCGGAATAAGGTTGCGCTCGGCCGGGAAGTGCAAGCGGCGCAGCCGCTCGAACCGCGCCTGGTCCTCCGGATGCAGCCCAAGGGTAAGGATCAGCGGCTCGGTCACGGCGGCGGCGCTTGACGGAGCGCGACGCGTTGGTGGCCCGCTGGCTGGACCTGACGCGGCGGGTGCTGCCGGGCATGGCGTCGGAGCAGCGCTGGCCGATCCGGTTCGACCACTGCTTCATGCGCGTTTGCCTGGACAACGCGCTGGGCGCTGCCTGGCACACGCGGGTCCGCCGGCCAGCAGTCCGGCACCTCTCCGAAAATCAGCTCCGGGATGCTATCGGCTGGGCCGAGCGGATCGTTGCCGACCCGGCGCTGTTGTCGGCTTTGAACCGGCGCAGCCTTGATTGGCGCGGCAAGTGACGCGCGCCACCGGCCAGGCATCTAACGTTGCGGCTGGCGTGCGGGCCGGGTCGTTTTGCGGGGCGCGGGGGGCACCCGGGGCGGCGTCTTGGCCTGGGCCAGCAGGCCGGCGCAGGCCCCGTCCTCCCCGGTGCCGAGCTGGATCGTGGGCAGCAGGGCGCCAAGCGGGGTGAGCAGAATGCCGAGCCCTACCGCGGCGCCCGCCCGTATGCCAACCTCGGCGAGGTCCGGCAAGACGCTCGGGTTCGCGAACGTGCCGGTGATATCCACCGGAGCCGGCAACGATCCGACGCTGAAGTGCTTTGAGTCGGTCCGCAGCGTCAGGTTCAGGGCCTCGTTGCGGAAGCTGAGGTTGCCTGTGGCGGCCACCCGGTGCTCTTCGGTGTCCAGCACCACCGTGCGCGCGGTGGCGATGCCCTGCTTCAGCACGAAGTCGGTGATGAGGCACTGGATTTTCGTGCGGCTGGGAATGCCGAGCGCAGACAGCAGGGCGTTGCCGAACTGCAGCCCCGACAAGTCCGCCAGCAAGGCGCTGATGTCACCCCCGGAACCCATGTAAAGCTTCAACTCGCCATCGCCGCGCGCCAGGATTTCGGCCATGGACTTGCCGCTGCCCTCGATCACGGCGCGCCCGCCGATTGTCCCGGCGCCCCGCGCCGCGCCGGTGGCCGCCAGCAGCTTGTCGATGTCCACGCGCTGGAAGTCGATGGTCGCCTTGGCGCGCACGCCTTGCTCCTGCCCGCCAAGCTGGATGTTGGCGGCGATTTGCCCCCGGCCGATGCCGAACGTGAGCGGAGACAAATCCACGGCGCCGTTTACGATGTCGAGCTCGGCCTTCATGTTGTCGAGCGGTTGGGCGCGGCCCTGGATGCGCGCGGCTTGGTATTTCAGGTGCACGTCGGCAACGTTCAGCTTCGGCAGGCTGATCGGATCGTCCGGCAACACTCGGCCATTGCCGCGCTCCGGCCGCTTGGTGCCCTTGGCGGCGTCGCCGGGTTCAGCGCCGATGAAGCCGCCCAGGTCCTTGAGGTCCACCAGCTTGGACCGCAGGTCAGCCGTCAGCACGGGGCGCTCGGGCTTGGTGTCGACCTCCAGGTCGCCCTCGATGTCGCTGCTGCCGACCTTGCCAGTCGCCTTGTTGAACTTCACCACGCCGTCGGCATAGTCCAGTTGGCCGCCGATCCGGTACGCCGGCGTTTTCGGGATGGCGACCCCGGTCAACGGCAGCAGCAACGCCATGTCTGGCCCGGACAGATCAAGCTTCAGGTCCGCGCCGGCGAAGTTGAGCGGGTTCTGTACGGTGCCGACCAGGCTGATTTTGGTCGGCCCGTTCGCTACCTGAAGGTTAATGGGATACGGCTGCGCCGCGTCCCGCAACGACAACAGCGCGCCGCCCGTCAGTTGGGCGGTGATCGGCTGCTTGGCGTAGGTCCCTTTGGCGCTGGCGACGATCTGGCTCGGCTGTCCTGGCTCGTCCTTGGTCGCGACCTCGATGTTAAAGTCCGCCTGCAGCTTCGGCGCCACCACGTGCGCCTGGCCCTCGTTGATGCGCAGGGTGCCGAGCTTGGGTTCCGGGCCGCTGGGCGCGTTTGGGTCGCCGGCCGGGAAGGTCCAGTTCGCCCGGCCCTCCGCGGTTTGCTGCGCATCGACCACTGGCCGGTCCACAGTGATCTCCGGCAGCACGACTTGGCGGTTGCGGATATACGCCATGGCGTCCACGTCAACGGCCAGGCGGTCGATAGTGGCGAAGTTGCCGCCGCCGGGCCAGTCTGGCGGGTTGGCGATTGTCACGCCCTCCGCCACGATGTGCGGCACGCGGCCGAGCTTCACGTGCAAATGGGTAATGCTGACCGGACGCCCGAGCGCTGCCGACGCTTGTTTGTTCACCAGCGGGATCAACCAGTCCCACTGGAACAGGAAGACGGCCAATGCCAGGAGTGCGATGACGCCCCCGAGCACGAACGGCCAACGACGGCGGCGCTTCACCTCGGACATGTGGTTTTAACGAGCCCCTCTGCCTTGCGGTTCCGCGCCGCGCCCGCCATCCTGCCGCAACGTTGAAGGGGAACCGGCGTGATCCATGAGCTCCGCATCTACCGCTGCATGCCCGGCCGGCTGCCGAACTTGTTGGCGCGGTTCGAGACAATAACACTGCAAATTTGGCAAAGGCATGGCATCCGGCAAGCTGGGTTCTGGACGACGGTGATCGGGGAGAGCAACCAAGACCTGACCTACCTCCTGGCGTGGGACAGCATGGCGGAGCGGGAGGCCAAGTGGAACGCGTTCCAGGCCGACCCGGAGTGGATTGAGAAACGCGCGCACACCGAGCGGGACGGGCCGATTGTCGCGAACATCGTAAGCTCATTCCTGGCGCCCACGGCATTCTCATCGGTTAAATAATGTTCAACTTAGCGGCGCACGGCACCACCGTGCGGACGGAGGTCCTGGCCGGGCTCACGACCTATCTCACCATGGTTTATATCGTCGTGGTGAACCCTGGCATCCTGGCAGTAGCTGGCATCGACCAAGGGGCGGCGTTCACCGCGACCTGTGTGGCGGCTGCGTTGGCGACGGCCGCGATGGGGCTGTTCGCCAACCTGCCCATCGCGTTGGCGCCAGGCATGGGGCTGAACGCCTACTTCGCGTTCTCCGTCGTGGGCGGCATGGGCGTGCCGTGGCAAGTGGCGCTAGGGGCGGTGTTCCTGTCCGGCACGCTATTCCTTATCGTAAGCCTGTTCCGGGTGCGGGAGTGGCTAATCAACGCGGTCCCCATGTCATTGAAGCTGGGCATCGGCGCGGGTATCGGGCTGTTCCTCGGTTTCCTCGGCCTGCAGGGCATGGGGATTGTGGTGCGGCACCCGGCTACGCTCGTGACGCTCGGGCCGCTTGCCACTCCGGCCACGGTGCTGGCGTGCATGGGGTTCCTGTTGATGGCCGGGTTGTCTGCCCGGTGCATTCCCGGCGCCATCGTGATCGGCGTGTTCGCGGCGGCGCTGGCGGGCGCGCCCTTTGGGCTGTCGGCATGGAAGGGCATCGCCGCCGCGCCGCCGTCGCTGGCGCCGACGTTCCTGCAAATGGACCTGTCCGGGGCGCTCGGCTTGGGCGTCGCGACTGTCGTGCTGACGTTTTTCCTGGTGGACGTGCTGGACAACGCGGGCACGCTGATTGCCACCACGCACCGGGCCGGGCTGCTGCGGCCGGACGGCACGGTGCCGCGGCTCCGGCAGGCGCTGTTGGCGGACAGCGGCGGCGCAATGCTGGGCGCAGCGCTCGGCACCAGCACGGTCACGAGCTACATCGAGAGCGCGTCCGGCATTCAGGCCGGCGGGCGCACTGGGCTCACTGCGCTGGTTACCGCCGTGCTGTTCCTGGCGACGCTGTTCCTGGCGCCGCTCGCGACCTCTGTTCCGGGCTACGCCACGGCGCCGGCGCTGGTGCTGGTCGCGTGCCTGATGGCAAGCGCGCTGCGGGACCTGGCCTGGGACGACATGACGGAGTACCTGCCGGCCGTGGTCGTCACGATCGCGACGCCGCTTACGTTCTCAATCGCAACCGGCATCGGCCTCGGGTTCATCACCTACGCCGCGGTGAAGCTGGTGGCTGGACGGGGACGCGAGGTCGGCGGGGCGGTGTGGCTGGTCGGCGTCGCGTCCGCCCTGAAGTTCGGGCTGCAATAACGGTGCCGCACCGCATCCTGGTGGACCTATCGCATGCGGCGGACGGGTATGTCGGGATCGCTCAGGATATTCGCCTCATCTTCGCCATGCTGGCCGGCCTGGACAGCGTGGAACCGACCGGCTTGCTGATGCCGCTCCGCGCCCATGACCTGCCGCGCGTCCGGGCCGGCCAGGCGCAAGTGGCGCTGGCGGCCGGGATCGTCCATTGGATGTCGCGCGCGGCCGAGCCGGTCCCGCGCAAGTCCCGCACGGCGCAGCTCCGCAACATCCGCCGCGTGCTGGCAACCCGGCATGCGGCCCTGCCGATGCCGCGCGAGATGCAAGACGGCATCTGGCGCGTGCTGTTCGAACAGACGCTCCCGCCGTCGCAGCGGGCGCTGGTGCAGGCGCAGCCGTTCCTGGGCACCGACCTCAGCATCTCCCGCCTGCTGTTCCGCACCGGCGTGCTCGGCTTCCTGCCCCCCATGTCGCTCGATGTGCCGGCGTTCGACTTCGCGCTGTTCGTCAATGCCCGGCCCGTCCGGCTGCCGCCGGGCGTGCAGCCGTTGGTGCGCTACCATGACGCCATTCCGCTCACGGACGCGGACATGGTGCCGCACTGGCAGAATGGCCTGCTGCACCAGCGCATGGTCCAGGGTTGCGACCCGCGGACCTGGTTCATCTGCGACAGTCCCGGAGGGGTGCAGGACCTGGCGCTGGCGGACCCTCGCCGCGCGGAGCGGACGCGGATAATTCCGTGCGCGCTGGCACCGCCGCATGGCGCGGAGGAGATCGCGGTGTCCGGCATTGTTGCGGCCCGGCGCACGTTCCGGGCGCTTGGCGGCACGCCCGCCGCATTGCCGCCGATTGAGGACCGCCCACGCTATGTCCTCGCTGTCTCCACGTTCGAGCCGCGCAAGAACTTCGCAGGCGTCATCCGCGCCTGGGAACGGGTCACTGCCCGGCATGACCCGGACCTCCGCCTCGTGTTCGTGGCCGGCCGCGGCTGGCTGGAGGACGAAGGGCTGCGGCTCATGGCGCCCTACGTCGGGCAGGGACGCATCATGCACCTCCAGGGCTTGCCGCTGGACGAGTTGCAGGCGCTGATGCGGCAGGCGGAGTGCTTCGCGTTCCCCTCGTTCGCCGAGGGGTTCGGCTACCCGCCGCTCGAAGCGCTGCAAGCCGGCGCGCCGGTGATCGTGTCGGACCTCCCGGTTTTCCGCTGGACGTTCGGCAACGCGGCGCTGTTCGTTGATCCCTACGACGTGGAGGCGCTGGCGCAGGCCATCGTGCGGTTGTGCGTGTCTCCTGGACGGAACGCGCTGCGGGCTGAGTTGGCGGCATGCCGGGATGCCACAGTGGCCCGGTTCCGGCCGGATGCCGTCGCCCAGCAATGGAGCGCGCTGCTCGACGAGATGGCCGCAACAAAACACTGAATAATTACTGGCAAAACCCGGCAGAGATGGGGATTTCTGATAAAATTCAATAACAAAACCTCACTCGTTAACTAGTCATTAAGGCTCTAAGAGCCTGTTTGACTATGCTGCCATGTATTCGGGGCGGTGATAGGCACG
>CAXTCN010000023.1:0-56241 GCA_964242575.1 uncultured Acetobacteraceae bacterium | reverse complement strand
CTGCGTGCCTATCACCGCCCCGAATACATGGCAGCATAGTCAAACAGGCTCTTAAATAATGCCTATATCTGTGCCAAATCGGACGTGTTCGTTAGCAGGCTAATCCGACCGAGTCTCAATGCCAAAAGTTTCGCAACTATGCTGGACTATACAGCAGTGCATTTCAACATTGAGACAGGCTTTGATAGACATATTTTATCTCGGGCAGCTTCATAGTTTACTTGAATTCAGATTTGCAATCTGACGACAAGATGGCGAGGGCAAATTACAGTTTGCTCACGACCTGCACAGGGCAGGCCTGGCATCGCTGGCCGCTAGGGTGAGATTTACGTAAGCTGCCCAGCCATGAACCTACCCGTCTTGGCCGTCACAACCAAAATAGCACGGCTACGCCGCCGATCATGCACCATGCGGCGATGCCCAGCATGAGGCCGAGCACGATGCCGCGCGCTGACGACCGTTCAATCGTCGCGGGCGATTTGCCGCTTACGATGCATCCGGCGAGCTCGGCGGCCGGGGACGGCAGCTCCGATCCAGCCGGGACTTGGTCCTTGTGGGATGGAGTTGCGGCAAACAAGGCCATGAACCCCGGTCCTTTGTGACGCCATGCCCACGCTTGAACATGCCTTATGACACATTGGCCGTCACGATACTATCATTACGCCGTGCTACAATGCACCGATTGGCGGGGACGGGGCAGGCGTGACGGCCAGGTGCGATGCATCCCAAGTCGGCCCAACAACTGGGTTCAGCGGCGATGCCCCGCGCAGGATTAGCGTAGAGAAGCTGCCGCCTCCGGTCCGGCGCACGGCGTAGGCGGTGCGCTTGCCAGGCCCGGCCAAATGCAGCGCGCCGATCCGGCTGTAGGGCGCATAGGGGCGGCAGAACACGCCCTCGGCGTCGTTCCACATCGGGGGGCCGCGCTCGCAAATCCAGTTGCAGCCGGGATCAAGCAGACAGGCACGGTCGGCGCCGCGGGCGTGCACCGCATGGTTGAGGGCGAACTGGTCGTGCGGCACCAGGGCGCCGGAGCGGCGAATGGCGGCGGCATAGCGCAAGGCCCAGGCGTCCCAATGCGGCGCGTCGGCCGCCAGGGCGAAAAAACCGGCGTTCACGTGTGGCCGCGCCAGCAGGTAGGCGCCGACCAGCGGGCCATAGCCCAGCAGGAAATGCTTGGCGGTCCAGCCAAATAGCCAGGGCTGGAAGCGGTAGGCCCGTTCCTCCTCGTGCGCCACCGCCAGGCCGCACTGGAGGGCGCCGTCCACGTACTGCTGCAGCACGCCCACGTCCTGCAGCCAGATGTCGGAGTCGATCCAAATATAAACATCGTAGCCCGGGAAGTACTCGCGCAGGAATGGCCGCGCCAGGAACGAGCGCAGCGCCGGGCTGTGGGTCGCGGCGTCTTGGCCCAGGTGCCCACCGGGCGCGCGGATTTGAGCGCCCTGTGCCACCAGCCAGTCGCGGTCGGATGCGCTCAGGCCGATGTCGAAGCAGGCAAGATCGATGCCCGGTTGCGCCAGGAACGGCTGGATCGAGCCGATCATGTCGCGCAGCAGGCCGATGAACCGGGAGTCGGACGCGCTCACGACTAGGATGCGCGAGGTCGTGCGGCCGGTCATGTCACAGCCTGGGCGCCGGAATGGCCCGTGCGGCGCAGCGTGCGCAGCACCCGCCCCGTCACGCGGGAGAACAACAGCCGGTACGTGGAGGGGTGCGTCGCGATGATGCCCACGGAGCGGAGCCACTTGCCCTCGGCGGCAAAGCGCTGGGCGTCGAGGTAGTGCACCATGACCCGGTATTGACGCCCACGCGATTGCAGCATCGCGACCACCTCGGCCTCGCCACGGCGGCGCATCTCGGCAATGAAGTGGTCGTTCGCCAGCAACGCCTCGCGGTAGTTGTAGCGCCAGGCCCCGCCGCCGGTGCCGGTCCAACGGCGGGACACGGTTCCGAACGGCAGCGTCCAGTCGTACAAAGGCTCGCTCAGCAGGCAAGCCCGGCCGCCCGCGACGAAGTAGTTCAGCAAATAGTAAAAATCCTCGGCCAGCCGGGTATGCTCGTAATAGCGTAGCCCGTGTGCCACCAGGAAACTCCGCCGCACCACCGGCTTCAGGATGCCGAAATCGAACGTGCCGAATGAGTCCGCGGTCCGCACCAGGTCTGCGGTGCCGATGATGCGTTCCGGCGCTTGAGGATCGAAGCCTATGCTGACGATCTGGTCGATCCCGGCGTCGCGGTAGAGCAAATTGTCGGCCGCCATGTCCACGCCGGCGGCCTCCGCCGCAGCCACCAAGCGTTGCAGCCGCTGCGGACGATAGGCGTCGTCGGCGTCCAGCACGGCCACCCACTCGCCGCGCGCCGCCGTCACCATGGCGTTCATGGCACGCGGCTTGCCAGCGTTCGGCGCCAGACGGAGTACGGCGATGCGCGGGTCCTCGCGGGCCAATGCCTCCGCCAGCGCGGCGCTGTCGTCGGTGGAGCCATCGTCGGCTACCAGGATTTCGATGTCCTGCAGGGTCTGCGCCATGGCGGACCGTATGCAGCGTTCCAGGGTGGCCGCGCTGTTGTAAACCGGGATCGCCACTGTGACGCGGGGCGTCGCCGGGCCAAGAGCTTGTTGCATGGTCACAGGTCCAGGATGCGTTCGGGCGTCATCCGGCCGCGCAGCAGGTCAAGGAACGCCAGCGCGTTGCCGTGCAGCCGGCCGCGCCGGTCGATGTACGCCTCAGGCCGGAACGCCTTGGCCGCGTTCATCGCCAAGTTGCGCCCGACGCTGCGGGCGGCACGGCCCCAGGTATAGCTGCCCTTGCGGAACAGGTAGATCGGGTTCGCGACCTGCGAGTAGCCCAGCCGGCGTCCCGGCGTGCGGCCCTCCTTAGTGCCGAGGTGGACGCCGCGCGCGCCGCGCAGCTTGGCGATCCAGCCGTGGCGGCCCAGGCGATGGGTGAAATCGATGTCCTCCGACCACGCGTATAGCGGCAGGCGCTCGTCGAAACGCACCCCGTAGCGGCGGGCCATGGCCAAGCGGACCGCCATGTTGCAGCCGTAGCCATGGTTGGCGCGGTCCAGCCCGGTATCAAGGTTCGTGGATGGGTCGGCGGCGATCAGCGCCCGTCCGGCCTCGGGCGTGAGGCCCGGCCCGCGCGCATGGTCGGCAATGAGCGTGCCGGTGGTGGCCACCAGGTCCGGATGCGCGCGCAACGCCGCCAGCGTCGCCTCGACATAGCGCGGCGCCATCAGGAAGTCGTCATCCAGGAACAGCACAACGTCGCAATCATCCAGCCGGTCCAGGATGGCGTTGCGTTGCCGCGGCAGGCCGGAGGCGGCCAACAGCACCTCGGTTCCCTCAGGCACGCCGTCCACGTCCGCGGCCTCGGTGCCGCACACCAGCACGCGGTCGGCAGGACAGGTCTGCAGGCGCAACTCGTGCAGCGTCTCGGTCAAGATCCCTGCCCGGCCCCGCGTGGCGATCCCGATTGCGAGCCGCAGCGTAGCGGCATGTTCCACTGTCATGCCGCACGCGTAACACGGTCCATGCTCCCGTGGTATCGCCCGCACCATGCGGACGATACGCTGGTTGTCACTTAAGCGTTGGTTCACCGTACCCGAGCGAACCCATGCTCCGGTTGAAGCCAAGCGCAGCCGCGCGGCTACAGCGTGACCGGCGTGAGTTCCAGCAGCGAGGCGGTCGCCGTCGGCAGCATGGCGCCGGCAACGGGCGTGGCTGGCTGGTACAGCGGCGTGGCGGCAGGCGCTGTGGCAGTGCTGGAAAAGCTGTCTGCCATCGCCGTGCCATCGACAAGCTGAGCGGCGCCGGCCGTTCCGTCTGGGGCGGCGCTGTTGCCGTCCGCGACAAAACTCATGGCCCTTGCGCTGCCCGCGACCGTGTCAGGGGTGATGACGGCGAACCGGCGCATGCCGCCGCCCATCATTGCCGCTCCCGCCGTGACCGAGCCGGAACTGCTGATGCTGTCCACGTAAAGGTTGCGGTCGGTGGACGCCGTGCCGCCATAGGCGTCATTCAGGAAGGTGACGTCGACCGTGTGCGAGCCGGCGGCGAACGTGCCCAGCAACGTATAGGCCTGCGTCCGCCCGGCGCCGTGCGACGCCGTCGCGGTCTGGATGCCGCCGACCGGCTTGCCGTCCACGCTCACCGTGAACTGCGCGTCGCCTTGGTAGGCGTCCTCCGACACGCTCAGCACCATGCTGTCCGAACCGGAGCCGATCGTGAGCGGGCCGGCGGCGCCGACCGTCCAAGCTTGCGTGCCGTTGCTCAACAGCGCCGCGTTGGTCGTGGTCGTGGTCCCGTCATGGGTGATGCTGTCCACATAGAGGTTGCGGTCGGTGGACGCCGTGCCGGCATAGGCGTCATTCAGGAACGTGACGTCGACCGTGTGCGCGCCGGCGCCGAAATCGCCCAGCACGGTGTAGTCTTGGGTCTGCCCGGCGCCGTGCGAAGCATCCGCGGTTTGGACGCCGCCGATTTGGTTGCCGTCGACGCGCACGGTGAACTGTGCGTCGCCCTGATAGGCGTCCTCCGACACGCTCAGCACGATGCTATCCGGGCCAGAGCCGATTATGACCGGCGCCATGCCGGCCGACCCGGCGCCAAAGAACTTGGACCAGGCCGCCGCCTCCAATGGCCGGATCGAATTCGCGCCGGAGAACGTCCAGTCAGCGTCATGGGCCGCAACGTTCCAGATGTTCACCATCGCGATGTCTGCCCCGGAAGCCGCGAGCTTGGCGGACAGCCATTCCGGGAATGCCGGATCGTCCGTAGGCCCGTGGTCGCCGTCGCCGCCCGCGCCGGTCTCGGCAAGGGCGAGCGGCTTGCCGTGCGCCTTGGCGAAATCGATCATGTCCTGCAGGCTCAGGCTGTTGCCCTGCCCGTCGTTCTCGGGGTGCCACTGGTTCGCGGCCGGGAAGTCCCAGTAGTGCTTGCGGTTCACCGGATCGGCGGCCCACTCCTCGAAGCTCGCGTCCACGGTGCCGTTATCGCGTGACCAGCTATAGAGGTCCCGCGGGTAGATCGGGCTGTAGAGGTCGGCGCCCATGAGATCGACGTAGCTGTCGCCGGGGTAGAGGGTCTTCACGTCCAGGTCGCCGTTCCAGCTTTGTACGTTCGGGTTCCAGATCACCTTCACGTCCGCGCCCGGCGCAGCGTGGAGCACGTCGGCGATGTGACGGAAGGCCGCGACCCAATCAGCTTGGGTTTCGGCGTCGTCCCCCGCATACCACGCCATGAACGTGCCGTTCATCTCGTAGCCCGGCCGGATGTACAGCGTGTCGAAGCCATGGCCCGCCCACGACTGCACGATGCCACGGAGTTCCGCGTCATACTGGCCGGAGGCGAATGCCTTGTAGACGGCGCCGGGATGGCCGCGGTCGGCCTCGGTCGCCATGGGAAGGCCGATGACCGGCGTCATGCCCCTTGCGAGCGGCGACTGCGCCCAGGACCACGCGGTCCAGCTCGCATTCGCGGCCCAACTGGTGATGGGCTGTGCCGGGTCGACGAACGCATTCATGAATTTCGGCGTTGTGCCCATAAGCTGGGCGAAATCGCTGAACTGGGCTTCAAACCGGGCCTGCGCCGCGGCGTCGCTGCCGTTGGGACCACCGCTCATGGTGCCGAGCGGGAAGAGGGTGTTCGTGTTTGAGGCCATGGGGCACCATCCGGAAGGCCGGCACAGGGGTGTGCGGAACCAGATCGTACTGAACACGATTTCGTGAGCAACAGTGTCAGAAGCACGCTACTAAAGCATCAATTTCAGAGATATTATCAAAATATAGCTTAAACTGACATCGGATCGATAAGTTTATTTGAGCTGACACTTTTAAAGCCGAGTTCGCCTTGAGTGCCCACACGCTTTTCAAAGCTGAGCTTACCTTCCGATCGCTCTAGACAAATTGTTCGAAACTGTGCTATTTATGGTGCGATAAAGAACAAATTACGATTTCTTGTTCAATACCGCGTCGCGCTAGGGTATTGCTCCACCCAAGTTAACCGTCGCCCGCCACACCCCAATACCGTCTACCCTCCCCGTCACCGAAGGACCTGAACGACCGATGCCCGCCTCTCAGCAGCATCACGCTTACGCCAATGTCGCCAGGGTTCCGTTCCAGCCTCCGGTTTCGGTGGACGACATCGTGGTGCATCCGGGCTGGGCGGCGGCGTGGCATGCGGTGCTGGACGCGCTGAGCCGGCCTGGGCTGATCGCGGTGCTTGGCCCCTCTGGCGCCGGCAAGACGCTGTTCCTGCAGGCGCTCACGCGCGCGCTGCGCCAGGCCGGGTGGGACGCGCTGCTGCTGCAGCACGGCGCAGGCGAGGGGGCGGGCAACCCGCAGATCGTGCTGATCGACCAGGCCGACCGGCTGCCGGGCGCGGTGCTGGACGTGCTGGCGCGCCAGGCGCGGCCCTGCGTGCTGGCCGGGCCGCCTGCCTTGCTGGAGCGGTTCTCCGAGCTGCCGGCGGGCCTCAGCATCGTGACGCTCGGGCCGTTGGCGCCGTCCGACGTGGGACCGTTCCTGGCGGCGCAGTTGGCGCAGTCGGGCCAGCCGGCGGACCTGCTGCACCCTGATGCGGTGGCGGCGCTGGCGCGGCACGCGGCCGGGTCGGCGCGGGCGGTGCAGACGCTGGCGGGCTTGGCGGTGTTCCTGGCCCGGCTGGAGGACGCGCCGCAGGTGAGTGCCGCGCACGTGGCCGAGGCGGCCGAGGTGCAGAGCGGCACCACGCTGCGCCACGAGGACCTGGACGAGGACGCACCGGCTGCACCGCCGGAGCAGCATGGCCCTGGCGCAGTGCCGGCGGCGCACCAGGAGCGGCCCGCATCGCCGCGCCGGCGGCGAACAACGGCGGCAGCCGTCACTACCGTCTGTGGCGTCGTAGTGGCCGGTGCGCTTCTATCTGTGGGCCTGAGTCAGCCGGCAGTTACGCCGCCGGCGCCCGGTTCCGCGTCGGCCGATGCACGCCCGATGTCAGCAGACGCGCCTGCCACAACCAATGCCGTCGCAGTTCCGGGAAAGGGGCGACCGGCGCAGTCCGGTCCCGCCTTGGACAGCGCAGCGCCTTCCGGCTTGCGGGACTCGGTCACGCAGGCGCCAGACCAGGCCGGTTCGACCCTGCCTACATCCGTGCCGGTCCGCGTGATGACTGTTTATCAACGCAGCGACCCCGCCGCCGAGCGTCGCAGCATCGAGCTGGTGCAGAAATTGCGGGCCGAAGGTTTTGACGCCAGCGACCCTGACCCGGGCACGCCGCGGCGAGGCGAGCCAATGATCGGCTTCTTCTTTGCCGAGGATGCAGCCGGCGCCGCTGCCGTGGCGCGACAAGCCGGTGAGACCGGCCGCGAGCGCTTGGTCACCCAGCGTGGCGGCCCACCTCGTCCTGGCACGGTGCGCGTCACAGTCTCGTCCAATGATCCCACCTTTAGGGCGCGCCGGGCCAGCGCCCCCCAAATAACGAGTGAGTCAAGAGAATGACCGTTTTGAACCGACGCTCGGAGCCGGCTGTGGAGGCGTCCCGGGGCGTGGCCGAGCCGCTGGCGTCGATGCACATGGCCCAGTGGTTCGACAAACTGTTCAGCCTTACCAGCTCTGTCGCAATGGTCGCTGCCATCGTGGCAGCCGGGCCTGCCGCGGCCGCCTTGGACACCCCGGGATGGCGTGCCTACAACGGCGGACGCTACGCCGAGGCAGTGACCCTGTGGCAACAGGAAGCGGCGCTAGGCGACAACGACGCGCAGTTTGGGCTGGGCATCGCTTACGACCTTGGTCGCGGCGTCCCCAAGGACTCGCTTGTGGCATGCGACTGGTACACCCGCGCCGGCGAGGCAGGCCATGTTTCGGCGGCGTTCAACGTGGCTGTGCTGCACGACAGCGCTCGTTGCGGGCCGCGTCAGGCCGAACAAGCCGCGACGTGGTACGCCCGTGCCGCCGCGGCCGGATTGCCGCGTGCCCAGTTCAGCCTGGCGCAGCTCTACGCCGCCGGGGACGGCGTGCCACCCAATCCCGATCAAGCCGCGGCATGGTACCGTGCCGCCGCCGCCGGTGGGATCGCCGCCGCATCCGGCCGGATTCAAACCACGCGCCCGCAGCCCGGGTCCGAACAGGCCGCGTTGGCGCCGGTGGTTCCCACCAGCCCAGACGGCTCCCGTCCGTTGCCCGGCGGCGAGGAGGCGCCGATCGCGCTCGTTTGGGCGGCGCCGGCGCAGCCAAGGCCGGTGCGGTTCCTGGTGGAGTTGTTCGAGATGGAGCCGCCGGGCATACGTGAGGTGCTGGCGCGCTACGTGGACGTTTCGGCGACACAGGTGCGGTTGCCGCCTGTCGCTGCCCGGTATGCCTGGCGCGTGTTCGCCATCGGGATCGACACGCCGCGTTACGCCGCCGGACCTTGGCAGCAGTTCGCCGTCGCGCCGGCCGGACGGCTATGATGCGTTGGACAGGGGCGTTGGCCCTCAGCATCCTCGTAGCTGGCTCCTTGGGCGCGCACGCTGGTCCGTTGGATGCGCGCCGGCCGGCCGAAAGCTTGGGCGGGAACGGCGCGCTGTGCCAGCCGGCAATCCAAGCCGCAGAAGCGGCGGCCGGGCTGCCCTCCCGTCTGCTCAGCAGCATCGGCATGGTCGAGAGCGGGCGCGTTGATCCCCGCAGCGGCCGGGTGGTGTCCTGGCCTTGGACCATCAACGTGGCCGGGACCGGATACTTTTTCGAAACGAAGGCGGAGGCCATCGCCGCAGTCGAGCGGTCGCGCGCGCAAGGCGTGCAGTCCATCGACGTGGGCTGCATGCAAGTCAACCTGCTGCACCATCCCGCCGCGTTCGCTTCGCTCGAGCAGGCGTTCGACCCGGCCGCCAACGCCGCCTACGCCGCGAGTTTCCTGGCGCGGCTGTTCGCGCAGACCCGCGCCTGGCCGAACGCCGCCGCCGCTTACCACTCGCAAACGCCCGGCGTCAGCGACACCTACCAGCGCCGGGTCATGGCAATTTGGCCGCTGGCCGCACGATATGGCGCACGGCCGGACGCGCCGGTGCGGCCGTCGGTCGATCCGCGTGGCGTCTATACCCCGGAGTTCCGGGAGCGTCTTATGCAGGACGCCGCCGACCGCGACCGGCGCATCGCAATGGGAGTCGTGCCAGCGCCCCGCTCCGCGCTGCGAGAGGCGCGGTCCGCCCGTAGGCCACTGACGCCTGCGTCACGGAGCGCCGCCCTCGCAAGACCCTCCCAATATGACTAGGCAAAGCCATCCGCTGGACGGCGACACAGTGGACCCGGATGCCCGTCAAGGCGTGTTGCCGGCCGATACCGATCCTGGCTTGTTGAAGCGCAACTCCGTGCGTGGCGCGGCGGCGACGTTCGTGGGCCAAATCACGCGCTTCGTCCTGCAGTTCGGCTCGCAAATCCTGCTGGCCCGGCTGCTGCTGCCGGCCGAGTTCGGCCTGGTCGCCATGATCGGCCCGGTGTTGAGCTTCGTGGCCATCTTCACCGATCTCGGGCTGACGCAGGCCACCGTGCAGCGCCCCTCCATCACCCAGGCCGAGCTTTCCGCGCTGTTCTGGATCAACGTGGGCGTCAGTGCCGCTTTGGCGCTGCTGGTGGCGCTCTCGGCGCCCTTGATCGCGCTGTTCTACAATGAGCCGCGGCTCACCGAGGTGGTGGCCTGCCTTGCTGTGCTGCTGGTGTTGGGTGGGTTGTCGGCGCAGCACGTGGCGGTGATGAACCGGCACATGCGGTTCGGGCCGCTCGCGGTGATGGACGTAGCCTGCACCATGCTATCGGTGGTGGCCGGGCTTACCGCAGCTTGGTTCGGCCTGAGCTATTGGTCGCTTGTAGTGATGCAGGCGGTGAACTCGCTCACGATCTTGGTGCTGGCTTGGTCAGGATCAGGTTGGCGGCCGTCGCGTCCCCGTCGGGTGCCGGGCGTGTTGCGGCTGTTGCAGTTTGGCGGGCACCTCACCGTCTACAACTTGGTGAACTACCTCGGCGCCAACTTGGACAGCATCCTAATCGGCAAGCTGGGCGGCAGTGCGGCGCTCGGGTTGTATGACCGCGCGTTCAAACTGGTCGCAGCGCCGATCTGGACCATCAGCCTGCCGTTGGCGCGGGTGGCGGTATCGTTGCTGTCCCGGCTACAGGGCGCGGATCAGCGCTATCGCCGGGCCTATCTGCAAATGCTCCAAATGCTGCTGCTGATCACGGTGCCGGCGGTCGCGTTCACGGTGGCAGCGGCGGGCACGCTGGTGCCTTGGCTGCTCGGTCCGGCGTGGGTCGCGGCCTCGCCGATCGTGATGTGGCTGGCTGTCGCCACCGGCTTCGCGCCTCTCTCCATCAGCGCGTATTGGCTGTTCGTCAGCCAGGACCGGGCGGGGGAGCAGATGATCTACGCGGGCCTCCGCACGGCGGCGGCGATTTGCGCGTTGCTGGCCGGCTTGCCCTGGGGTGTCGAGGGCGTGGCGGCCGCCTATGCCGCGTCTGCCGTCGTGGTGCACGGGCTGCCCTTGTGGGGCGCAACCCGCCGCGGGCCGGTGGGGCCGTGGGACGTGGTTCGAGTGTGCTACCCCATGCTCGCGGCTGGGTCGGTCGCAACCCTCGCGGTGCATCTGGCGGAGGCGCGCATGGCTAGCATCGGTTTAGCTCCGGTGCTGCGGTTAGGCACCGAAGTGTTGTTGTCCTACGGCGTGTGCGGCGTCGCGCTGTTGTGTCTGCCGGGCGGGGTGGCTTTGCTGCGCGGCGTCTGGGACCTCCGCTCGACGATACGGCCAGCGCCGTTGCCAGCGACGGCCCTGTTCCGCTAGCCCCCATGGGTACCCGTCTGCTCGCCCGGACAGGATCTCGCCCGCTATCCGCTAGGCTCGCGTCCCATCTCGCCGCCTCATTCGAGCCGGGGCCGGCCAGCTCGTACCGCCAGTTGCCAATCGACGGGCTACGGGGCATCGCCGCTGGGCTGGTGTTCCTGGTGCACTACTGCAGTCTGGTACGCCCGTGGATCGCGGAGTCCTGGGTGGTGGGTTTGGCCGATGCGGTCGGGATGCTTGGCAATGCCGGGGTGGAGCTGTTCTTTGTCCTGAGCGGTTACCTGATCTACGACAGCCTGATGCGCCGCAGGTGGCAGTTCGTGCCCTACTTCGGCCGCCGCATCCGGCGGTTGTACCCCACCTTTCTGGTGGTGCTGCTGATCTATCTGCTACTGTCAGCGGCCGTGCCGCAGGAAAGCCGGGTTCCGGAAGACCCAATCCAGGCGGCTCAGTACATCGTGGCGAACCTGCTGCTGCTGCCCGGCGTGCTGCCCATCACGCCCATCATTACAGTCGCTTGGACCCTCAGCTATGAAGCAGCGTTCTACCTTGTCGTTCCCTTTCTGGTAGCGGGCCTGGGGCTGCGAACCTGGCGACGTCCGGCTCGCGTGACCCTGCTGTTGCTGCTGGCCATAGCCACGCAACTCCTGCCGCTCCCTCACTCCCGGGCTGGCATGTTCGCCTGCGGTATGCTTTTGGCCGAAGCGCTGCCGTGGATCAATGCCCGGCGCGTGCCCGAGGTGAACCTGGCTGCGCTCAGCGCCATGCCGGTATGCGTAGCCTTGTTGCTGCTTGGCGTGCCGAACCTGGTAGCGTTCTGCGCGCTGTTCATCGCCTGCTTCCTGCTTTGCGCCAGCGCGCTGTCCGGGGCGGGTTTGGTTGCAAAAACCCTGGCGGCACCTCCGTTGCGCTGGCTCGGAGCGATGAGCTACTCGTTCTACCTGCTGCACGGGTTGGCGCTGAAGGCCACTTTTATCAGCCTGGCCATAGTCTGGCCCGCGGACGGGCAAGAACCTGCGCTGTTCTGGCTGTTGCTGCCGCTGGCGTTCGGAGCGGCACTTGCTGGTGCAGCGTGCCTGTTCCTTGCGGTCGAGCGCCTGTTCTCGTTAAGAATTCCTGCTTAGCGCTTCCAAACGCGTAGGTAGTCAATCGAGTAGTCCCACGCCGCCTCATCCGCCCGCATCCCGGTGAGGTTCACTCCATCCAGGATCATGCCAATTTGATTGGTGACCAGGATGTGCGCTGGCGGAGCGCGCCAGTGGTAACGGGTCTGCTTGATGCGCCGCCCGTCCAGCATCCAGGTCGGCAAGTCCGGCTGCCAGTCCAACGCGAACACGTGGTAGTCCTCAGAAAAGTCGATCCCGGGATCATAGTTGCCGCGGTCGAACAGGCTGAAAACGTCCTCTGGGTTACCAAAGTCGGCGGGCCGGCCAGCGGTTTGCACATAGGCGGTCATAATTCGCGGCCGGGTGCGCCCCTGCCAGACGAAAAACTCGAAAATGTCGATCTCGGGCGGCCACGGCGCTTCAGAGAAACGCTCCCCCGGCTGCTCCACGCCAGGGTTGAGCCAAAAGGCGGGCCATACCCCAAGCCCACGCGGCAGCTTCGCCCGCATCTCCACATACATGCCGGGCGTGAACGGCAGCAGCCCACGCAACATGCCTGACTCGATCCCGCCCGGCCGCAAGCCACCACCAGGCGGCACCCGGCCCTTCAGCACGAGCGCTTTGTCGGCGAACACATGCAGCGCGCGCGGATCGTTCTCGGGGTAGTCGCGGTGGACCGACCAGTAGGTGTGCAGCTTGTCCAGCTTGCCGTTCTCGTAGAAGTATCGGAAGCGGAAGTCTCGGCGCAACGCCGTCATGTCGCGCACCGTTGCGCCGGGCCGCCGACCAAACGTCCAATCACCCACCAAAGTCAGGCCGGACGCGCCGACTGGCTGCACGTCGGCGGCCATGCTGGCCTGGGACAGCAACGGCGCCGCAGCGGCGCCGGCCAGCATGGTGCGACGACGTATCAGATCGACCCCAAGGCTTGCCGAACCTTCACCAACACCTGCCGGCGGAACGCGCCCGGCATGTGCGGCACGTAGTCGCGCGCCGGAAAGCGCGCCAACTCCTGCCGCAGCGGGCTGCTGGCGGAGAAGTAGGAAGAGAGGTCAAACTCGAACTTCAGCACGCTGGCGATGTAACGCTTCCGGTCCAGCACAGGGTGTAGGAACGTGCCTGGTTTGCCCGGCAGGTCGTCCTCTAGGATCGGCGGATGCCACTCGTAGTTCGTGGCATCGCCGAACTCCTCCAGCGCGGCGGTGCGGTAGCCGGCACGGGCGATCTCGGTAGCCACAAACACCTCATTTCCCGGCCAAAACGTCATCCGCCCGGCCGCGTGCTCCTTGGAGTCCGCCAGCCGGCGCTCCATCAGCATCTGCATGGCGCGATGCGAGAACACCGAGAAGCAGTTCAGTGACCCTCGGATCTCGTCGTGGTCGTACACGGCCTCATGGAATTTGGTCCAGTACCAGGTCTGTTTATCCTGCCGCGTTGGCTGGGTCAGCATGTCGATGCCGCGCTCCGCCACGCTCGCCACCAGTGCGTCGATGTCGAGATTGGCGCAAGTGTCATACTCCGCGAACACGTAATGGGCGTACTCCGGCAGCCGCTGGAACGCGAGGTAGTTGGGATAGTCGGTGTTCCACCAAATCAGCCCGCCCTTGCCGAACGCGTTCGCCAAGCCGAGCGCCAGGATTTCCTGGTTGGTGGTGCGGATGACTTGGTCGTGCGGAATCGGCCCGGCGGAACCGTTGGTCTCGTCCAACACGATCACCAGCGCACCCGAGCGGCACCGTGCTTTGTACCGCTCGAGCTGCCGTGCGATGAAAGGGTCCCAGGCGTGGGTCTTGAAGACCAGGGCGTAAGGCTGCGGCATCAGAAACGGCGTTCGTAGACTTTCACCACGTCGCCCGGCGCGATGAAGGAGCGTGGCGTGATCTGGCCCTCCACCGCCTTGTTGTCGACCGTGCGGATGACGGTCGCGTAGTCCTGCACGCCCCGGTAGGTGAACCCGCCCGCGACGGCGACCGTGGTCAGCATGGTCATGCCGGGCTGATAGGGGTACTGACCCGGCCGCGCGACCTCGCCCAGCACGAACACTGGCCGGTAGGCCAGCACCTCGACGCTGACGCTTGGGTTGCGCAGCAGCTTGGTTTCGCGCAGCCGGTCCGCAATCCGCTTGTCCAGCTCCGCTGGCGTCAGGCCGCCAGCCTGCACGCTGCCCAGCAACGGCAGTGCGATACGGCCACCCTCATCGACCCGGAACTCGCCGGTAAGCTGGTCCTCGCCAAAGGTGATGATGCGGATTTGGTCGCCGCCGCCGAGCTTGTAGTTCTGCACGCCGTACTCGGCGATGGGCGGCACGTCTGCTCCTGGCGTGCACGCAGCGAGCAGCAGCATGACTGGCAGGGCACGAAGCGGGATGTTCATGTGTTCTTCACCGTGGTCCGTTGACGTTTCACTTAGAGCATTATGCGCCGGGGCGGAACTGCCCGATGCATGATGTCGGGTCCGGCAACACCGTAGGCCTCCGCCGGAATGTCAGGAATGGTAGGGAGCCAGGCTAGGCGTTGACGCCCAGTTCCGTCCGCTCCTTGCCCAAGTCCACCGCACGCGCGCGGCTGGCCGGGGTGAAACGGCCAGCCCGGAAGTCTTCCAGCCCGGCCCGGTCCAAGATGCGGATCCGGCCGCGGCTGGTGCGGATCAGCCCATCTTCCTGCAGTGCGGCCGTGGCCACAGTGATGCCGGACCGCCGCACGCCCAGCATGGCCGAAAGCGCCTCGTGCGTGACGGGCAGGTCGTCGCCCTCGACCCGGTCATGCGCCATCAGCAGCCACCGCACGCACCGCTCCACGAGGGTGCTGCGCGCATTGTAGGCGGCTGTTTGCATGATTTGCCGAGCCAGGCTTTGCACGTATTGCAAGCTCAAGCGGTGCAGCACTGGGCTGTCATCTAGGCAACGGCACAGCACTGCAACTGGAATGCGCAAGGCCGGGCCAGGGATTTGCATGACCGCGGCGGCGAACGCTGCAGACTCAGCTCCCAACAGGGCCAGGCCGCCAACGACGCCCTCGTTGCCGATCATGGCGACCTGCACGCCCTTACGTCCGGTTTCGGCCTCGGCCACCAAGGACGCCATGCCCTCCTCGATAAAGAACACGTGCTCGGTCGCCTGCCCGCGTTCGATCAGCACCTGCCCAGGCACAAGGCGGACACGGGTGAGGTTTGGCCGCAGCGCATCCCACTCCGCCTGTGGCAGAGCGGCGAGCAGGGCATTGCTGAGCGCGGACGCCATGCCGGGCAAAACTCTCATCGTGACCTCCTGTTAGGCCGTTGAACACGGCCACCAATCGCGTCGATCCGATGCTGTCCTTAAACCACCAGCTTAGCGGCTCGTTCAGTTTGACAGCCGCCGCGTGTAACAAAAACGCGACGCCGCACCTTTAACCTTTATCAATCCGGCGTTGGTGTCACACTAAGGTGAGATATGAGCGTACGCTTACGCTTTTGCATTCTGGCTGCACAGGATCTGGGCGGTCACGTCGTGCAATGCGCGCCACGCAGAGCCGGTTGCCTGCCCGTGTGGTGTTTACGTCCTCACTCGCTGGGTATGTTGCGGCACATGCCGATGAACAAGCGATTGCGGCCCATGCTGCCAGTGGACCTGCCACAAGCGCCAACCAGCTTAAATGGTGGCACGACTATTGCACTGTCGACTATTGCACTGTCTTTGATGGAACAGCGCTTGACCGCGCTATCGTATCGGGAGTGATGTAAGACTTGGGACTGTTCTCGCTCGATTAAGTCAAAACTTTGTCCGGATTGTTAAATTACAAATCACTGCTTTGCGGACAAGGATGTGCATGACAGTCATGCTTACGCAAGCTGACGTCTTTGTCCGAAATGGTACTTTTGGCCGATCCAAAGGTGCCATAAATCTCACAATTTCACTAAGACAGGGCTTTACTGATTGCCGTCCGGTCCCCTAGTACTTTAATGCTGCACCTGCTCAGTGAATATAATTTTTTGGAAAGGCGCCAGGATGCCTGGAACCAGTCTGCGCCTACGCACGCTAGATGTGGCGACTGCCACCGGGGTTGTTTGGTGGGCCTTGCCGCGACCGCCTGTGGCGCCCGACGCCTGACAACGCCGAGCCGCAGGCTGCAGGCCGGTCTGAACCCGCCGCACTGACTACCGCTGAGAAGGCTAAGACATGGCATTGCTCCTAACTGCAAACGTTGAACGCACGCCGGCCGCCCGAGCGACCAAGGTGGTGTTCGACGTGGTCGCTGCCGTGATTATGCTGATTGTGCTGACGCCGGTGCTGCTGGCGATCTCGCTGCTTGTGGCGTTGGACGGCGGGCCGGTGCTGTATGCCCACACCCGCATTGGCGCAGGCGGTCGCAAGTTCCACTGCTTGAAGTTCCGTTCCATGGCGCAGGACAGCGACGCCGTACTGCGCCACCTATTGCAGACCGACCCTGCCGCGGCGGCGGAATGGGCTGAAAAACAGAAGCTGAGGAATGACCCGCGCATCACATGGATCGGCCGCTTGCTGCGCAGCACTAGCTTGGACGAGCTGCCGCAGCTATTCAATGTGTTGCGCTTGGAGATGAGCCTGGTGGGTCCGCGCCCAATCGTGGCGGCCGAGGTGCCGCGCTACCGCGACGCGATTGCCTATTATTATGAGGCGCGCCCGGGCCTGACAGGCCTCTGGCAGATCAGCGGCCGGTCCGACACCGGGTACGCCCAGCGGGTTGCGCTGGACACCTGGTACGTGAAGAACTGGAGCATGTGGCACGACGTGGCGATTCTCGCTAAAACCGTGCCGGCCGTGTTGAAGCGCCGGGGCGCGATATGACCGCTCCTGTGCGAGCGGCACGCTGATGGGCCTGCGCCGTATTCTGGGACTGCAGCCGAAGCCCGCGCCGCGCCAAGCGGTGCAACCCACGTTGTCGGCGGGGATGGAGCAGTCTCGTCTTTTGCCGCCTAGCGAGGCGTTCACGCCAACCCAGCCGAAAACCGGCCGTCGCCGGCTGGTCGGCCGGGAGGCGGAGCTGCACCGCATCCTGCAGCTACTGCAACAAGATCGGGCGCACGTGGTGCTATACTCCGAGCGTGGCCGCGGCAAGACATCGCTTGCCAACCTCGCGGTCGAGGCCATGCGCCGCAGCGGCGTCATCGTGGCCCGGCATATCTGCGACGCCAGCAGCACCTTCGACAGCATCATGCGTGGCCTGATGCGGGACCTGCCGCACTCCCTGCTGGCCGCGAGCGCCGGAACGGGCGGGGAAGGGTGTGAAGCCGCCTTGCCTGCCACCGAGCTGCGCCCGCGCGACATCATGGCATTGCCCCAGCGCCTGGCATGCCGGTCGCTGGTGTGCGTGGTAGACGAGTTCGACCGCGTTGAGGACATGGGCACCCGAACCCGTCTGGCCGATACCATCAAACAGTTGTCGGACCGTGACGTGCCTTTGCTGTTCCTGATCGTAGGCGTGTCGGACGACCTGGACCAAATCCTGGGCCAGCACCCGTCCATCCAGCGCAGCGTGGGCGGGGTGCACCTGCCTTTGTTCACCGACCGCGAGGTGGCGCAGATCATCGCCAAGGGCGGCCGGGAAGCCGGGTTCACCTTCCCGCACGCTGTCGTGGCGCGCATCACCGTGCTGTCGCGCGGAATGCCCTACATGGCGCAACTGCTGGGCCTACGGCTCACCCAAGCCGCCGCCGCGCGGAGTGATACCGCCGTGTCGGAGGAGGACTTCGAGACCGCAGTTATCCGGATGGCCGAGGATGCGCCGACCCGGGTGACTGCGCTGTATAGCGCGCTGACGGACCACGGCCGCGACGCTGACATGGTGTTGGCGCTGCGCCGGGTCGCTACGGCGCCGCAGGACCCATGGGGACGCCTGAGCGTGGCGGAGCCGGCGTATGGGGTCGGACCGCAAAGCGATGTGCTGGTGGGCGGCCGTGCCATCACGGCGGAGTGCTGGGAGACCTTGCGGGCCGCCAACATCTTGCAGCCAGGGGCGCCCGGCTCTGGCCTCTACTCCTTTGCGGAGCGTGGCCTGATGCACCATGTGCTGTTGCTGGCGGCACGCGAGATGGCGTTGCTGGACATGCCGCCTGGCCAACCAGCCCGCGGCGCCGCTGACGCCAGGAACTTGCATCCCGCACTGTCGCGGAACTAAGGCGGTCATGCGCGCCATTGCCGGAGGCCACCCATGGACTCGTTCGTAACCCCAGCGCCCTCGAGCGCCGCCTCGACTGGCCTGTTGCGCCTCGGCCAACTGGTCAAGCTGCTGCGGCGGCACCTCTGGCTCGTGGCGTTGCTGGGCCTGGCGGGAGCGGCTGGCGCGTACGGCTACGCGCGGACGCTGCCCAAGACTTACACGGCGGACAGCTCGTTCACCGTTGAGGGCGAGCGCTTCGCCATTCCGGAGCTGCAGGGCGCCTTGCGCGCCGACAGCTCGCCGGACCCGATGCCCTGGGTTCGCACCGAGGTGCAGGCGCTGACATCCCGGGCGCTGGTAAGCCAAGTCGCGGCCCGCATGGAGTTGGACAAGCGGCCCGAGTTCAATCCCGCGTTGCGCCCGCTCACGATATTACAGCAAATCAAGGATGCAATCGGGTCGGTGGTCGGGCCGATGCTGCCGCCGGGTCCGGCCAGTGCGCCGGCGCCTGGCCCGGATGAGGCGGTGATCAGCGCCGTGTCCAAGGCGCTCGGCGTGTTCCAGGATAATCGCAGCCTGGTGATCTCTGTCTCGTTCACCTCGCAAGATCCCCGCATCGCTGCCGCGTTCGTCAATACGCTAGTCGCTGAATACGTCCAGTCCCGGGCGCAGCGGCGCGTTGAGGCGAACCAGGACGCGAACCAGACCATAAACCAGCGCATCGACCAGGTGCGCGCCGATTTGGTCAGCATCGAAAAAGAGATGCGCGACCTGCGCACCAAGGGCGAGCTGGTCGGCTTGCGCGCCGGCAGCGTCGGGCAGCAGCAGTTGGAGGAGCTCACGAGCGCCGCCGCCCGCGCCACGCTGGAGCGTTCGCAACTCGAAGTCAGCTATGAACGCGCCAATGCGGCGGCGAAGCAAGGCTCGTCCGATGCCTTGGCGAGCGTGCTGAACTCGCCCACCGTGTCCCGCCTGCGCGACCAGGAAGGGTCGGCCACGCGCCGCATGGCTGAGCTCTCGACACGTTACGGTCCGGACTACCCCGGCGTGCGCAGCGCGTCCGCTGAGCTTGCCTCGACCCGGCGTCAGCTCAGCGAGGAAGCTGGACGCATCGTGGCCTCGCTCGGCGCACAGTTGCGCGTCGCGCGTGGCCAAGAAGCCGACGTGAAGCAGCAGTTGGAGGCGGCCCGCCGCTCCGGCGTGCAGGCTGAGAACAGCCGCGCCCAACTGGACCAACTGCAACAAGAAGCCACGACCCGGCGCAACCTGTATCAAACCCTGTTGGAGCGCGTGCAGCAGACGGTCGTGCAGCCAGCAGGCCAGAAGTCGCCGGACGTGCGGGTGCTAAGCCCTGCGGTGCCGCCTGGCGGACCGTCCGGACCGAATGCAAAAATCGCGAGCCTAATGGGCGGCATGGGCGGCGCGCTGCTGGGCTGCCTGTTTGCCCTGGCCCGGCTGCGCAGCGTGGACGGGTTCGAAACGGCCGGGGAAATCACCCAGGCGACAGGCGTTCCGGTGCTGGCGACGCTGTCGCGCAACGTAGTGCGGCGCGGCCGCGGCGTGCTGTCGCGCAACGCCGCCGCAAACGGGCCGGATGTCGAGGCCATGCGCCTGCTGCGCGGACGCCTGGGATTTGCCGGACGCGGCGGCCGGCCAAAAACGGTGCTGTTCGTGCCCGTGCTGGCGGGCGAGACGGCAGCCAGCCTTGCGGCCGCGTTCGCGCGCGTCGCTGCCGCCGACGGTGAGCGCGTTTTGCTCATGGAGGCAAACCTGCGCGAGCCGCGGATGGCCGGGTTGCTCGGCCGCCAGCAGCAGGAGGCAGGTGGTATGTTGCAGGTGTTGGCAGGGGTGGATTGGCGCGACATCGCGGTGCAGGACCGGCAGGCCGGGCTGAACCTGCTGCTGGCCACCGGGCGCGGCGCGGATGCGCAAGCCCTGCTGAACAGCCCGCATTTCCAGAATCTGCTGGTCGAAGCCCGGGACGAGCTGGACTTGACGGTGTTGGACGCGCCGCCGGCAGCAATGTCCGAAACAGCGGCGCTGGCGCAACGGGCGGACGTCGCCATGCTGGTGGTGAACGGCCGGGCCGGGCACATTGCGGTCCAAGAGGCGGCCACCCGTTTAGGCGCCAGCGCGCGCACCCCGGTCGTTGCGGTGCTAGTCACCCGGTCATGAGCCTGTGGCACCCTATGGCCGGGTTCGCCATAAGCCTGGCCGGTATGCTGTTGCTGGCGTTGGCGGTGCATCCTTTTACTACTTATCCGCTCAGCTTAAAGCTGTTAGCCCGGTTGCGGCCACGTCCCGTCCGCGTTGGTGACCCGCCGCGCACGGCCGCGTTATGCGTCTGCGCCTACAACGAGGAACCGGTCATCCGCGCCAAAGCGGAAAACATGCTGGCGATGCGGCAAGCGGCGCCAGGCCTCGAACTTCTGGTCTATGTGGACGCGGCCACAGACCGCACCGCCGAAATCCTGCGCGAGTATGAGGGCAGCATCCGCCTGGTTGTTTCTCCGGCGCGCCAGGGCAAGACGCATGGCATGAACACCTTGGTCAGCCTAACCAAGGCAGACCTGATCGTGTTTAGCGACGCCAACGTGCTGTTTGACGGACAGGCAATCCCGCGGCTGCTGGCTCCGTTCGGTGATCCCGGCGTGGGCTCGGTGTGCGGCCATCTGGTGTACACCGGCGCGGACGGCAGCGCGACCGCCGAGGCAGGCTCAGCCTACTGGCGGCTGGAGGAACGGATCAAGGCGCTCGAAAGCGCGTCCGGCTCGGTGATGGGCGCGGACGGCTCCATTTTCGCCATCCGGCGCATTCTGCACCGGCCGCCGCCGCCGGACCTGATTGACGACATGTACACCTCGCTATCAGTGCTTTGCGACGGCGCGCGGGTGGTGCGGGCGGCCGACGCGCTGGCGCATGAGGAGGCAGTGTCCCAAGCGCACGAGGAGTTCCGCCGCAAGGTGCGTATCTCGTGCCAGGCGATGAACGTGCACCGGGCGCTGTGGCCACGGCTAAGGGCGATGCCGCTGGTCGACCTTTACAAGTACGTCTCGCACAAGCTGCTGCGCTGGCTGACCATCTACTTGCTGGTGGCCGGGTCCGTCCTGGTGCTGGGCGGGTTGGCGCTGGCTGGGTTGTGGGTTGTGTCGGCAACGCTGCTGGCGGCCGGGCTGGGCGGCCTGGTGGTTATCATGTGGGCGCGGACGGGCGTGCTCGCCACCTTGCGCGACGTGCTGGGGGCGTTCCTTGCGACCGGCGTCGGAGTGTGGCGGTCGTTGCGCGGCGACCGGTTCCAGACTTGGAACCCGCCCGCTTCGGCGCGCGCCTACGCCCCGCCGCTGGCCTCCCCAAAGGGCGTCTAATCCATGCGCGTCTCGATGATTGATCCCTCGTTGTTCACGTTGCCGTATGACCAGGCGCTGGCACGAGGGTTGGCTGCGGCGGGGCATGACGTGACGCTGTATGGCCGCCGTCCTGGCCCGGATGACAGCAACCCACCGGGCGTAAGGCTGCTGCCGGAGTTCTACAAGATCGCGGGCAGCCGGCCGGTTGCCGCGCTGCCGAAGCCGCTACGGCTGGGGATCAAGGGACTTGACCATCTGTGGTCCATGGCCAGGCTGCTACGCCGCCTGCGCCGCGAGCGTCCGGATGTCATTCACTTCCAGTGGTTGCCTCTACCGCTGGTGGACCGGCGTTTGTTGACCCAATTCCGCCGGGTCGCGCCGCTGGTGCTCACGGTGCACGACACCAATCCGTTCAACGGCGATCCGTCCGCGGGACTGCAGGCCCAGGGCGTCGCCCAGTGCTTCGGTGCGTTCGGCCGGTTGATCGTGCATACGCAGCAGGGGGTGGCGCGGCTGCGTGCCCAGGGCGTTCCTGCCGAGCGGCTGGTGGTGCTGCCGCACGGCCCGATGCCGGCGTCGGAGGCTAGCCGGGCCACCGACCCGATGGATGGCAAGCTGACGTTCATGCTGTTCGGCAAAATAAAGCCGTATAAGGGCGTGGATACCTTGATCGAGGCGTTCGCCGGCCTGCCCGCGCATGCGCGGGCGCAATCCCAGGTCCGTATCGTCGGCAAGCCGTACATGGACCTCGCGCCGTTGCAGGAGCTGATCCGGGCGCACCGCCTAGCCGACTTCGTGGCGATTGAGCCGCGGTTTGTGTCCGACGCCGAGGTATCGGCGCTGTTTAGGCGCAACACCGTTGCGGTGTTCCCGTACCGCGAGCTGGAAACCAGCGGTGTGCTGCCGCAAGCGTTGGGGCATGGCCGGCCAGTGGTTGCGTCCAACATCGGCGTGTTTGGCGAGACCCTTACCGACGGCGTCCATGGTCACTTGGTGCCGCCGGACGATGCGCCGGCCCTGGCCGCCGCCATGCGGCACTTTGTCGAGGACCGCTCGTTCGCGGCTGCCTGCGCGCGCAACGCGCTGTTGCTGACGGACCAAACCGAAAGCTGGGACGGCATCGCACGGCGCACCGCGCTGGCCTATGCAGCGGCCGGCTCGTCCTGACCAGCCGGCCGGAGCCGCGCCACCGCGATCAGCAGGAGCACAAGGAACAGCACCGGCGCGAACTGCTGGTAGCTGCCGGCAATGAAGAACATTGCGGCGACCGGCGCCAAGATGGCGTGCTGCAGCGGTGATTTGCGTCCGCCTACGAACAGCAGCACGTAGGCCAGCAACGCCGGAAGGCCATAGTCCAGGAAGATCTTGATGGGCGTATTCACGTCATAGGCGTAGGGCGTGATGACCCGCTCGCTGACCCCGGCGCCAAGCCCAAACAGGGTGACGGTCGGAGTCGCGTTCAGCATGTCGTCCAGCAACCAGAACGGGGTGATGAACCGGCGGTGGCCGCTGGTGCCAGGCCGAGAGAACTCGTCCATGCGCTGTTGCAGCGCGCCGGCCAAATCGGGCACCAAGTACGACCCGGCCCCAAGCAGCACGCCCAGCACCAGGACCGTCGCGCCCGCGATCGCGATGCCGCGCCAGCCCATGCCCAGCCCAGCCGCCACGACGAAGCTGGCCAGCACGATCCATCCGGTTCCCGAAAACGACAGCAGCAAACCAGTCACGAACAACGCGAGGTAGGGCAACCGCCGGAACGCCAGAATTTCGATGATCAGCCCGAGCGCCATGACCTGGGAGAACACCGAGGGTTCAATCAGGAAAAACCCGTTCGACTTCATCAGGTCGCCGACGCCGATGCCGATTTGCAGGTTGTAGCCGAACTCGAACAGGATGGCTGCGGGCAATATCCCGGAGAAGGCGAATATGCGGATACCCACGAACTGCAGCATGAACTGCAACAGCCCGGCTACGGCGATGATGGCGAACCAGCGGTTCACTTCATGGAAGAACCGGCGTTCATCCATGGCCTCGGCGAACGCCAAGGTGGCGAACGCCGTCAGCAGCAGGAACTGCGACAGTGATTGCAGGTTCGGCTCCTCGCCGAAACGCCCAGGCGAAAGAGCGTTCCAAGCGAGCCCGAGCACGGCGCACACGGCGAGCGCCAGGTAACAGCCGAGGCGGAACCGGTCGAGCGCCAGCGTGCCTTGCAGCAGGAAATAGCCTGCCACCGCCAGGCCGACCGGTCCCACCAGGCTGAATGCCTTGCCGCCAAGCGGCAGGCCGAACCGCTGCAGCACGAGGCAGGAGAACAGCATGATGGCGGTGAACCGCAGCGTGTCCCGCTGCGCGTCGGCGGCCTGGGGGATGGTGGCCGGAACACGGGCGGCCCAGGCCGGCGCCATGGCGGGCGTCCTAACGGATCACGGCATTGACCGCGCTGCGGCAGCCCAGGGACAGGCTGGTCTTATACGGCCGGAGGCAGATGGCCTGGTTGCGCGGGGTTGGCGCGGCTTGGGCCAGCGCCGGGCAGAACCGCAGCGTCTCCGCCCGGCACGACGATGTGACCCGGCGCAGCGCCGCCGCGCTGGTTGGCGGCGCCGTCGGCGTTTCCGTATCCTGCGCAACGGCCGGTCCAACCAGCACGCCCAACATAGCGGCTGCTAGCACGCGACAGCGCACCATGACTCCCAACTGCAACACCGGCGGACTCCATTCAGGCGTGACCAAGGGTTTGCTATACTTACTTTCCAGGTGTCGGGTATAGCTTTTCGGCTAGAGCGGACCGAATTGTCCCGGTTCGCTCGCCTGGGCCATGACACCGACGGACGCGCAAGATGGGACGGGATTTGATCAGCCGCACACAGAAATCCCGGACGTGCCTGCTGCTCGCGTGCGGCATCGTGACTGGCTTGGCCGGGTCGTCCGCCTGGGCGCAGTCGCTTGACCAGTTCATCTCCCCGTTTATCGGCGGCGTGGGCAACGAGGCCGGGGTCACGGTGCTGTCGCGCCAGCGGACAGACTACGAGAGCGGCGGCATCCGCAGCGGCAGCTTCATCATACGCCCCCTGCTGATCGAGAGCGCGGGCTACCAAAGCAACGTCCTGGGCACATCCCGCCCGCGCGGCAGCCCAGTGCTCGAGACCAACGGGTCGCTAGAGGTCACTTCGGACGTGTCGCGCGTTGGCCTGACCGCGGCCCTTACGGTTGATGACGTGCGTTATTTTGACCAGCCGCGACAGTCTTACACGAACTGGACGGCCCGGATCGGCGGTAGCTACGAAATCGGCCGCGATGTGGCGTCGCTGCAGTACTCGCATTTGAAGCTGACGCAGACCCTGCGCGACCTGGACGTGCCGGAGGGATTGCAGGAGTCGCTGTCCTACGACATTGATGCGGCCCGGCTAAGCTACCGGGCCAACTTCAGCAGGCTGTTCCTGACGCCAGCGCTCGACGTGGCAAAGTACACCTTTGGCAGCGGCAGCACGACCAACAACGTCCGGCAAGATTTCCGCAACCGGGTGCTGGTCACGCCGAGCATCGCCGTAGGCTACGAGCTTGCGCCGAGGCGGAACGCAATCTTTGTGGTGCGGGACAGCATCGCCTCCTACTCTAACCAGGTGGCGGGACAGCCAAAGCGGGACTATAACGACTTCACGGTGCTGGCCGGCTTTGACTACGACGCTACCGGCCTTGTGCGCTTCCGCGCCCTGGTCGGCTACGAGGTGCGCACGTTCAACTCGTCCGCATTCAAAACCATCCAAGCGCCGGTCGCTGAAGCCTCCGCGATCTGGACGCCCACCGGCCTGACCACGGTGACCGGCTCAGTCATCCGGCGCATCCAGGACTCTGCCGATGAGTCGACCTCGGGCTACACCGAAACCTCGGCCCGTTTGCGGGTGGACCATGAGTACCTCCGCAACGTGCTACTGCAGGCGAACGCGGGCGTTTACTACAATGAGTACAACGGCGGCGGCAACCAAACCCTATATACCATCGGCGCCGGCGCCACGTATCTGTTGAACCGCAACATGGGCGTGACTGCGACATACGACTTCGTGGCCCGGCCGTCGTCGGGTTCATCCGGCGCCGGGCAGCAATTCACCACCAGCGGGCAGCCATTCTCGACCGTTGGACAGCCGTTCTCGACCGTTGGACAACCGTTCGGCGGCACGGGTTCGCAGTTCGGCCCGGTTGGCCAACGGTTCGGCTCAGATTCCGGCTACGTGGACAACCGTATCCTGATCCAGTTGCGGCTGAGCCTGTAATCCTGGCATTGGCGGTGCAAGCAGGCGCTATCTTCGTACGCACGAGTACTCAGTAACGTCTGGCCCGCGCCAATCACTCATAAACGAAGCAGTGGCCCGTCCTCACTGTTTCGCGTATACCGCAATGCTGCGTATTCGACGCTCCCATCAGATGGATGACCAGCTTGAATGGCGACTTAGCCTTGGACGACCGAATTCTGATCTTTATCCCTTGTTATAACTGTGAAAAGCAAGTGGGGCGGGTTGTGTCCCAACTTGGCAAGCTACCGGCCGGCTTCTACAGCGAGGCTATCGTCGTCGATAACATTTCCGCCGACAACACCGTGGATGCCGCCCGGGACGCCTTTGCCCAGATCGTGAGCCCAAGCTGGAAAGTGGTGCGCAACCGCAGCAACTATAACCTCGGCGGCTCGCACAAGGTGGCGTTCAACTATGCCATCGACCACGGCTTCACGCACGTCATCGTGCTGCATGGCGATGACCAGGCGGACATCGCGGACTTCGTCCCGCCGGTCACGGCAGGTCTTCACCGGGAGTATGACAGCTTGTTGGGCGCGCGGTTCATGCGCGGCTCGCGCTTGCAGGGCTACTCGCTGTATCGGACCCTTGGGAACTATGGCCTGAACGCCATCTGCGGCGTGCTGAAACGCCGTTGGATCGCCGATCAGGGCTCTGGGCTGAACATGTACAGCGCACGCTACCTGTCGTCGCGCTTCTACCGCGCCTTCGACAACACGCTGATTTTTCCGAACACGATGTTCCTGCACGGCGTCGTTTCCAAATCAAAGTACAAGTTCGTCCCGATCTCATGGCGCGAAGAGGACCAGGTGTCCAACGCGCGTGCGGTCCAGCAGGCGTTGCGGGTGATCAAGCTGTTCATGGCGCCGCCGAATGCGCCGCGTTCCGATAGCGCGCCAGCGGGGACGCAGGAGTACGCGTTCGATGTCGTTCATGCCGGAGGCTTGGGCAATGCCTAGAAAAATCGTCATCACCGGCGCTGCCGGCTTCATCGGTTCACAGTTGGGCCTGTATCTGCACCGGGCTGGGCATGATGTGCACCTGCTCGACAACCTCCAATATGGCTATCGCGAGAACCTGACCGTCGATGGCGCGCCGTTCGGCACGTTCCACGAAATGGACATCCGCGACCCCACCCTCGCAAGCGCATTCGACGGCGCCGACACGGTGTTCCACTTGGCGGCGATCTCGGCCCTGCCGGTCTGCCAAAGCGAGCCGTTCCAGGCCATCAGCACCAACGTCGCCGGCACCGCCAACGTGCTCGAAGCGGCCCGGCGCAGCGATGTCCGACGCGTCATCGTCGCGAGCACGTCGGCGGTCTATGAGAACAGCAAGCACTTTCCCTGCCGCGAGGACGACGCGATCACGCCGACGCTGCTGTACTCGGTGTCCAAGCAGCAGACCGAACAGCTCAGCCGCTCGTTCTGGCTAGATTATGGCTTGGAGGTCGTGGTCACCCGGTATTACAACGTTTACGGACCGCAGCAGGACATCAAGCGCAAGTCGCCGGCCTTCGTGGGGTATGTCATCCGCGAACTGCTGGCTGGCCGCGCGCCTGTGCTGCACTCAAACGGGGAGCAGCGGCGCGACTACGTCTACGTGGACGACGTGAACGCCCTCAACATCGCGTGCATGGACCATCCAAACGCGCCCGGCGAGACCTTCAACGTGGCATCTGGCCAGTCCTGGTCGGTGGCGGAGATGTATGCCGTGATCGCCGGGCTGCTGGACTCGCCGATTGAGCCGATTTACCGCTCAGCGGACCTGTTTTGGGAGAAGTATGGGGAGCTGTTCACCGGTCCGAAGCCGCTGAAGCCGGAGAAGCTCGCCGCCGAGGTGGACAAGTTCTCGCTCGGCAGCACCTTCCACGCTGAGAACGTGCTGGGATGGAAGGCCCGGACGACGCTTGCCGATGGGCTTGCGCAGACCGTCGAGCATATCCGCCAGCTCACGGCGCCCGCGCTGCAAGGCTAGGGCTGCCCGGTCGGCGGCTCTGGGCTTGCTGCCGGGCTAACGTACCTTGCTCCGTGCCTCGATTGCGGTCTCCGCGCCCACCCGCTCGCGCTCGTCCAACGGCGGCGCCAGCAGGGCGGGCACCTCGGCCAACGGCGCGGTCGCGACGTAGTAGGCGTAGCTTTTGCCGGCGATGAACCGTGCCCACGGGTTGATGTCGAGTTCCGGCACATAAAGCGGGACGACTCCCGGGGCGGACAGGCCGGGTGGGCGCTCCATCAGCAGCATTTGCCCGGCAATCAGCACGCGGTCCGACGGCGCCATGCCCAGGTCCCGGACGCAGGGCGCGCCCAGCAACCGCCACGTGATCGCCGCGCGCTCGGTTGGCAACAAGGGGATGTGCGCCCGGAGGTGCAGCAGGCGGTCGTCGCCGCGGGTGAACACCTCGCCGATTTCACTGCAGGACGCAGGCGTCGCGGCGCGTTGGCCGGTAAAGCCGTTGGCGCGCATCACGAGGTCCACGATCTTGTCCGGCGTCCAGCGCGTCGAGACCACCACGCCGAGGCCGCCGGGCTTGGCGGCGGCGAGCACCGCGTCCGTCATGGCGTCGTAGCCGGCGCCGAGCTTGCCGTTCCACCACATCGACAGCACCGGCGACCAGAACCGTCCAATGGAAGGGCGAGGCATGTCGTTGTCGGTCGAGAGGAAATACAGGCGCTGGTGCGGCAGCATCACCGGCGGCAAGAAGCACGCTGCCAGCGCGACCGCGAAGGCGGCAATGCCGAGCGTCCTCATGCGCCCGGTGGCGTGCAACAGGGCGCGCGCGCCCTCGACCATCAAGATGGCGAAGAATGGCGCCAACGGCAGCAGGTACCGCACCTCGGTCAGCATGATCCCGTAGGCGGCGGCATACAGCAGCGGCACGGCCAGGCACAGCATGATCTCCCGCCATTGACGCCGCACCACCACGGCGACAGCGCCCAACGCCAGCGCCAACATGCCCGGCGGGGCAAAGGCCTTCAGAGGAGGATGAAGCACATGGCTGAACGGGTCCTTGCGCTCCCACGCGATAATCGACCGCTTGGTGAGCGGCAGGATGTCGAGGAAATTGAGACCGAAGGCGGCGAACAGCAGCAAGGGCACCGCCGCCACGATTGGCCCCGCGACCAGCGCGTGCCGTATCCGGGTGCGCCAGTCCGGCAGCTCGAACCACATCAGCAGCGCGAAGGCGGGCGCAAGCAGCACGGCATCGGTGCGGCAGGCGATGGCCAGGCCCCAAAGCACGGCGCTGACCGCCGTGGCGGGGAGGGTCAGGCGTGACCAGAACACCGCCAGCGCCGCGCTCGACAAGGCGGCCGACAGCACGTTGTCGTTAAAGAACCAGGCGGATTCGAACAGGCCGGGGAACAGCAGCGCCGGCAGGCAGGCAAGCACCGGGTGGACGTTGTAGCGCCGGACCAGGATGGCCGCGTTCGCCCCCACCAGCACGATAAGCGACGCCAGCATGATAAGCCGGAACCCGTCCACGGCAGGCAGGCCCAGTTTCAGCAACCCGGCCATCAGCAGCGACACCCCGAACCGGCTGACGAGGAAGAAGTCGTTCACCAGCCCGTATAGGATGTCAGTGCCGCGGAAGTCGCCGCCCAGGATTGCGTGCGCGTTGGTGACGATGACGTGCTGGAAACCCTCGTTATAGTGCCCGACGAACACCGGGAGGGTGAACCAAGCCAATGTCGCCAGTACGGCCGCGATGGCGACGGTATGCCACGCGCCGACGCGGGCCAGGCCGGGCCGGGCAATCGCGGGTGGCACGGCAGAGTGCTTGGTCAAGGTGGGGGGCATGGTGTGCTGCGGCTCCAGAATAGTCGGTCCAGGACGTGCGGCTTAGGCCTGGCGCCACAGGTGGCGGATGATCGAAGCACGGCAAGCTGTGTCGAGCGTGCCCCGAGGTCAACGCAGTGCTTGTTGCATTTGCACAGGCAAGGTGGAAGCGGTGTGGGCAAGCCTGGCGGCACGGTCCACATTACAACTAAGGAGCAGCTTAATCTAATCAGATCGCTGAGACCGGTCTCGAACAGATTAGTACTATAATGCACTCTCATCTGACCCGGATCGTTCATCTTCCTCAAATTGTCAGCATTATTGCCCATTGTGCTTCGATCATAACGCTCATCTATCTTAGGCCACCGCGTGATGCGATGTGATAGAGCTTAGTTTAATAGCGGCAGGATTGATGCACGCCGATATGGCAGCCACGCGGCTTGGTTGCTCCCTGGATGGACTGGAGACACGTATTTCCCTTCTTGTTGTATGTTCGACCACGGAACTAAGCCGGGAAAGCCACGCCGATGCGTAGGAGCGATTTGCGTCAGGCGGCCCAGTTCGTCGCGGTGTCCGGCGCGGGCTGGCTGCTGGACGTTGCGGTGTTCATGGCGCTATCCGGGCCGGCTGGTTGGCATGTCCTTCCTGCGAATGTCGTAAGCGGCAGTTGCGGCGTGCTCCTGGTGTTCGCCGTGTCTTCGCGCAAGATATTCACGCGGAACACTGGTTCGATGGCGCAAAAGGTGGCCATGTTGCTGCTGTTCAACCTGGTCGCAATCATCACCGCCTCTTTCGTGCTGGCTTGGATCGCCCAGTTGGTATCGGCCGCGGCGGCCCCGTACGGCCTGCCGCCGTACGGGGTGCGCCTCGTAGCCAAGATGCTGGTGACGCCGGTGACGCTGCTGCTGAACTTCATCGTGGTCCGCTACTTGGTGGAGCGTTTCGTGGGCTTGTCCGGCCCGGCCCTGCAACGGGCGCCGCAATGACCCCGATCCATCTCGTGATGCCCATGGCCGGCCGTGGCAGCCGGTTCAGCCAGGCCGGCTTCGACTTGCCGAAGCCGCTGATCGAACTGCACGGCCAGCCTTTCTTCTGGTGGGCGGCGGAGTCGCTGCGGCGCAGCTTCGAAATCCGGTCCATGACGTTCGTGGTGCTGGCCGAGCACGTATCCGACCACGGCATCGATGCCGTGGTGCAGGGCCACTACCCCGGCGCGCAGTTGGTGGTGCTGCCCGAGCCGACGTCCGGCGCACTGGTCACCGCGGTCGCTGGCTGCCGGGCCGTTCCAAGCGACGGGGTGGTAGTGGTGAACGACTGCGACCACGCGTTCCGGGCCGACGCCTTGGCCGAGGCCCTGCCGCGCCTGATTGCGGGCGCGAGCGGTTTCCTGTGCCACTTCCAATCACGCAACCCCGCCTACTCCTATGGCAGCTACGATGCCGACGGCCGCTTGCTGCGCACGGTGGAGAAGCAGCCGATCAGCGACCTCGCGATTGCCGGTGCCTATGGCTTCCGAGACCGGGACACGTTCCTGCAGCACGCCGCCCTTTATGAGAAAGAGTGCCCGTATGACGAGCCGTTCATGAGTGGCGTGTACAACACCATTGTGGCCGAGGGCGGCGCCGTGCGCGGCGCGCTGTTGGACCAGCACATCTCGTTCGGCACGCCGGCCGAGTATGAACGGGCGGTTCCCCTGATCCAGGGACTTTGGGCCGCACCGGTGGGCGCGCACGGATGAGCGCCAGCATGCAAGCGATGCTGCTGTTCGGGGCTGCCCTGCTGTTGCTGCTGCTGGGCCACGTCATGCGGCTGGCGCGCTGGTCGCTGCTGATGCGGCAGATGGGCCATCCCAAGCTGAGCGAGGGGTTCTTCGCCCTCTCGCTCGGCTACGTCATCAACGCCGTCGTGCCGTTGCGGTTGGGCGAGGTCGTGCGCGGCCTGTACTATGCCCGGCGCATGCGCACCGACGTCGCATTCGTGCTCGCGAGCATCATTGTCGAACGCACCTTGGACCTGGTCGCGGTGTGGGCGATCACCATGGCATTGCTCGCGGCAGGCGTGTTCACCGACGTATCCATCCTATCGGAAACCGCCCTCACCATAGGCGTGGCGGTTGCGGTGTTCCTGGCTACACTGGCCACGAGCCGCTCGACCCGGTTCCGCCGGGTCATGTGGTACTTGGCGTCCGTGTTCAACCCGCGCATCCGGCTGGTGCTCCTCGATACGCTCTGGTCCATGCTGGAGGTGTTCCGCGAGGGCCGGGCACGGTGGGTCCGCATCCTAATGCAGAGCCTAGTGATGTGGGGCTTGTATGCGGCGTCGTTCATGTTGCTGGCGGAGGCGCTCGGGCTTGGGCTGCAACAGGTGTTCCGCGCAACAGTAGGCTCGCCGTTGCTGCCGATGATCGTGCCCCTGGTGCAGCAGGGCGGCGACTCTGCGCTGGGCCTCGTGATATTCAGCTTTGCTCCGCTCCTGCTGTTCCTGGCCTATATCGGCGCCAAGCAGCAGTTCGGTGTTAGCCTCTGGAGCACGGTGTCCTGGATGCAGGACCCCCAGCTTTACCAGGACAGCGCTCCCCGGTCCAAATCGCGGTTCCTGGACGCCGGGCACTACAGCGACTTCCTGAACCGCCGTTTCAAAAGCACCGATGACCTTGTTTCGGACTTCGAAGGCAACGCGCTGCGCGACATCGTCGTGCAACGAATGCTGCGTGGCGGCTCGGACGCGCTCACGGTCATGGTGCAGTTGGGCGACCAGCTTTGCATCCGCAAGTACGCGGCCGGCGCGGCGGCGGATAAGCTGGAGGCGCAGTGCGCGTGGCTGGAGCGATACTCCAACCGCTTGCCGACCGTGCACATCCAGGAGCGCGCCCGGGCCGGGGCGCGGTTCTTCTATGACATGGAGTACTCGCACACCTCACGCGACCTGTTCGATGTGGTGCATACCTACGACTTGGAAAGCTCCTGGCGCACCCTGTCCGACGTGCTGGACACAATGTCAGGGTTCCACCGCGACACCAGCACCGGCGATGCGGACGAGGCCTGCACCGCCCGTTATGCCGCGGAGAAGGTCACGGCCAACCTGCGGGCCATCAAGGCAGCGGCGCCGGTGTTCTTCGCCGAGCGCAGCGTGACGGTCAACGGCGTCACGTTCGACCTGCCGTTGCTGGACCGCTTCGCCGAAGGCAACTTCGTGAGTAGCCGCATCACCCGGCGCGGAACGGCCACCATCCATGGCGACCTGACCATCGAGAATATCCTGACCGACCCGACCCGGCCGGCTGGCTGGTTCCTGATCGACCCCAACGTCGGCAACGTGTTCGAAAGCCCGTTGCTGGACTATGCCAAAATCCTGCAGTCACTGCACCTCGGATACGAATCGCTGAACCGTGACCTGTCGTCATCGTTCACTGGCCAAGCCCTGGCTTTTCCCAACGCGCGCTCGGCGCAGTACGCCACGCTGTACGAGCGCACGACGCAGTGGCTGCGCGAGCGTTTCGGTGAGGAAGGCCTGCGCGAGATACGCCTGCACGAAATCGTGCATTACTTCCGCCTGACTCCCTACAAGTTCCGCAAAGGCGCAGAGCCGGGCCTCGTGTTCTTAGGGTGCCTGTGCCTGTTGGTGCAGCAGTATTTCGACGAGTACGAGGCGTGCTGAAAGCGTTGCTGGTGGACATGGACGGCACCCTGGTCCAAAGCGCCGACGCCAATGCCGCCGCCTATGCGATGGCGCTGGGCGACTGGGGCATCGCCGTCGATGCAAAGCAGCTTGCGCCAATGATCGACGGGCGTAGCTGGCGCGACTTCCTGCCCGGCCTCATGGCCTCCCGCCCCGACGTGCCACCCGAGACCGTGGCGCAGCGCAAGCGGGTGCTGTATCCGGACTTCTTCCACTTATTGCAGTTGAACCAGCCTTTGGCGGACCTGCTGCAATTGGTGCGGGGCAGGCTGGCGACGGGCCTGGTGACAACGGCGTCGTCGGTCGCGGTTGCTGGCATCACGCAACGCTTCGCGTTGGACGGGCTATTTGATGTCGTGGTCAGCGGCGACCACGTCAAGCAAGCCAAGCCGCACCCGCAAGCCTATGAGCTGGCCGCTGCCCAACTCGATGTCGCTCCGGACGAATGCATGGTGATCGAGGACTCGGACACCGGCATGGCGGCTGCCCGGGCTTTCGGTGGCAGCCTGTTGCGCTGGTTGCCGGCGCCGACCCGTGCGCCGGTCCAGTAAAGGGTCAGGCACGGCTGCGATGGCCCGCAAGGCTTCCCACCAGTCATGGCCTGCCTCTATCAATGCGAGCGCAGGGCAGGTTTCGACGGCAAAGCACTTACTTCACATTGAGTAACTCGACATCATGTCCGCTGAGTCAAAGTTCGCCTGCATCTGATGTTGGTTAGCGTACAATAAAGACGCTGTAATTGAGCTTAACAGCGGTTATACCGGAAGATGGATTTTTATACTTGCTGCTTTCGGTAGCCGAGTTATCAACGCCGTGAAGTTTAGGATACGCACTGGTGGCTGAAGGTTCTGCGCAGAAGGTAAGCGTACTAGTGCCCGCGTACAACGCGAGCGCGACCATTGACGAGACGCTCCTGAGCATTCGGGCACAGACGCACCGCAACCTCGAAATCATCGTCGTCGATGACGGTTCGCGCGATCAGACTTGCCAGATCGTCGAGCGGCACGCGGCCGAAGATGAGCGGGTTTGTCTTCTGGCACAGGCAAACGCCGGGGTGGCCGGGGCGCGCAACCGGGCGCTCGCGAGTGCTTCCGGGCACTATGTCGCACCGGTCGATGCCGATGACCTGTGGCGGCCGGATAAGATCGCCCGGCAGCTTGCCATGGCGCTCGAGCGTGGCCCGGCGGTTAGCCTGGTTTACACCTGGTACGCCTCCATCGATGGCGAGAGCCGGATTCGCAAGGTATTCCGGCCGTCCGCCGAGGGCCATGTGCTGCCAGCCCTGTGCGCCGGCAACATCGTCGGGCACGCCAGCAGCCCGCTTATGCGGACCACGGACGTGATTCGGTCAGGCGGGTACGACGCCTCGCTGCGGGCTCGTGCAGCCCAGGGTTGCGAAGACTGGCAGCTTTATTTGAAGCTGGCCGAGCTTGGCGAGTTTGCGGTGGTGAGGGCGCCCCTGACCGGCTACCGGCAAACCGAGCAGGGCATGTCCAGTGACGCCGCGCAGATGTTCCGGTCCCATCACCTGGTGATGTCGGAGTTCCAGCGCGCCCATCCGGAACACCGCGACGAGTTCCGCAGGGGACAGCAGGACATCGCCCGGTACCTGCTCCGGCGGGCAATCAGGGCGTCGCAGTACCGTGCCGCGTTGAGCACGTTTTGGCGGGCCTGTGGCGCTGACCCGTCGCTTGGCCTGGACTTGCTTGCGACCGCCCCGCGCATGCTGCGGCCGAGCAAGCTACGCCGCGCCATCTTAGGCGTGCAGCAACCAGGGACTGTCCTCAACCGGCCGCACTTCCTCACTGGCGACGACAAGCCCGACCCGGTTTACGCACAACCCCGCGGCAGCGACATTGTCGGCTCCTCGATTCCGTTGCGGGTCGCGCAGTGATGGCCGTCCTAGCCCTGCTGGCATGGCGTCGCGGTCCGGCGTCGTGCTACGGACGCCGCGGGCCGCAGCGCTCGTCAAACTGAGGCTCACCAGAACAATGCACCAGGCTGGCCGAAGGTTGATCGGTCCCATCGTATGGGAGGTCCGGACGCTGATCGGCCTGGCGGCTGGCCATCGGGCAGGCCTCGCGCTGTTGGTGGCCCTGGGCCTCGCGGCGTCGTTCGTGGAGATGCTGAGCGTCAGCCTGGTGGTGTTCCTGCTCTACCGCGCAGTGTCCAACGCTGATTTCCCGGTCACGCAAGGCATCCTCTCGGTCTTTTTTCAATGGGCCGAGCGCCTTGTAGGCCAGGACCTCACCTTGCTGGCGCTGGTCATCAGCGCCGCAGTCCTGCTCCGGCAGGCCTTCATCGGCGTGTATGAGATTGTCAGCGCCCAGGTGTGCAACGCCGTCTATCACCGCCTGCGCACCGGCCTGTTCACGCAGTACCTGAGCGTCTCCTACGAGTACATCGTCGCGAAGGACTACGGCGAGCTGACCAACACGTTGCAAATCGAGACCTGGCGCGTGTCCCAGGCGGTCGAACAGCTATCGCGCATCCTCATCAACGTTTGCGCCGTGCTGGTCTATATGACCGTGCTGCTGTTCATATCCTGGCCAGTGGCGTTGGCGGCGGTCGGCAGCGGCATCGCCGTAATGGGCTTGACGCAACTGTTCCGCGGACGGCTGCACGGCCTGAGCCGCGAGGCGACCCAACTGCATGAAGACCTGGCGGAGCGCACGTTCTCGTCGATCCAGGCGATGCGGACAATACGCGCCTACGGCGTTGAGCGCGCTGAGATCACGCGCTTTACTCAACTGTCGCGCGCGGTGGCGCGCGTGTTCGTGCGGTTGTCGGTCACGGACAACGCGTGCCGGCCTTTCCTGGAGGTTGGCGCGCTCGCCACCATCGGCGTGCTGGTCTGGGTGTCCAACGCAGTCGGCAACCCGACCGCCACGACGCTTGCCATCGTCGCATTGCTGTTCAGGCTACAGCCACAGGTCCGGGAGATGCAGCGGCATATCCTTTCGCTGCTGGGCGCGGAGGCGTCGCTCGCGGTGGTCGTCGAGGGGCTCCAGCAAGCCGGCAAGCCCTATCCCGGGGTGGGACGCCGGCGTGCTGCGCCGTTCGAGCACGAACTGGCCCTGCGCGACGTGACGTTCGTGCACCGGGGCTCGACCGAACCCAGCCTGGACCGGGTCAGCTTCACGATCAGACGCGGCATGACGGCCGCGCTCATTGGCCCAAGCGGCGCTGGCAAGTCGACGGTCGTGAACCTGCTGCTGAAGCTGTATGAGCCGACCGCGGGGGGCATTACACTGGACGGCGTGCCGCTCAGTGAAATCGACCGGGCGTCTTGGCTCCAGCGGGTCGCGATCACCGGCCAGGACATCGACCTGCTGGAAGGGTCGATCCTCGACAACATCCGCATGGCGCACCCGAACGCGAGCGTTGCCGCCGCGGAAGCCGCTTTGCAGGTGGCGGGCGTGCTGGACTTCGTGGAGCAGCTTCCGGAGGGGCTGCACACCCTGGTGGGCGAGCGGGGCTTCCGGTTGTCCGGCGGGCAGCGCCAGCGCATCGGCTTGGCCCGGGCGATCATCGGCAACCCGGACATCCTTATTCTTGACGAGGCCACCAACGCGGTTGACCCGGTTCTGGAAAGCGATATCCACGCAGCGCTCCGGGCGGCATATCCCCAGCTCACCATCATCGTCGTGGCGCACCGCAGCAGCGCGCTCGCGGAGGCCGAGTTGGTGATCGTGCTGGAGGGCGGCCGGGTGTCGGCAACCGGGTCGCCAGAGGCGTTGCGCGAACGTGGGGAGTGCGCGCTGGACGCGCTGCTTTAGAGCCGCACCTTGCCGGCCAGCACCGTCACGACGCTTTGGACCCATTGCGCCGGCGCCAACCGAAGCACATCGAGACCTTGGCGGATCATCCGGCGGTTTAGGTTACGGCGCCCCATGTTCCGGGCGGCGTCAACCCAGACTGAGGCGTAGTAGCGTTTCCAGCCCGCGACACCTAGGCGGTAGTCGCGCGCCAGCCCGGCCGCCGCTGCGTCGCCCTTGTATACGGCGAGCACGTCCAGGGCGGCGCGCAGCATAAGGGCTGAGTTCCGCGACATGTTGCCGCCATGGTGCCAGTACTCCGCAAGCACCTCCGGCCGGCAGAGCACCGGGTAACGCCGCGCTATCCTCAAATACGCGTCGTAGTCCTCACAGGCCGGCAGCCCCTCACGAAACCCGCCCGCCGCCTCCAGCGGGGCGCGCCGGTACATGACCGTGCCGTGCATCCCAATCTGGTTGCCCCGTAGGAACGCGCCGAACGCCTCGCGCGGAACGGGGCGGAACGGCGCTGGCCGTATGTCGCCGCTGTAGCCGACATTGGCATACGCGCCATACGCGAGGCCAGCGGCCGGGTCGCTGGCGAGCAGCTCGAGGTTATACGCGATGGCCCCTGGCCGCAGCCGGTCGTCCGCGTCGAGGAACACCAGATGGTCGGCGGCCGACGCGCGAAGGCCAGCGTTGCGCGCGGCTGCGAGGCCGCGATTGTCCTGCCGCAGCAGCCGGACTTGTGGGTAGCGCTCCGTCACCCGTTCCGGCTGGTCGGTCGAGCCGTCGTCAACGACGATAATCTCGCTGGCCGGGCAGGTCTGCGCCAGCACGCTGTCGAGCGCGTCGCCAAGGAAGCGCGCATGGTTATAGGTCGGGACGACGACCGCGACCGTGCTCAACGGCAAGTTCATCGGGCTGCCCGGATCATTGATGTCGCCTCGTGCTTTGCCCAAACCCTGCCATGTTGTAGGATGCCATGGGACAGGCAGCTTTATTGGGGCATATCCGTGGCAGCGCAAGACAATCGTCTTCCGGTCCTCCGGCGGGCGATACGCTCGCTTCGGCTGGTGAAACAGCGTGCGGGCTTACGCCTTGGCCGCTTCGCCTACACAACCCCACTGAGCCGGCAATTCGGCTTTGATCGCGGACTGCCGATTGATCGGCATTACATCGAGCGGTTCCTTGCCGCGCACGCGACGGATATCCGCGGAAGGGCGCTGGAAATTGGCGACGACGATTACTGCCGGCGGTTCGGCGGTCCGCGCATCGTCCAGCAGGACGTGCTGCACGTTCACGCGGAAAACCCACTCGCGACCATTATCGGGGACCTTTCAACGCCCGGCGTGCTGCCCGACACCGTGTTCGACGCCATCGTGCTCACGCAGACCCTACACCTTATTTACGACATGGCCGCCGCGGTCGAGCATATCCGGCGAGCGTTGAAGCCCGGCGGCGTTGCGCTGGTCACCGTGCCGGGAATCACGCCCATTGATCGCGACGAGTGGGGCGCGTCCTGGTTTTGGTCGCTCACGCCCGCCGCCATGCAGCGGTTGTTCGCCGACGCGTTCGGTGCGGAGAACGTGACGGTATCGGCCTATGGCAACGTCTTTGCCGCTACCGCCTTCCTGCACGGCGTAGCGGTCGAGGAGGTCAGCCAAGCCAAGCTCGACCCGTACGATGAGGCGTTTCCAGTGATCGTCGCCGTGCGGGTGCAGGCTGTAAGCGGCGTCCCGGCCTCACGCGCATAGCCATCACGTTGTCCGAAGCGCGTGCGCCAACGCGGCATCGTCCCAATCGTACGCCTGGATACGGGGCAGGGCATGCAGCTTGGCGGGGCGCGTCACTGCGGCTGCCTCGGTGGTGCAAGCGCAGGCGAAGCCGGCCTGTTCCGCCAGGGTTGTGCAGTGTGCGTCGTAGTCGCCGTACGGGTAGGCGAAGCAGGCCGGCATGACGCCGGTGATGGTCGCGCATTGGGTTCGGCTGCCGTGGATTTCCGCGGCCTGCGCCGCCGGGTCGCGCTCGCTCAGGGCAGTGTGGGTAAGCGTGTGAGCGCCGAACTCGATGCGGTCCGACCGTATCCGCCTGATTTCGTCGCCGGTCATCAGCCGGTGGCTGGCCCGGGGACCGAGCGGCGTGGCTGCCTGGCTGCGTAGCCCGTCCACGGCCTGCCGCTGCGCCACGGGATCAAGCCCTCGCAGCATCGACCAGATTGCCTGGAACGCTACCTGCCGCGGCGTGGCCGGCAACTGGCCCGGCGTCCAGCTTCCGTCCTCCGGTTGACGCCTGCCGAGCTGGACCAACTCGTGGCCGGACGGAAGCTTGACATCCAGCATGGCGCCGCCGGAGCCAAGCACCATCCGCTCCAAGTCGTCCCACCAACACTCCCGCCCCGCCGCAATCAGCTCGGTCGGGAGAAAGATTGTCGCGGGCAGCGCAGAGGCCTCCAGCAACGGCGCTGCGATCTCGGCATTGCAAGCGTAGCCGTCGTCGAAGCTGATGGCGGCCGCGCGGGCCGGGAGCGTTCCGCGGCGGTGCAGGTCGGCAAACTGGGGCAACGGGATCACGTCGCGGTGGCAGCGCAGCCAGGCGAGCTGCGCCTCGAAGCGACGCGGGGAGACGGCAAGGCCCCATGGATCAAACGGCTCGTCCGCGATGCGGTGATACATGAGGATTGCCGGGCGCGGCGTCCGCGCAAGCTCACGCCAGGCCCGGCGCGCCAGCCTGAGTGCGCCAGCGCCGATCAGCCTGCCTGGCCCGGTTGCCGACACTAGGCCGCCGGACGCTCCCGCCGGCTGTCGGTCTTGAGCTGGCCGCAGGCTGCCAGGATGTCCTGGCCGCGCGGCGCGCGAATGGGCGAGGCGAAGCCGGCCGCCTGCACGATTGCCGCGAACCGGTCCAGCGCATCCCGCGTGCTGGGCAGGTAGTCGCTGCCGGGCCACGGGTTGAACGGAATCAGATTCACCTTGGCCGGGATGCCGGCGATAAGCCGCACCAGGTCCCGCGCCTCCGCCTCGCTGTCGTTCACGCCGCGCAGCATGACATACTCGAAAGTGATGCGCCGCGCGTTGCTGGCGCCGGGGTAGCGGCGGCAGGCGGCAATCAACTCCTTGATCGGGTACTTGCGGTTCAGCGGCACGATCTCGTCCCGCAACTCGTCGCGGACCGCGTGCAACGACACGGCGAGGTTCACGCCCAGCTCCTCGCCGCACCGGTCCATCATCGGCACCACGCCGGACGTGCTGAGGGTGATGCGCCGCCGGGACAGGCCGATGCCCTCGTTGTCCATGACGATACGCATGGCGCGGGCGACGTTCTCATAGTTGTACAGCGGTTCGCCCATGCCCATCAGCACGATGGTGGACAGCAGCCGGGGCGTCTCGCCGCGCGGGCTGGGCCACTCGCCGTAAGCGTCCCGCGCCGCCATGAACTGACCAACGATCTCGGGCGCGCCAAGGTTGCGCACCAGCTTCTGCGTGCCGGTGTGGCAGAAACGGCAGGACAGGGTGCAGCCGACCTGGGACGAGATGCAAACGGCGCCGCGGTCCTCGTGCCGGTCCGGGATGTAGACCGTCTCCGCCTCCTGCCCGTCGCGGAAACGGAACAGCCATTTGCGGGTGCCGTCCGTGCTGGTCTGGGCGGTGGCGATGCCGGGGCGGCCGATGACGAAGCGCTCGGCCAGGCGTTGCTGCAACGGCCGGGCGATGCTGGACATCAACGAGAAATCCACCGCGCCCTGGTGATAGATCCAATGCCAAAGCTGCTTGGCGCGGAACGGCTTTTCGCCGATGGCCGCAAGCTCCGTGACAAGCTCATCCCGCGTCAGCCCCACCAGCTCCCGCCGGCCGTCCGGCAACTGCACCGGCGGCGGGTTGAACAGGGCAGATTTCGCCAGGATGCGCGTGCGTTTGTCCAGGGTAAGATCTACGGTCATAAGGTCTGGGGTCATTTGGCGGGGCAGGCCTTGTTGATGGCGGCATGAGCCTTGCTGAAGCCGCGCAGGTCAAAGGTGTCGGTCACCGTGGCGTTGCGTGGCCCCGGCGATTTCGCTACGGCCCGCTTCCCGCGCTCGAACGCCGCCACGGCGGCGCGTCCGTCGCGGGCGAATGCGGAGCGGCTGGCGGTGTAGAAGACGAACTGTGCAGGTTCGACCGTGACTTGCACCTCGGCATTGACCGGGTAGGCGAAGCCGGCCGAAATCGCCACCGCATCCCGTCCAGCCGTCCGGTGCGTGACGGTCAGCACCACGTCCCCGCGTCCGCTCAACGTCGGCAGTGAGCTCGTGGCACGGGTGAAGGCGTAGCACACTTGCTGGCCTCCCTCCTGGTGGGTAGCGGCCTGCCACTGCTCGAACTTGCCGATGGATTTCGGGGCGTTGTCCGTCGCCTGACTTGGCGCCTGGCTTGGCGCCGGATTGGCCTGGCGCGGCTGCGCGTTGGCGAACGTCATTGTTGCGGCCAGAAGGCCGATCACGAAAAGAGGGCTGGGCTGCATAGAGCCAGAGATACGGTGCGTGGCCCGGCGGGACAAGCGCGACCTGCCGCTGGCGGGCTTTGAACACCTACCCTGTTGAGGGTCGAACCACGAGCTTGGCTAATCCCGGTCCACCGGCAGCCAATCAGGGACCGTCTGCCGGAACCGTGGGTCCCCATGGCCGGCCGGAGCGGCCAGCGGCTCCGTTGGGCCGCCGCTCGCGACAGGGCGGTCCGCAAACCGGCCGTGCTGCAACAGCCGGTCATACAGCACCAGCGCCCCCGCCACGGCAAGGTTGAGCGCGAACCGCGTCGGGATACGCACCACGTGCCGGCACCGGGCGCGCAGCGGGCCAGACAGTCCGGACCGCTCGGGACCCAGCACATAGGCGGCGTTCAGCGGATGCCGGAACGACGGCAGGTCCACCGCATCCTCCAGCAGCTCGATCCCCACCAACGCGCACTCCCGCGGCAGGCTGATGGCCGCCACGTCCGGGAACCGCCAGTGCGGCACGTGCGACGGCGTGTCGGCCGTGTCCGCGCGACGCCCGGCGCGTGCGTCCCAGCCGCCGCCGACCGTGAAGCAGAACGCAGCGCCGAACGCGTGCCCGGTGCGCAGCAGCGCGCCCATGTTGGCGGACTTCGAAACCCCCTCCGCCCCGATGCCGAAATAGCCGCGCGTCCTGGCAAGCTGCATCGCCGCGGGATAGGTGTTCGTCATGTCCGACACAAGAGACCAAGCCGACCAGACGCTCGCCGCCCAGTACGAGGCCTACCCCTATCCCCGTCGGGACCCTCGGGACGAGGCCAAGCGGCTCATTATCGGCAGCCCCAGCCACTTGCGCGAGGTGGACCACTGGGTGTTCCAGGCTGCCCGTCCGGCCAGCGTGCCGCTCCGTGCATTGGTGGCCGGCGGCGGCACCGGGGACGGGGCGATCATGCTGGCGCAGCAGATGGCGAGCGCCGGGCGTCCCGGGCAAGTCACTTACCTCGACCGTTCAGCCGCCGCGCACGGGGTGGCGCGCGCGCGGGCGGCGGCGCGCGGCCTCACGCTGGAGTGGCGTCAGGCCTCGTTGCTGGACTTGGCAGGCTCGGGGCTTGGTCCGTTCGACTACATCGACTGCTGCGGCGTGCTGCACCACCTGCCAGACCCGGCGGCGGGGTTGCGGGCGCTGCTGTCCGTGCTGGCGCCAGGTGGGGGCCTGGGCCTGATGGTGTATGCCCCGCACGGGCGCACGGGGGTCTATATGCTGCAAGACGCGCTGCGGCTGTTGGCGCCGGAGCAGGAGCCGCCGTCCGTCCGCCTGGACGCGGCGCGCCGGGTCATGCGGCACTTGCCGGACAGCGCATGGCTGCGGAGGAACAACTATTTTGGCGATCACATCGAGGGCGGCGACGCTGGGTTGTACGACCTTTTGCTGAACCCGCGTGACCGGGCCTACACCGTGCCGGCGCTGTTCGAGTTGTTGGGCAACGCTGGGCTGCGCGTCACGGCGCTGATGGAGCCGATGCGTTACGATCCAGCCGTCTATTTGCCGGACCCGAAATTGCGAACCCGGATTGCGGCGCTGGCCTCTGTGTCCCAAGCCGCGCTGGCCGAGGGGCTTACCGGCAACATGAGCACGCACGTCGTTTACTGCGTGCGCGACGCGGAGGCCCGGGACGCGCCCGACCCAATGCGCGGCGACGCGGTGCCGGTGGCGCGGGAGTTGCCAGCGGCCGAGATGGCGCGGGCAATTCGTCCGGACGGGACCCTGCCGTTCCTATTCGATGGCCTACGCGTGCCGGTGCCGCTGCCGCCGCTCGCCGGCGCCATCCTGAACCTGGTTGACGGCGTGCGCAGCGTGGACGGCATCGCGGCGGCGTTGCGTGCGCGGGGCACGGACGCAGGGACGTTCAACCGGGCTTGGCGGCAAACTTATGACGCGCTGGTGTCCGTGAACCGCATCCTGCTGGCGCCGCCAGCTTGACGCCTGTCCTGATTATATTCGGCGCGGCGGTGCGGCCGGACGGCGAGCCAAGCGGCGCCATGCGGGACCGGGTGGAGGCTGCGGTCCGGTTCGGCTCCACCCTGGCCCAGCCGCTTTACATGCCGACCGGGGGCGTGGGACGCTTCGGCGCGGCGGAGGCCGAGGTCATGGCCCGGTTGCTTCGCGGTCACGGGGTGGCCCAGGACCAAATTCAGCAGGAACCGACCGGCATCAACACGATCCGCTCCGTGCGCGCCTGCGCCGGTCTGCTGCATGGGCATCAAGGGCCGGTTTATGCGGCGACATCCGCCTACCACTTGCCGCGCTGCTTGGTGCTGTTGCACTTGGCGGGGTTGAACGCCCTGGCATGTCCGCCGCCCCGTGGCCCGTCCGCCGAACGGCTGCTCCGTCGTTGGTACTGGCATCTGCGCGAGGTCCCGGCTGTGCCGGTCGATGCGGCGCTACTGGCCTGGTGGCGGCTGCGGGGGCGGCTCTGACCGGGATCAGGCCCTCAGGCTCGGACAAGGGTCCGGTTGGCAATTGTCCGTATCAGCCCCGCAACCTGACCTGCCGGAACCGGCTTGCTAAAGTAGTATCCCTGGACTTCGGTGCAGCCCTCGCTTTTGACTTGCATCAACTGCGCCTCAGTCTCGACCCCCTCTGCGGTCGTCCGCATCCCAAGGCTTGTTCCAAGCCCCGCGATGGCGCGAATGATTGCAGCTGAGTCCTTGGAGCCTGTCAGGTGGCGAACAAATGATTGGTCAATCTTGATTTTGTCGAACGGAAAGCTGTGCAGGTAGCTGAGGGATGAGTACCCGGTGCCGAAATCATCCATCGAAATCCGCACGCCGAGGTCCCGGATTCTGCGCAGCGACTCCAGCATGACGCCGTCGTCGCTGAGCAGGACCGTCTCGGTCACCTCAATCTCGAGCCTCGCGGCCGGTAGCCCGGACAGAGCAAGGGCGTCAATGACAACCTGGACCAAGCTGTCCGTCTTGAATTGAACCAAGGACACGTTGACGGCAACCTTCAGGTTCGCCGGCCAATACGAAGCCTCCAGGCAGGCACGTCCGATCACCCACTCGCCGATTTCCACGATAAGCCCTGTTTCCTCAGCGATCGGAATGAACTCAGCGGGTGACACCATGCCGCGGACAGGGTGGTTCCAGCGCAGCAGCGCCTCAAATCCGCAAACCTGTTCGGTGCTGACCTCGACCAGCGGTTGATAAAACAGCTCGAACTCATGCCCGGCAATCGCGGTGCGGAGGTCTCGCTCGATGGCCCGGCGCGCTTGCAACCTGGCGTCCATCTCAGCCTCGAAAAAGCGGTAGGCGTTCCGGCCATCCATCTTGGCCCGGAACAGCGCAAGCTCAGCCTTACGCAGCAACGTGTCGCCCTCAGTGGCGTCAGACGGCGCGACCGCCGCGCCAACGCTGGTGCTCACCTGAATGGGTTGCCCTGCGATTGGAAAGGGCGCCCTCAGGGCCTGGATGATGCGGGCGGCCAGCTCACCTGCCTCCTCGGGATGCTTCAGCCCCACTTGCAGCACCGCGAACTCATCGTCGCCGAGCCGGGCCACGGTGTCGGTCTCCCGCACGCAAGCAGACAGCCGTTCGGCGACGGCCGCCAGCACCTCATCCCCAACTTGATGGCCAAAGGCGTCGTTCACTTGCTTGAAATGGTCGAGGCCAAGGCAGAGCACGGCGAATGGCACGCCCCGGCCCAGTTGCGCGGTCGCTAGTTCTAGGCGCTCACGGAACATGGCCCGGTTGGGCAGTTGCGTCAGCGTGTCATGACGAGCCATGAACACGATCTGAGCCTCCGCACGACGGCGCTCGCTGACATCCTCATAGGTTGTCACCCAGCCACCCTCGTCCAATAGCTGGAACGAGACCGCGACCTGACGGCCGTCCGCCAACGTCTGGAGCATGGTGCCGGACGTGCCTCCCGCCAGCAGGGCGCGCTGCCTTGCATGGATTTCGTCGATCATCGGCTCGGTATAGTAACCAGCGTCGGCTCGCAGGCGCAGCAGCTCGCGGAAGCTGATCCCGGGGAGCACGGCCGCCGCCGGCAAGGAAAACAGTTCGCAGAACTGGCGGTTGACCACTCGCAAACGCTCCGAAGCGTCGAACAGGCAGAGTCCTTGCGACATGTTGCTGAGCGCCGCGTCGAAACAGAGATTGGTCGCACGCAACTCGGCCTCGCGGCGCTTAAGCGCGGTCATGTCGCTGCATATTGCAATGAACCCGCCAGCCTGTGTCGGGCTTCGGCTTACGTTGACCCACCGGCTGTCCTCAAGGCACGTTTCCCGCGTCAGAGCGTATCCGGACTGGGCATCGCTGCTTACCTGGAGCGCGGGAACGGCGATGGCCACCTCATTGAAGCTGGCGCCGTTCGCGGCCAGCCGTGCGAGGCACGGGAAAAACTCCGCCATGCGGCTATTAACGATGGCGACCTGTCCGTTCACGTCCACGACGAGCACACCTTCGCAGGAACTCTCGATGGCGTCGGTCAACAGCACCTGCGCCGAGCGCCGCTGCGAGACCTCGCGCGCCACCATCACGCGAATATTGTCGCGCATCACCTCCATAGCTTGCAGAAGCGCCCCAAGCTCATCGGAACCAGGGCTTGGGATGCCGATGTCGAGCGCCCCGGCGGCAATGCGCCGCGCAGCATCCGACGCGGCCTGAACTGGACCCATGATCCGTCGAGAAAGCTGGTACGCGACTGTCGCGCCTAGCATGAGGGCCAGGACGGTCGCGGCAATATTCACCTGCGTGCTGCGCTGTATCATCGCCAAGCCGCGTTGACGATGCAGGAAGCCGCCGCTCGCCGCGTGATTGATAAGCAAGTCTAGCTGCTCGTTGACGCTGGCCACATGCTGGTCAAGCTCCTGCCAGTCTTGATCGGTCTGGTTCGCCGCGAGATGGAAAATGCGTTCATGGGCGGCTTCCCAAGCGGCGATTGCCGTCTCCACGTCCCGGGCGGTGCTGGCCGCATAGGGGGACAACGACCGGTCGGCGGCAATCTGCACATCCTCCCGAACAGACGCCGTAAGCGCGTCGATCCTTAGCTCCAGGTCCGCCAAACGAGACGGGTCGGACGTGAGGCGATGACGGGCAAGCGCCGCTTCCAGGCTGGCGAAGTCTGCCAGGGCTGCCCTTGCGAAACTGATGGACAGCAAGGACCGGTCGAACGTCTCGGCTACTAGGACGCCGGTCACCCGGATGCTGTAGGTGGCATAAGCGCCAAGGCACCCGGTAATCATCGCGAGCGCCAGGAACGCAAGAAGAATTTTGCTGCGGATCGTCAGCCCAGTGACACGGACCCGGCGGACGCGCGCCCAGAACAGCCGGAGGGAATGATCTACGATGTCGAGGGCCGTTCGCTCCATGATCGGGAGACTGCACCCGATTGGTTAACCAGAAGTTGCATAGGTCCTATTAACATGATCTTTACGCCCCGGACTATCCTTAATGCGTTGACGGCTTCTGAGCGCCTGTCGGGAAAGGGCCGGGATGGTAAGAAAATGTCGTTCATACGTAGTGGCACTGCTCATCATGCTTGGCGGTGCGTCATGCGCCCTCGCCGAACCTCTGTTTGAGAGTGGACGGCTGCTTGCCACCACGGGTGTCAACCAGATTGAGGGCGCGGGCGGCGGCGGCCTGGTGCCTTGGGCTGTCATCACAGGGTATGGCACCCGGGACGCGGTTGGCGGCAATGTTCATGGCACCTACGTGCGCACTGGCAGCTACACGGTCGGCGCTGCAGGCGTGGCAGTTGGGCTCTATGACCGGGTTGAGCTTTCCTACTCGCGCCTTGCGTTCGACACCCGGGACGCTGGACGCGGCCTTGGCCTTGGCACCGGCTACACATTCCATCAGGACGTGTTCGGGGCCAAAGTCCGGCTGTTCGGAGACATCGTTTACGACCAAGCCTCGTTCCTGCCGCAAGTTGCAGCAGGCGTTCAATACAAAGTAAATGACCGGCGTGGCATATTGCGCGCTGTTGGCGCAAAATCCGATCAAGGCGCTGATTTCTACGTTGCCGCCACCAAGCTGGTTTTGGACCAAAGCCTTCTGCTCAACGCGACAGTTCGGCTCACCCGCGCCAACCAGTTGGGATTTCTAGGTTTCGGGGGCGACCGGAACAATGCGTATCGTCCGGAGTTCGAGGCGTCCGCCGCTCTTTTGCTAAGCCGGACGGTTGCGGTGGGCGCTGAGTATCGCACCAAGCCGAACAACCTCCGCTTCGCTCATGAAAGTGACTGGCTTGACGCCTTTGTCGCGTACTTCCCCACTAAAAACTTCTCGGCCACGCTTGCTTACGTCAACCTGGGAAGCATTGCCGGCCGCAAGCAACAATCTGGATTTTACCTAAGTGGCCAAATCGGATTTTGAAGGGTAAGTTACTCATGCCTTTATCGATGCGACTTGTCCTACTAACCATGCTGACATTGGCAAATCGCCCCGCTCACGCCGTGACCTTGTTTGATGAACTGGGTGGGCAACCAGGCATCGCCCGCATCGTCGAAAGCGCCGTGACGCGCAACTTAGCGGACCCACGGGTGCGGGATGCGTTCGACAACACCAACATCGACCGCCTCAAACGCCAACTGGCGACGCAGTTCTGTGAGTTGACCGATGGACCCTGCCGGTACACCGGGCAGACCATGAAGGGGAGCCATGCCCATCTCGGCCTAAGGATGCGGGACCTGAATGCCTTGGTGGAGAATTTTCAGGCTGCCCTGGACGAACAGAACATTCCTTTCCGGGTTCAGAACCGGTTCCTAGCTCTTTTGGCTCCTATGCGCCGCGATATTGTCACCAAGTAGGATGCTGGCATGCGATTAAGACGCTTGGCCACCTTTGGGGCGGCTTCGTTCATGACCGCCGTGTCTGCGGTTTGGGCCTGGGATGCCCTGGCCGCGAACACCATGGTCGTTTCGCAACGGAACCGCGCGTTCCAGCCAAAGGAGATCGAGATCAGCGCCGGGAGCACAGTCCATTTTGAGAATGACGACGGGTTGCTGATACATCACGTTTACCTGGAAGCGGCAGCATTCAGCTTTGACACCGGTGAACAGCTTCCAGGCGCCAAGTCCGACGTGCGTTTCACGACCGTGGGCACTTATGCCGTGCTGTGCGGCATCCATCCGAAAATGCGCCTGGCGGTGACCGTCCGGTGACAAACGGGCCACGCGCTACTCCGAGTAACGCTCCTCCGCCCAGGGGTCGCCGCGGTTATGGTATCCGCGCACTTCCCAGTAACCAGGCCGGTCCTCGACCCGGAACTCAATCCGCTGCAACCACTTGGCGCTTTTCCAGAAATACAAGTGCGGCACAACCAGCCGCACCGGCCCGCCATGCGCCTCCGTCAGCGGCGCTCCTTCCCAGGAATGGGCGAGCATCGCGTCCTCGGCCATGAAGTCCTCCAACGACAGGTTGGTCGTGTATCCGTCGTAGCTTTGCAGCACCACATGCTGCACGCCCGGATGCGGACGCACCGCCGCAACCAGGTCCCGGGTTCGCACGCCATCCCAACCGTTGTCATAGCGCGACCAAGTGGTCACGCAATGGATGTCGGACGTTGCCCGGCTCTGCGGCTGCGCCTGGAACGCGGTCCAGTCCCAAATCGTGGGATGCTCGACCGCGCCGAACAGGTCTAGCCGCCAACGCTCCCGGGGGACCGCTGGGTGCATGCCAAGGTCCAGCACCGGCCAATCCCGCACCACATGCTGACCCGGCGGCAACCGCACGTCTCGCGGGGCGGAGTGGCCAGTGAGGAACCGGCCTTCCTGCGCCCATTGCTGTTTACTGCGCGTGAGCTTGGTCGGCTCCTCCGTCATGCGAAGGCACGCTGTCCTGTGGGCGCCTGCGCGAGGCCGCGGTGCGCGTCCGCCAAAATCTCATAGGACCGGAGGCGTGCCGTATGGTCCCAAATGGCGGAGGCGACCATCAACTCATCGGCGCCGGTGTCCTCGATGAACCGGGCCAGCCCACGCCGCACCGTTTCGTGCGAGCCTACGATCGAGCAGGCCAGCATAGCGGACGCCTGCGCCTTTTCGGCCGGGGACCAGTAGGCTTCGATGTCGTCGATTGGCGGCAGCAAGTAGCCGCGCGTGCCGCGGAACAGGTTGGTGAAGCTCTGCTGCGCCGAGGTGAACAGCCGCCGTGCCTCCGCGTCCGTGTCGGCCGCGACCACGTTCACGCCCACCATGGCGTGCGGCCGGTCGATCTGCCCTGGCTTGAACCCGCCCCGATACGCCGCCAATGCGTGACGCAGCGCGTCCGGAGCGAAGTGCGAGGCGAAAGCGTATGGCAGCCCGAGCATGGCGGCGAGCTGTGCGCCATAGGTGCTGGACCCCAAGATCCAGAGCGGCACGTTGGTGTCGGTTCCCGGCACGGCACGGACCGGCTGACCGGGCGTGGCCGGGCCAAGCAGCGCTTGCAGCTCCAGCACGTCGTGCGGAAAATCCTCGGCGGCGCCGGGGTCGCGACGCAGGGCGCGCAAGGTCCGCTGATCGGTGCCGGGCGCGCGGCCCAGGCCGAGGTCGATGCGGCCGGGATAGAGCGATTCCAAAGTGCCGAACTGTTCCGCAATCACCATCGGCGAGTGGTTCGGCAGCATGACGCCGCCAGAACCCACCCGGATTGTTTGCGTGCCCCCCGCGACATAGCCGATTGCCACCGCCGTCGCGGCGCTGGCGATGCCGACCATGTTATGGTGCTCCGCCAGCCAGTAGCGGCGGTAACCCCAGGCCTCGGTATGCTGCGCCAAGCTTCGCGCGTTCCGCAGCGCATCGCCGGGGGAGGAACCTTGCGGAACCGGGGCTAGGTCCAGGACGGATAGGGGGATCATGCGGTGTCTCCGACGCAAGGCTTGGACATCAGCACGCGCCGGGCTGCCTGCAAGCCCTGTCCGGAAGTCATGGGTCAAGCGGCCCCGGGTCGCGCGGTGTTGCAGGCGCCTCGGGCGGAGCCGGTTCCGGTGCGGGCAGCGGCGTCGTGATGACCGGCGCGAGCGGCGGCGCGGGCGGCGATGTCGTGTAGTCCGGCACGATGCGGGCTTGGGCGCCGGCGATCACCAGCACCTTCTGGTTCAGCTCCAACGGCACGGCGTCCCTCTGCGTGACGGACACCAGCCCGCCGTTCGCCTTGCGCACGACATACTCAATCGCCGTGGTGTCGCCAGTTGCCCGCTCGACGCCGGCTCCCACCAACCCGCCCACCACAGAGCCGCCCAATGCCGTCAGCGCCATGCGCAGGCCGCTGCCCGGCGCCTGCGCAGCCGCGACTCCGCCCGCGGCGGCGCCTATCGCAGCGCCAGCGGTGCCCTGCGCGCTCACGACCACCCGGCGCAGTCCGGCGATCACGCCTTGCTCAACCCTGCTCGCCTGTTGCACCGCGCCGCTGGCATAAGTGTCGGGCGAGTAGCTCGGCGTGCAGCCGCACACTACGAGGAGCGCGCCGCAAAGCACTGGATTAATCATCATGCCGCCTCCGTCACGTTACGGATGCAGTTTACAATATTTCAATATTTGAGAGGCATAATGCCGAGCAGGGACATCGGCCAGGCTTCGCCCAGCCGGCACCATTCAAACCTGATAGGAACGATTAAGCGGCGTAGGCCAGGCAGTGCGCCGGGGGAAGGGTGATCGGCACGGTGTCGCCCACGGCGAAGCGCGAGTGCGTGCCCATCTCGACGGCTTCGATCCGTGCATCCAGCGCGGCCAGCTCATAGACGGTTTGCACGCCTTGGTAGCTGGCACTCAGGATTTGACCCGGCACTTGGTTGGCTGGGTCGGTCACGCCGAGCCGCACGTTCTCCGGGCGGATGGCGATGCTGACGGCCGCACCCACCGTGACGCCCGCCGGCAGCTTTGCCGTCAGCACCTGGCCGGCGCCCGCTTGCACGGTGCCGAACTCGCCGCCGCGGGACAATAGCCGGCCGGGTATCACGTTGGACGAGCCGGTGAATCCGGCCACGAACAGGTCGGCGGGCGTGTTGTAAACTTCGGTCGCGGTGTCGAGCTGCAGCAGCCGTCCATCCCGCATCACGCCAATCCGGTCGCCGATCACCACCGCCTCCGCCTGGTCGTGCGTCACATATAGCGCGGTGACGCCGGCCCGCTTGATGATGCGCCGCAAGTCGTCGCGCAGCCGCAACCGAAGTTGCGCATCGAGGTTGCTGAGCGGCTCGTCCAGCAACAATAGGCGCGGCTCATAGACCATGCTCCGCGCCAGCGCCACACGCTGCATCTGGCCGCCGGATAGCGCCGTGACTGGCCGGTCCACGTAGGCCGCGAGGTCCACGAGGTCCAGCACCTCCGCCACCTTGCGATCGATCATGGCGCGGTCCGGGCGTCCCCAACTGCCGGACCGGTGCCGGAGCGGGTAGGCCACGTTCTGCCGCACGGTCATGTGCGGCCACACGGCGTAGGACTGGAACACCATGCCGAAGTTGCGCGCCCGCGGCGGCACCAGGATGCCCTGGGCGGGCGCCGAAATCACCTCGCCGCCAATGCGGATCACGCCCCCGGTCGGGTGTTCCAACCCGGCGACGCAGCGGAGCGTAGTCGTCTTGCCGCAGCCGGACGGACCCAGCAACACCACGATCTCGCCCTGGGCGATGGTGAACGAGACGTTGTCCACCGCCGCATACCCGGCGGCGAACGACTTGCTCAGCCGCTCGACCCGCAGCTCCGCCGACACGGCTTGGGCCTACTGCCGGTAGCCGTAGGTCTTGTTCCACTCCTCGGTCCAGCCCTCGCGCAGCGACCCGAACTGCTGCTGGTCCGGGAACCATACCTGGTGCACCTTGGGGTCAAAGCCGTCCAACGTGGTCGGCGGCGCCTTGAGAGACGATAGGTTGCCCTGCTCGCGCATGGTGAACGCCTGGCCCTCCGCCGACAGCGACCAGTCCAGGAACAGCCGCGCGGCGTTCGGGTTGGCGGCGGTTTTCGGGATGCCGGTGGCATACGGGTTCATCGGGATGCCCTCGGTCGGGAACACCATTTCGATCGGGGCGCCGTCGCGCTTTTTGGCGAAGATCGAGTTGCGGATGACCGGCGCGACTAGCACTTCGCCGCGCACCACGGCGTCCGCGGCCGGCGCGCTGGAGGGGAACAGCGTCGGCTTGGTCACGGCCTGTTTCGCCCAGTAGTCCTCGCCGAGCTTCTGCCGCTCGAACATGATCCGGGTCCAGGTGGTGCCGCCGCTCGGCGCGATCACCTGGCCGATTTGCTGCGGCTGCCACGTGGGCTTGGTGAGGTCCATCCAACTGGTGGGCGGCGTCTTGGTCAGCTCGGTGTTGTAGGCGATGCACCAGACCGGCGTGATGCGCGGCCAAATCTTGTCGGACACCCGCGACGCCTCGATATAATCGGCGGCGTTGGGCGGCTTGTAGTCCATGAACAGGTCCTCGATCCCCTTCATCAGCACGCGGTCCGAGTGGTCCACCACGTCCGCGACCAGCTTGCCGGCAGAGGCCTCGGTGCGGACGCGGGTGATGAGCTGGCCGCCGGAGGCACGGACCATCTCGATTCGGATGCCGGGGAAACGCTTGTTGAAGGCGGCGATGGTTTCCTGTTCCACCTCGGTGAAGCTCGCGGTGTAGAACACCATCCGCCCCTCGCGCCGCGCTGCGGCCACCAGGTCCGCGGGCGGGTTGAAGGCTTGGGCCTGGGCGCGTCCGGCAACCACCGTGGCAGCGGCGGCAATCAGGGCCTGGCGTCTGGTCAACATGGCTGCGCTCCGTTCATTACCCGGCGCGCCCAACGCTGCCGGTGGTGGATCCTCGGGATAGCCGGTGCGCAATCCCGATCAGGCAGGCGAGCAAGACCATTTGCACCAGGCTATAAGCGGCGGTGATGCTGAGGTTGCCGCCCTCGTAATAGCCCAGGAGTTGCACGGCCATCACCATGGAGCCGCTGGAGTAGAGGAACAACGATGATCCCAGCTCCCGCGTGGACAGGATGAACAGCAGGGTCATGGCCGCGACGACGCCGGGCCGGGCGAGCGGCAGGACGATGGTGAGGATGGTGGACGTGAGGCTGCGGCCACACACCCAGGCGGCTTCCTCAAGCTCCCGGTGGATTTGCATGAGCGACGTGCTGAGCGCCTTGACCGTGTCCGGGATGAACCGCGCCACGAAGGCGAGCGCCAATATCCAGATGGTGCCATAAAGCCCGCCGGGCAGGCCGATCCAGGCCCAGAGATAGGCGACGCCGATTACGAGGCCAGGGATCGCGACTGGCACAGTGGCAATAAGGTCGATCCACCGTCGGCCCGGCGCCCGGGTGCGGACCACGGTGTAGCCGATGGCGAACGCCAGCGCGCCGCCAATGAATGCCGTCGCGAGGCCGACCTTCACCGTGTTCAGGATGGCGTTGAGGGTGAGCGGGTTGGCGAACAGCCTCTCGAAATGCATGAGGCTGTACTGCTTCAGGTCCACGAGGCTCGCGAGGTCCCGCACGAACAGGAATTTGCGGAATGCCGCCACGATCAACGCGAGGCTCGGCAGCACCACGACGATCAGCAGGTAAAGGATCGCGAGGCCGAGCGTGACGAACCGCCATGGCCCCAGCCGCAATGCCCGCGGGCGGAACGCCTTGCCGGCGACGGTCGTGTAGCTGCGCCCGGACAGCACCCAGTTCTGCAAAGCCACCAGCACGCCGGTCACGACCATGAGCAGGATCGCGACCGACGCGGCGGTGCTGTAGAGCGGCGGCGACCATGCCGTCAGGGTGTAGATATATGTCGTGAGCACTGGGATGTTGGCCGGCGCGCCCAGCACGGCGGGGATGCCGTAGATGCCGAGCATGACCACGAACGACAGCAGCGCCCCCGAGATGATGGCCGGCAAAATCAGTGGGAAGGTGATGGTGAGGATAGTGCGGAGCGCGCTGGCGCCGGACATCTCCGCCGCCTCCTCCAATGAAGGGTCCATGTTCTTCAGCGCGGCCGAGGTGAACATATAGACATACGGCGCGTAGTACATGCCGAATACAAAAATGATCCCGGTCATTGAGTACAGGTTGAAGCGCAGGTCCGAACCCATGCGCGCCAGGATTGTATTAAGCAGTCCCGTTTTGGGCGACCCGAGTATTGCCCAGGCCACGCCGCCCACCAGCGGCGGCACGAACAGCGGCAACATGCCGGCCGCCGCGATCAGCCGCTTGCACGGCGTGTCGGTGCGGACGGTGATCCAGGCGAACGCCAGCCCGATCACTACGGCCAACAGCGCGCCGCCCGTGCAGGCCACCATCGAGTTGGCCAGCGCGAAGTGCACGTTGCCGTTGCCGAGCACGGTGATGAAGTTGCTGAGGCCCAGGTCTGACAGCCGGTAGCCGTCCACCACCGGGTCGGCGTTGGTGAGCGCGCCCAGCAGCAGCATGGCGACGGGATAGACCACCAGCAGCAACAGCACGGCCAACAACAGGCCGGACCAGAGCCAGGCCGCGACGGCGACCGGCGCGCGTGCCGGCACCTGGGCGGCCGGCCGCATGATGACGGGCGCCTGCGTGTCCATCCGTGTTCCCCCCAGGCGCGAACCGTTGGCCGGCACGCTATCCGCTGTGGAGGCTACCACCAGCCGGAGCGCGCCGCCAACGTTGGATCAATTGCGGGCAGCGGGCCGCAGCAACGGGAACGCGCTGTTCACCCCTGGCGGCGACACCGCATCCACCCGGCGCAAATAGGACCCGTCCAGCCCGGCGAACGACGTCAGCCCCAACAGGCCCAGGCACTCCACAACCTCCAGCTCCAGCAGCTCGATCACCCGCGCGATGCCCTCGGCGCCCGCGGCTGCGAAGCCGTAGCAGTAGAGCCGGCCCAGTCCCACGGCGTCAGCGCCGAGCGCCATGGCCTTCACCACGTCCGAGCCGCGGCTGAACCCGCCATCGACCATCACCAGGGCGCGCCCAGCTACGGCCGCCGCCACCTCCGGCAGGAGCTCTATCGCGCCAGCGCCGTGGTCAAGCTGCCGGCCGCCGTGGTTCGAGACGTAAATGGCCTCGATGCCCAGATCGCAGGCCATCACCGCATCTTCGGCCGTGGCAATTCCTTTCAAAATCAGGGGAATGTCGTGGGCGTCCTTGAACCGGCGGATGCTATCCCAGCCTAGCGCCGCCTGGTAGTTGCCGGAGGCCTGAGCGCGCCACGGCTTGGCGAACCGGTTGGCGATGTCCCGCTCCCGCCGGCTGTAATGCGCGCTGTCCACCGTGATGCAGAACGCGTCATACCCAGCGTCCACGGCGCGGCGGACATGGTCGTCCACCCAGGCGTCGTTGCCCCTGATATACAGTTGGAACACCCGTGGCCCGGACGCGGCGGCGGCCACCGTTTCCATGCGCTGCTCGCTGACGGAACTCAGCATGAACGGCACCCCGGCCAGGCCCGCGCCGCGCGCCACCGTGACGCCGCCGCCCGGGCCAATCGAGTCCAGCCCGCCGACCGGCGCCAGCAACACTGGCAGGCGGACCGTATGGCCGAAGAACTGGCCCGAGGGGTCAACGGCGGACACGTCCCGCAGCACTCGGGGCCGGAAGCCGATCTGGTCCAGCGCGTGCCGGTTGCGGCGCAACGTGGTCTCGGTGCCGGTTCCGCCAACGATGTAGTCCCATAGGTTTTGGTCGAGCGCGGCGCGGGCGGCCTCGACCACCTCATGCAGCGTTTGCATCCGGTCCGCGATGCCGGTGTCCATGCGCGCCTCCAAACCGTTGCCGAGCCTGTGTTGTCCAGGCTTTAGTAGTTTGTAAGCGGGTGGCGCGGAAGATGCGTTCGTCTCGGATAGGGCGACGCACAACTCGTAAAAGCTGATGAATTGTACCTGGTCGTACAACCGGAGTTATGGTGCGATTGCTGGTAGTGTCTCAGTTTGGCATCTCAGACCCACCCCTTTCAGGGTCTTGCTTTTGCTTGTGCAAGGACGCGTGCGATTGC
>CAXTCN010000022.1:0-59184 GCA_964242575.1 uncultured Acetobacteraceae bacterium | reverse complement strand
TCGAGATTTCCGGGTATTTCACGCAGAACGTGCCGCCGAAGCCGCAGCACACCTCGGCGTCCGCCATCTCCACCAGGCTCAGCCCCTGCACGCTGCGCAGCAAGGCCCGCGGCTGTTGCTTCAAGCCAAGCTCGCGCAGCCCAGAGCAACTGTCATGGTATGTCGCGACCCCGTCATAGCGGGCCGTCACGCCCTCCATCCCCATCACGTCGGTCAGGAAGCCGATCAGCTCGAACGTGCGCTCGCCCAACGCGTCGGCGCGGGCGCGCAGGTTCGGGTCATCATCGAACAAATGCGGCAGATGGTGCTTAATCATGCCGCCGCACGAGCCGGATGGCACCACCACATAGTCGTAGCCGGTGAACGCCTCCAGCACGCCCTCGGCGATGTCGCGCGCCGTGGCCCGGTCCCCGCTGTTGTACGCCGGCTGGCCGCAGCAGGTTTGCGCGCGCGGCACCTCGACCTGGCAGCCGGCCGCCTCCAGCAGCTTGATGGCCGCGAACCCGACGCTCGGTCGGTGCAGGTCCACCAGGCACGTGACAAACAGAGCAACGCGGGGTCGGGTCTGCAGCATGGCTCATCCTATGCAGATAGGGCTGGTTCCGCCAGCCGTGCCCGCGCTGTAGCGATATAGGCCGGGTCGATCTCGATGCCGATGCCACGCGCGCCCTCCAGCCCCGCGGCAACCAGCGTCGTGCCTGCGCCGGCGAACGGGTCCAGCACCATGGCATCCGCCACGCCGTGCAGCCGGATGCACCAGCGCGGCAGGTCGACCGGGAACGTTCCGGGGTGGCTGAACTTTTGCGCCCGGGTCCGCACCGTCCGGTATGGGATGAACCAGGTGTCGCCCCGGCAGCGCATATCCTGGGCATGGCCGCGCCGGGCGATGTTGGACTTGTCCTTGAACGGGACGCCGACCGCCAGCCGGTCCAGTTGCACGCTCCCGTGCTGTGTCAGATGGAACACATGCTCATGGTTGCGGTTCAGGAACCGTGCGCCCTGCACCGGCTTGTAATGCCCCACGCTGTCCGCCCCGATTGCAATCGACTTCACCCAGGCAATGTGGTTTTGCAGGGTGAACAGCGGACGCAGCCGCACAATCAACTCGAATGGCAACCAAGGCTCGGTCGATGACCCGGCGATGTTCAGGAAAAACGAGCCGTCCGGCCGCAGCACCCGGCGTAGCTCGGCCGCGACCCGCACCATCCAGTCCAAGTACTCCGCTTCGCCGCGACGGTCGGCATAGCCGCTGTAGGCAATGCCAAGGTTATAGGGCGGAGAGGTCACGACGACATCGACTGACCCTGCCTCAATTTGGGGCAGCACCTCCAGGCAGTCTCCGCAATGGAGCGTGTGCCGCCCAAGCCGCTCCTGCACGCCAGCCGGTTAGCCGGAACGCGCCGCCGACAGCCGCCACGCCGGATCGGGCTGCGCGAGGTCTCGCTCGAAGCTCCACAGGTCGGTAAGCTCCGTCACGGCGTCAGTCCCCAAGACCGGCTGGCCATCCTTGCCGAGCGTCTCAGCCACTTGGTCGGATACGAACCGCACAGTGATGGACGCCTGGGCGCCGGACAGCGCGGCCTCCTCGATTGCGACGGTATGGACTGCGCGGATTTCGCTGCGCTGCGTCTCGCCGGCGGTTTCCCGCGCCGCGATGGCGCCCTCGAACGAGCGGTAAATTTCGTCGGCCAGCAACGGGCGCAACGCGACGCGGTCCCCGGCTGCATAAGCGGTCACGATCAACCGGAACGCGGCCTCGGCCCCGGTCAGGAAGTGTTGCGGGTCGAACTGCGGATCGACGGCGCGCATCTTCGCCAACGCCTGCCCGGCTGGACTGGCGGGGTCTGGCAAGGCGCGCTGCGCCTCCGATTCGTCGCGGCCATCCGGCAAAGCGGTGGCCGGCGCGCGTGCCGGTGCTGGCGCTAAGCCACTGACCACGTCAGGAGTCGCATCAACCTGCGGCGGCCGTTCGAACCCGGTCTTACGCCCGAGAATCCCCCGCAACCGTAGGACCAGAAAGGCTGCGACCATGCCGAACAGCAAAAGGTCGATAGGAAAGCCGCTGCCGCCCATTAAATTCGCCTTGAAGTATGGACCATACATAGGGGCGAAGACCTTAACGGACAATGAATAGCGCACTCGCCGGTGTAAACGCCGCCAGGGAACCACGGTAAGCGCCGTTGCAGCCAAGGCGGCGGCCCCCTAATCCGTCGGCATGATCCTGCTCCGACACGGCCAAAGCGAGTTCAACGCGCACTTCACCGTCACGCGCCAGGACCCCGGCATCGAGGACCCTAAGCTGACCTCGCTCGGCCATGAACAGGCGCGCGCCGCCGCGGCGGCCTTGGCGCATGAGGGCCTCCGCCGCATCGTCGTCTCCCCCTACACCCGCGCGCTCCAGACTGCCGCCCCGGTCGCGACGGCGCTTCAACTGCCGATCCTGGTGCATCCGGTGGTAAGGGAGCGCTACGCTTTCAAATGCGACATCGGCAGCCCACGGTCGCATCTGGCCCAGGGCTGGCCCAACCATGACTTTTCCGGGATCGAGGAAGTATGGTGGCCGCAGATGGAGGAGGCGGCCGAGAGCGTCATCCAGCGCGCCGCCCTGTTCCGCGCCGAGATGGCGGCGTTGCCGGACTGGGCGGACACCTTGGTCGTGAGCCACTGGGGCTTTATCCTGTCCATGACAGGACGCAGCGTCATGAATGGCGAGTGGGTCCGTTGCGATCTCACAGCTCCGCCGCCGGCCGAGGTTGTCTGGAAGCATTAGCGCCGGGTGGCGTCCGCTTCTCCGCCATGCTACCCGGCCCGCGAACGACAGCCGCCAGGAACCCCCCATGTCAGACACTGCCCCGACTTCGCCCCCGGAACAGCCCCAGGCCCAGGCGGCACAGCCGCTTGTGGTCAACATCCAGTATGTGAAGGACCTCTCGTTCGAGGTGCCCGGCGCGCCGGAAATCTACACGACGCTGCGCACCCAGCCGAACGTGAACATCAATCTGGATGTCCAGGCCCGCCGCATCCAAGACGGCGCGGACGTGTTCGAGGTCACGCTGCAAATCAAGGCGGAGGCGACCGAATCGCAGACCGCCGCCACCAATGGCCAGGCGGCCACGGCTGCCAAGCCGGTGTTCATCGCCGAGCTGTCGTACTCCGGCGTGTTCACCCTGAACGGCGTGCCGGAAAACACCGTCGAGCCGGTGCTGCTGGTGGAGTGCCCCCGCCTGCTGTTCCCCTATGCCCGCAACATCCTGGCCGACGTCACGCGCGACGGCGGCTTTCCGCCCGTGCTGTTGCAGCCCATCGATTTCGTGGCGCTGTGGCAGAGCCGCCGCGTCCAGACCGACCAGCCCGTGACCGCGTAACGCACGGGTTCTAAGGTCAGCGCACCGAAGGCAGGTCTAGGCCCGCCTCGGCCGCGCACGCGACGGCGCTGGCGTAACCGGCGTCGGCGTGGCGCATCACTCCGCTCGCCGGGTCGTTCCACAGGACGCGCGCCAGGCGCTGTGCCGCCGCTTCGGTCCCGTCCGCCACGATCACCATGCCGGCGTGCTGCGAGTAGCCGATGCCGACGCCGCCGCCATGGTACAACGACACCCAGGTCGCGCCGGATGCCGTGTTCAGCAGCGCGTTCAGCAACGGCCAGTCGGACACCGCGTCCGAGCCGTCCAGCATCGCCTCCGTCTCCCGGTTCGGGCTGGCGACGCTGCCGCTGTCCAGGTGGTCGCGGCCGATCACGATGGGCGCCTGCAACTCGCCCCGCGCCACCATCTCGTTGAACGCGAGACCCAGCCGGTCCCGCTGTCCCAGGCCCACCCAGCAAATCCGTGCCGGCAGGCCCTGGAACTTGATGCGGTCGCGCGCCATGCCGAGCCAGTTGTGCAAATGCGGGTCGTCCGGGATCAGCTCCCGCACCTTGGCGTCGGTGCGGTAGATGTCTTCCGGGTCGCCGGACAGCGCCGCCCAGCGGAACGGTCCCACGCCGCGGCAGAACAGCGGGCGGATGTAGGCCGGCACGAAGCCTGGGAACTCGAACGCGTCCGCCAAGCCGTCCTCCAGCGCCATCTGCCGGATGTTGTTGCCGTAGTCGAGCGTCGGCACGCCCATGCGGTGGAATGCCAGCATGGCGCCGACGTGATTCCGCATGGACCGCTTGGCCGCTGCCTCGACGCCGCGCGGGTCGGTCTCGCGCCGGGTTTCCCACTCGGCCACCGTCCAGCCGGCCGGAAGGTAGCCGTTCAGCGGGTCGTGCGCGGAGGTCTGGTCCGTCACCACGTCGGGCCGCACGCCCCGGCGCACCAGTTCAGGGAACACCTCGGCCGCGTTGCCCAGCAGGCCCACCGACACTGGCCTGTCCCCGTCCATCCAGGCCAGCGCCTCATCCAGGCTCGTGGTGCTGCGGTCGAGGTAGCCGGTGCGCAACCGCATCTCGATCCGGCTCGGTTGGCACTCGACAGCCAGCAGGCTGGCGCCGGCCATGGTCGCCGCGAGCGGCTGCGCCCCGCCCATACCGCCCAGGCCGCCGGTCAGTATCCAGCGTCCACGCAACGACCCGCTGTAATGCTGGCGTCCGACCTCGGCGAAGGTTTCGTACGTGCCCTGGATGATGCCTTGGCTGCCGATGTAGATCCAGCTTCCGGCGGTCATTTGCCCGTACATCATGAGTCCCTGACGGTCCAGCTCGTGGAACTTCTCCCAAGTCGCCCAGTGCGGCACCAGGTTGGAGTTGGCCAGCAGCACGCGCGGCGCGTCGGCGTGGGTGCGGAACACGCCCACGGGCTTGCCGGACTGGATCAGCAAGGTCTCGTCCTCGCCCAAGCGCTGCAACGTGCTGACGATGGCGTCGAACGCCTCCCAGTTGCGCGCCGCCCGGCCGATGCCGCCATACACCACCAGCTCCTGCGGCCGCTCCGCCACGTCGGGGTCAAGGTTGTTCATCAGCATGCGCAAGGCCGCCTCGGCGCCCCAGGTGCGGCAGGTCATCGCCGTGCCGTGCGGCGCGCGGATGACGCGCTGGTTGTCCAGCCTCATGGTGCCCTCCTTTTGCCGCCGCGCACCACGGCCACGCAGCGGTTCAGCCCGATGGCGTAAGCCAGCTCGGCCGGGTCGGCCACGCGCCACAGGGCGAAGTCGGCGCGTTTGCCCACTTCCAGCGTGCCGCGGTCCAGCAGGCCCAGCGCCCGTGCGGCGTTGCGCGTGAACCCGGCCAGCGCCTCGTGCGGCGTCAGGCGGAACAGCGTGCAAGCCATGTTCATCGCCAGCAAGGGCGAGCACAGCGGCGACGTGCCAGGGTTGCAATCCGTTGCGACCGCGATGGGCACCCCGTGCCGGCGCAGCAGGTCCACCGGCGGCGCCTGGGTCTCGCGCAGGAAGTAGTACGCGCCCGGCAACAGCACCGCCACGCTGCCGGCGGCGGCCAGCGCCATCGCCCCGGCCTCGTCCAGGTGCTCAAGGTGGTCGGCGGACAGCCCGTGATACGACGCTAGCAGCGCCGCGCCGCCCTGGTTGCTGAGCTGCTCGGCGTGCAGCTTCACCGGCAGGCCGAGCGCCTGGGCCGCATCGAACAGGCGTCGCACCTGGGCCGGGCTGAAAGCGATGGTTTCGCAGAACGCATCGACCGCGTCGGCCAGCCCGGCCGCGTGCACCTGCGGTAACGTCTCTTGGATCACCCGGTCGATGCAGGCGTCGGCGTCCCCGCCCAGCACCGCATGCGCGCCAAGGAAGGTCGTGCAGACCGTCACGTCCCGCAGCGCGCCCAGTTGCCGGGCCGCCGCGAGGCATCGAAGCTCGCTCGCCGTATCCAGCCCATAGCCGGACTTTATCTCGACCGTGGTGACCCCCTCGGCCAGCATCGCGTCGAGCCGGGGCAGGCTCACGCGCACCAAGGCGTCCTCATCCAATGCGCTGGTGTCGCGCATGGTCGATTGGATGCCGCCGCCGCCCTTGGCGATGTCGATGTAGCTGCGGCCCATGAGGCGCTGCTGGAAGTCCCCGGCGCGGGTGCCGCCATACACCAGGTGCGTGTGGCAATCGATCAACCCGGGCGTGGCCAGCGTGCCTCCGGCGTCGTGGGTCTGCCGCGCGGCGGGCACCGTGCCGCGCGGCCCGACATAGGCGATGCGCCCGTCCGACACGCCAATGGCGGCGTCGGTCCGCAAGCCCCACTCAAGCGGCCCGGCCTCCATCGTCGCAACGTCCAGGTTTTCCCACAACTCGTCGAGGATCGGCATTGGGCTCGGGCGCGCTCCGTGGTTTGCTGGACCGACCCTATCGGACCCCTGGCCATGCGCAACTTCCATTTCCCGGCCGCCCTGCTGCCCCACGGCTGGGCGCGCGACGTGCTGGTAAGCTGCGTGGACGGCCATATCACCGCCGTGTCGGCCGACGCCGGCCCGCCGCCGGACGCCGACCACCTGGACGGGGTCGCCATCCCGGGCATCCCCAACCTGCATAGCCACGCCCACCAACGGGCCATGGCCGGGCTAGCCGAGCGGTCCGGCTATGGCGCCGACAGCTTCTGGACCTGGCGGGAGGCGATGTTCACGACGGTCCAGCGCCTCGACCCCGACGACTTCGAGGCTGTGGCCACCCAGCTTTATATCGAGATGCTGCGCGCCGGCTACACCACGGTCGCCGAGTTCCACTACTTGCACCATGACCCGGCGGGATACCCCTACGCCAACCCGGCCGAGATGTCGCTGCGCCTTGTCGCCGCCGCCGCAGCAGCGGGCATCGGCCTCACTCTGTTGCCGGTAGTCTATGTGTCTAGCGGGTTCGGAGCCTCCCCGCTCACCGTGGCGCAGCGGCGCTTCGCGTGCGGCCTGGACGGCTTTGCCGCGCTGCGTGCCCGGCTGCCCGCCTTGCCAGGCCTGGTGCACGGCGTGGCGCCGCACAGCCTTCGCGCCGTGCCGCCGGACGTGCTCACTGGCCTGATCGCGGCGGCGCCGACCGGTCCCGTCCACATCCACGTGGCGGAACAGCCGCTTGAGGTCGAGCAATGCCTCGCCCACACCGGCCAGCGTCCGGTGCGCTGGCTGCTGGACCATGCGCCGGTCGACGCGCGGTGGTGCCTGATCCATGCCACCCACACCGACGCCGGCGAGGTCGCCGCCATGGCCGCGTCCGGCGCCGTAGTCGGCCTGTGCCCCACGACGGAGGCGAACCTTGGCGACGGTGTATTCGCCGCGGCGGCGTTCCAGCACGCCGGCGGCCGCTTCGGCGTGGGGTCCGACAGCCAGGTTTCGATAAGCCCCTGGGACGAGCTGCGGTTGCTGGAATACGGGCAGCGGCTTATCCTGAGCCGCCGGACGGTCCTGGCTGGCGGGCCGGGCCGCTCCACCGGCCGGGCCTTGATCGAGGCCGCCGCCCGGAACGGCGCCGCCGCTTGCGGCTACGGTGGCGGAAACATCGCGCCCGGCGCGCGGTGCGACATTGTCGTGCTGGACACCGGGCATCCCATGCTGGCCGGGCGCGAGGGGGACGCTGTGCTGGACACCCTGGTGTTGGCGGGTCACCCGGACCTGGTCCGCCACGTGATCGCTAGCGGGCGTTGCGTCGTGCGGGACGGGGCGCACCCGTTGCAAAGCTCCGCCGCCCGCCGTTTCGCTGCCGTCATGCGAGGCTTGTCTGCATAGCCCGCATGTGCGGGCGCCCACTCGCCACCCGTGCATAGCGGCTTACATGCTGTGCACCCGACCGATGCCACAGCCCCTGTGAGACCGCGCACCTATGTCCAACCTGCTTGCCGAAACCGTCACCGGCGTCCGCCATTGGACCCCAAGCCTGTTCAGCTTCACGTCCACGCGGGACCCGTCGTTCCGGTTCCTGTCCGGCCAGTTCACCATGATCGGCTTGGAGGTGGACGGGAAACCGCTGATGCGCGCCTACAGCATGGCCAGCGCGCATTACGATGAGCAGCTTGAGTTCTTCAGCATCAAGGCGCCGAATGGGCCGCTGACATCGCGCCTGCAGCACCTCCGGCCCGGCGACCCCATCCTGGTTGGCCGGAAGGCGGTCGGCACGCTCGTGCAGGACAGCCTCACGCCGGGGCGCACGCTATACTTGCTTGGCACCGGCACCGGCCTCGCGCCGTTCGCCAGCATCGTCCGCGACCCTGACGTTTATGATCGGTTCGAACGCATCGTGCTGGTGCACGGCTGCCGGGAGGTGGCAGAGTTGGCGTATGGCGAGCAGATCGTCGCCAGCTTGGTGGAAAACGAGCTGCTCGGGGACCTCGTGCGCGGCAAGCTGCTCTACTACCCCACCGTCACGCGTGAGCCGTTCCGCAACCATGGGCGCATCACTACGCTGCTGCAGACTGATAAGCTGACATCGGATTTGGGCCTTGACCCGATCAACCCGGCCGCTGACCGCATGATGCTATGCGGCAGCCCAGCGTTCCTCACGGACATGACGGCATTGCTTGATGCCTCGGGCTTCGTAGAGGGAAGCCATAGCGCGCCGGGTCAATACGTGATCGAGAAGGCGTTCGTCGAGAAGTAAGCGTCAGGCGGAACCGGACGCTAAGCTTATTGAGCGGGCTGGAGCGTGCCCTGCCGCGCGCACGACTCAATTTGCGCAACGTTCTCGAAGCCAATCGGACACAGCAGCAGGACCGCATCGCGCAGGGTTGGCACGATGGCCACGGAAACCTGGCCGCCGCCCACTTCGATCACCCGCTCACGAATGATCTCGACCCCATTCAGGCGCTGCAGGATATAGAACACCGGGAACTCCGCACCGGGTGGAGTGACCTCCACGATCTCACCGGACGTCATCTCGGAAACCGCGAGTTGCCAACCGCCAATGCCTGGCGCCACGCGTGACCATGCCATGGCGAACTTGAGGTCCTCCACCGGAAATGTCGCGTGGAACTCAACTGGGTCACGCAATGAGCGGCTGGACATCGACATCATCCGAATTGGCAACAGAATGTTAGCTACATTCCAGAACTGCTGCACGTACAACTATGTGTGATATTTTAGCAACCATAAAGAGAGTGCGATTCTGTGTGCTCGCTTACGGCACGCCTCATTTCGATACCGCTGCGTTCGTATTCGTTCATGCCAAATTTTGCAACATTTTCCGTTGTGCAATTCCGCCTCCCAATCGCGTTTTGGGTGATTTCCCAGTTAAGCCAACTTCGAGTTGAGCAACTCTGCTTCTATGTAGGTAAACTCAAAACGTGAATTTTTTTCACAATAAATGACGTAACCCGCGATCTCATGAGTGAAACTGGGAAAATCTTCTGTTTTCCGCGCGCCAGAGCAGGATGCAACGGATTGGTTCACATCCATACGGATTTTTCGTTACCCACGTGCTTGTGTTGCAACCAACAGCCCTGTTAGCCAAACGGCAGAAGCAGAGCGGGGCCAACACATGCAGCAAGTCACAAACGCCACTGCCGACTTCCGGCGCGAGTTCGTCATCAGTATAGCACGAACCCCCGAACAAGTCCGAGAGGCTTTCCGCCTGCGCCACCAGGTGTACTGCCTCGAGCGTGGCTTTGAGGCCACAACGCCCGCCGGCATTGAACAGGACGAGTTCGATCGCCAAGCGCACCATGTTATTGCTTCCGACCGCCGCACCGGACAAATTGTCGGAACCGTTCGGCTTTTACTTCCCACGCCCGGCGTGCCCGGCCGGGACAGCATGCCGATCCGCCGGCTGTGCGCCCCCTCTCTCCTGCGCGACCTGCCGTATGCGACCACGGCCGAGGTGTCCCGTTTCGCGATATCAAAGGAGCGGCGCGACACCATGTCCGGCTGCGCCGGGCTGCTTCGGCTTGGCTTGGTGCAAGGTGGAGTCCGGCTCAGCCGGGACTTGGGCCTTACACACTGGTGCGCCGTCATGGAGCGTAGCCTCCTGCGCCTGATGCGCTCGACTGCTATACGTTTCAATCCGATTGGCCCCATGGTCGAGTACCACGGCCTACGCCAGCCGTGCGCCGCCCATATCGGCTCCGTCCTCGCAGAGATGGCGGATGAGCAGCCGGCGTTATGGGACCTGGTGACCGAGGGCGGGTCGCTTTGGTGGAACGAGCCTCAACTGGCTGCGGCCTAGCTCCGTTTGGCCGGGCCACGAAATCCGCGCAACACTCGCATAAATGCCCCTTTGCAGATGCGGCCCTGGTCAGCCCCTAGCCGTCTTGTGACACCGCCGCACGCAGTGTAGGCCCTGGCGCGTGGCGTGAGGGGGCTATGTGCGAGTACTCGGCATTGGAGCGCGGACTGACCTTGGGGACATGTACTTACGCCTGTTGCAGGAAGGGCATAGCGTTCGTGTCCATGCGGCCGATCCCTCCTACGCCGGCTGTTTCGGCGGCCTGATCGATCCGGTCTCGGATTGGCGCTCGGAACTCGGTTGGCTCGGGCGGGACGGGCTGGTCGTGTTCGAGAAAGTAGGACTCGGCGCCACCCAGGACGCGTTGCGCGCCGAGGGCTACCACGTCATCGGCGGCAGCCAGTTGGGCGACCGACTGGAGTATGATCGCGCCTTTGGCCAGGCTGTGCTGCAGGAAGCCGGACTGCCAGTCGTTCCATCCTATGCCTTCGATGGCCCAAACGAGGCCGCCGCCTGGCTTCGCGCCAACCCAGCACGCGTTGTCCTGAAGCATAACAACAACGCGCGCGCGACATTCGTGGGCGATCATCGGGACGGCGCGGACGTGCTGTTCCAACTTTCTCGCGCCCCACCGGGCCGGGTCATGCTGATGCCCTGGCTCGAAGGCGTGGAGGTCGGCGTCGGCGCATACTTCAACGGCCAGCGCTTTTTGCGTCCCGCTTGCATTGACTTTGAGCATAAGCGGTTTTTTCCCGGCGAAATGGGCGAGATGACCGGGGAGATGGGCACGCTGCTGTCCTATGAGGGCGCGGACAAGCTGTTCGCGGCGGCGTTGCTGCCGCTCGAACGCCGGCTCGCCGAGGCGGGCCATGTCGGCTACGTCAACGTGAACCTGATTGCCAACGAGGCCGGGCTGTGGCCGCTGGAGTTCACCTGCCGCTTCGGCAACCCCGGATACGCCGTGCTGGCGCCGCTGCAGCCGGATGGCTGGGGCGACTTGCTGGGCCGCATGGCACGCAGCGACACCGAGCGCTTCGCGGTGCTGCCCGGCTGGTCGGTGGGCATCGTGCTGACCGTGCCGGGCTTCCCGCAGGAAACGCCGGACGCCGACCCGGCCGCCGACCCGCCGGTGTTTTACCATGAGCCGCCATCGGGCACTGAGGCCGCGCACTACCACTTCGCCGACATGCGCCAGGAGGACGGCCAACTGTTCGCCCGCCGCCGCACCGGATACGCCATGGTGGTCACCGGCGCCGGCGCCACGGTGCCGGCAGCCCAGGACGCCGCCCTCGCCCGCGCGCGCAACGTCATCATTCCCGGACTGCGCTGGCGCGGAGACATCGGCGACCGCTTCCTAGCCGGCGAAGGCGAACGGCTGCGTACGCTCGGCTGGCTGGCATGAGCGCCGTCGAGGACTGCCTGGCCGGCCGCATATCGCCCCCGGTCGCCATCATGCGCCTGCTGCTGGGCGGCGCCACCGCCGCCGGAGTGGCCGCGGCGCTCGACGCGCACCGCAGCACTGACCCGCGCTGGGCCGCGATGCGCCGGCTGGCCACGGACCGCACGGCCGAGTTGGACCGGCTGGCGGCCGAGGTGCAGGACACCCAGGCAGACCATTCGGCGGCTGGCGTCACGCCAGAAGCCGGCCTGGCCCGCATCGCCGCGTTCTTCGACCGCGCGGTGGCGCACTCGCCCGAGGCGAGCGTCGCGCTGTACTCCCTGGGGGACCCGGCCCTCCTTGCCGTCGCCACCGCCGAAATCATGGACTGGCTCACGGCGCACGCCCTGCTGGCGCCGGACGCCGACGTGCTGGACCTCGGCTGCGGCATCGGCCGCATGGCGGAGGCGCTGGCCCCACGCTGCCGGTCCATCATTGGCCTGGATGTCTCCGCCGGCATGGTCGCGGAGGCGCAGCGGCGGCACGCTGGCCTCGCCAACGCACAGTTCCGGGTGACAGCGGGGCAAAACCTGGACGACCTGCCTGCGGCGGCGTTCGACTTGGTGCTGGCAATCGACAGCTTCCCCTACATCGTCCAAACCGGTCCGGAAACCGCCGCCCGCCACGTCGCCGGCGCAGCCCGCGCCTTGCGGCCCGGCGGCGCGCTGGCGATCCTGAACCTGTCCTACCGGGCCGACCCGGCCGCCGACCGCCGGGACGCGGAGGCGTGGGCGGCAGCGAACGACATGCGGCTCGAACAGGCCGGCAGCGCCCCGTTCCAGGTGTGGGACGGCACCGCATTCGTGCTGCGCCGGTGAGGGCGTGGCTGCTGCTGGCGCTGTTGGCGGCAGCCCCTGGACAGGTGGCTGAGCACCGCGGCGGCACGATGCGCCTGCTGTCCCGCGCAGCGGCCGGCACCATCGATCCGCAGGTCAACTACACCGCCCAGTACTGGCAGGTGTTCGCGCTGGCCTATGACGGCCTGGTCGCGTTCCGCAAGGTCGCCGGCCCGCGCGGCAACGACATTGTCCCCGACCTCGCGGACGCTGTTCCCGAGCCTGATGACAACGGCCTGACCTGGCGCTTCCGCCTGCGCTCCGGCGTGCGGTTCTCGGACGGCAGCGCAGTGCGCCCGGCTGACGTCGTGGCCTCGTTCCGGCGCTTGTTCCGGGTCGGCAGCCCCACCGCCGAAAGCTTCTATGGCGCGATTCAGGGCGCGGGCGCCTGCCTGCGCGCGCCAGCCGACTGCCAGTTGGACGGCGTGTCCGCGGACGGCAACGTGGTCACCATCCGCCTGTCCCGTCCGGACCCGGAGTTCCTGGTCAAGCTCGCCCTGCCCCACGCCAGCATCCTGCCCGAAAGCGCCCCGGCACAGGACACCGGCACGCTGCCGCTGCCGGGCACCGGTCCCTACGCCATCGCGTCGTATGACCCGAACGACCGTATGCGCCTGGTGCGCAACCCGCATTTCCAGCAGTGGAGCCAGGACGCGCAGCCGGACGGCTACGTGGACCGGATCGACTACGAGTTCGGCCTGGGCAATGAGGCCGCGATCACCGCCATCCTGAACAACCAGGCCGATTGGACCTTCGACGCCCCACCCGCGGACCGCCTGGGCGAGCTTGGCGCGCGCCACGCCGCATTGGTGCACCTGAACCCGGCCTATGCCTCGTGGTTCCTGCCGCTCAACACCCGCCTGCCGCCATTCGACGACGTGCGGGTGCGCCAGGCCTTGAGCCTCGCCGTGGACCGGCGCGCGGCGGTGAAGCTGTTCGGCGGCCCGCGCCTGGCCGAGCCGTTATGCCAGGTGTTGCCGCCGGGGCTGTTCGGGCATGATCCATACTGCCCCTACCCGCTCGACCTGCCGCGCGCCCGCCGCCTGGTTGCCGAAAGCGGCGCCGCCGGACAGGCTGTCACCCTGATTACCGACGACAGCCCAACGGCCCGCGCCATCGGCACCTACCTGCTGGACGTGCTGCGCGACCTCGGCTTCGTGCCGCGGCTCCGCACGCTGTCCGCCAACGTGCAGTTCACCTATATCCAGAACACGCGCAACCGGGTGCAAATTAGCCTGACCACCTGGTATGCGGACTACCCCTCGGCCAGCAACTTCCTCGGCGGCATCTTTGGCTGCGCGGCGTTCCGGCCGGGGTCCGACGCTTCGCCCAACATATCCGGCTACTGCGACCCGACCATAGATGCCGGGCTGCAGGAGGCGCTGGATCAACGCACGCGGGACCCGGACGGCGCAGCGATGCGCCTGGCTGCGCTGGACCGTGCGGTCACGGACGCGGCGCCCGCCGTCATGCTGTTCAACCCGCGCTATATCGACGTCGTGTCCGCCCGCATCGGCGGATACCAGTACCATGACCAGTTCCGCTGGCTGATCGGCCAGTCTTGGGTCCAGTGACCCGCACGGGCCTGGGTGCGGCAGGCCGCGCGGCCATAGCCTCAGCGGTGCTGGCCCTGATCCTGCTCGCCTGCCTGTTCGCGCCGCTGTATGCGTCCGCGGTCTCCGGCGCCGACCCGTTCCGCAGCAACGTGACCGGCGCCCTTCCGTCCGGGGTGGAAATCCTGGCCGAGAACACCGATGGGCTTGGTCTGGGCGTCACCCCGGTCGGCCCAACCTGGCGCGGCGCTTACTTCCTGGGCGCCGACGCGCAGGGCCGGGACGTGATGGCCCGGCTGCTGCACGGCGGGCGCATCTCGCTCGGCATCGCGGCCTGCGCCACCGTGCTGTGCCTGGCGCTGGCATTGCTGCTCGGCGTCCTGTCCGGCTTCCTTGGCGGCGCGACTGACACCGTGCTGGCGGGCGGGCTCGACCTGTTGTGGGCGTTCCCGGTTTACCTGCTCGCGATTTCGCTCTCGATTGTGCTGATCGGGCATGAGGGGGCCGACAGCCTCGCGCTGCCGGTGCTGATCCTTGGCGTGGTCTATATCCCCTACGTCGCCCGCCCGCTGCGCGCCCAGGTCATCGGGCTGCGCGGCGCAGAGTTCATCCAGGCCGCCGAGTCCTTGGGCGGCGCGCCGCTGCACGTCCTGCGCCGACACGTGCTGCCGCAGCTCTGGCCGACGCTGCTGGGCTTTGCCCCGGTGGTCGCGGCCATGATCCTGCTGACCGAGGCCGCGCTGTCGGTGCTCGGCATCGGCGTGCAGGCCCCGGCCGCAAGCTGGGGCACGCTGATCGCCGATGGGCAGGCGCTGCTGTATCTCAGGCCGGCGGTCGCCATCGCTCCGGGTCTGGCGGTGATGGCCACGGTGCTGGCGCTGAACGCGCTCGGTGAGGCGGCGCGGGACGCGCTCGAGCCGCGCAAGTGACCCGCCTGCTGCGCTCGCTGCTGGTGGTGTTCGGCATCAGCGTCCTGGTGTTCCTGATTTTCTTCGCGACCCCCGGCGCAGACCCCGCGGCCCGCCTCGCCGGACGCGGCGCGCCGGAGAAGACGCTGGCCGCGGTGCGGGCCGAGTACGGCCTCGATCAGCCATTGCCGGTGCAGTACGCCGTGCTGATGCGCCGCCTGTTCGTGACGCGGGACCTGCCGTCGTTCGTGAACCGTGGACAGCTCGTGGTCCCGGCGGTGCTGCGCGCCGCGCCGGTGACCCTGGCGCTCGCGACCGGCGCGGCGGCGCTTTGGCTCATGGCCGGCCTCGCCATCGGCTTGCTGGCCGCACGGCGCGCCGGCTCCGGGACGGACCGCCTCGTGACCGCGCTCGGCTTGGTCGGCGTGTCGGTCCCGGTGTTCTGGCTGGGCGAGATGGTGAACCTCGTGACCCAGGGCCGCCTGCACGACACCTGGGCCTTCGCCTGGGTGCCGCCGCTCGGCGCACGTCCGGACAGCATTGGCGAGTGGCTGCGCACCCTCGCCCTCCCCTGTGCCACGTTGGCGCTGCTGTATGCCGGCGTGTACGGCCGCGTGCTGCGCGCCAGCTTGGTGGACGCCTACCGCCAGGACTACGTTCGCACCGCCCGCGCCAAGGGCATCTCCGAGCCGCGCGTGCTGTTCCGCCACGCGCTGCGCAACGCGCTGACGCCGGTGCTGGCGCTGTTCGGCCTGGATTTCGGCGCGCTGGTCGGCGGCGGAACCCTGTTGATTGAAGCGGTGTTCGGCCTGCGCGGCGTCGGCAAGCTGACCTATGACGCGCTGCAGTCGCTCGACCTCGCGATGGTCATGGCGGCGGTGCTGTACGCGGCGGTGTTCGTGGTGCTGTCGAGCGCCGCCGTCGACGCGTTGCAGGCCGCGCTCGACCCACGGCAACGCTGACCGCATACTGGCACCGGAGGACTTTTAGCCATGCCCAGCCTCGGCCGCGCCTTGCTCGACGCGCTGCGCCTGCATGGCGCGCGCGAGCTGTTCGGCATCCCCGGCGACTTCGTGCTGCCGTTCTTCAAGGTCATGGAAGAAAGCGGCGTGCTGCCGTTCTACACCCTGAGCCACGAACCCGCCGTGGGCTTCGCCGCCGACGCCGCCGCGCGGTTCCACGGCGGCATCTCGGTCGCGGTCGCCACCTGGGGCGCCGGCGCGTTCAACTTGGTGAACCCCATCGCCGGCGCCTACGCTGAGCGCGTGCCCGTCGTGGTTGTTTCCGGCGCGCCCGGCGTGCACGAACGCGCCTCCGGCTGGACCCTGCACCACACGTCGCGCGCGGTCGACACCCAGACCCGCGTGTTCCGCGAGATCACCTGCGACCAGGCCGTGCTGGATGATCCAGCCCATGCGCCGGAACAGATCGCCCGCGTGCTGCGCAGCGCCCGCGAGCATTCGCTGCCGGTGTATATCGAGCTGCCGCGAGACCTAGTGGGGGCAGAGGTCGGCGTGGTGCCTATGCTGCCGCCCAGCCCGGCGCTGCCGGCCGCGTTGCATGAAGCCGCCTCCGAAATCCTGGCCCGGCTGCGCCTGGCGTCCAGCCCCTGCATCATGGTGGACGTGGAGGTCCGCCGCTATGGCGCCGAGGCCAAGGTCGCGGCGCTGGCGGCCAAGCTCGGCGTTCCCGTGGTTACGACGTTCATGGGTCGTGGCCTGTTGTCCGGGCATGACGTGGTGCTCGGCACCTATCTGGGCACTGCCGGGCAGCCCGCCGTCACCGAGTTGGTCGAGGGCTCGGACGGCTTGCTGCTGCTGGGCGTCATCCTGTCCGACACCAACTTCGCCCTGAGCCAGCGCAAAATCGACATGCGCCGCGCCATGCTGGCCATCAACCGGCAGGTGCAGGTGGGTTACCACGCCTATGCCGACATTCCGCTCGACGCCCTGGTGGGCGCGCTGCTGGCCGCCGCCGTGCCGGATCATGGCCGCCCGCCCATCACCGTGGCGCCAGAGCGCTTCCCGAGCTGTCTTGCCGCCGATGCCCAACCGATTGCGCCGAGCGACATCGCCGCCGCGGTCAACGACCTGTTCGCGCTGCACGGCCCGCTGCCGATAGCGGCCGACATGGGTGACTGCCTATTCACCGCCATGGAGATCAGGAACACGGAGCTTGTCGCGCCGGGCTACTACGCCGGGATGGGCTACGGCGTGCCGGCGGGGCTCGGCGCGTGCGTCGCGACCGGGGGGCGCCCGTTGATCCTGGTGGGCGACGGCGCGTTCCAAATGACCGGGTTCGAGCTTGGCAACTGCCGCCGCTACGGCTGGGACCCCATCGTGCTGGTGTTCAACAACCAAAGCTGGGAAATGCTGCGGGTGTTCCAGCCCGAAAGCGCGTTCAACGACCTGGAAGACTGGCGTTTCGCCGAGCTGGCCGGGCCGCTCGGCGGCGACGGCGTGCGGGTGCGGACGCGGGCCGAGCTGGTGGCGGCGCTGGCCCGGGCGCACGCCACGCGGGGACGGTTCCAGCTCATTGAGGTGATGCTGCCGCGCGGCCAGACCTCCGACACGCTGGCGCGCTTCATAGCCGGGTTCAAGACGGCACGGGAACCCGTTCCCTGAGGCCGGCTCAACCAACCCACCTCCCAGGCGTTACGCTTTCGAACAGTAGGAGCGCGCCATGTCAGTCATTCTGATCGTGATTATCGTGGTCGTTTTGCTGGGCGGCGGCGGTTACGGCTGGCGCAGCGGCTACTACGGCGGCGGCGCCTTTGGCGGGTTGGCCGGGTTCCTGGTGCTGCTGCTCGTGCTGTTCCTGATTTTCGGCACCGGCGGAAACAGCTTGCGATAGGCGGCAAACCTCAATGTCCGGACCCATCTCCCACGTCGCCGTGCTCGGCACCGGCACCATCGGCGCTAGTTGGGCCGCATACTTCCTTGCGCGCGGCCTGTCGGTCGCGGCCAGCGACCCGGCGCCGCATGCGGAAGGTTTCCTCCGCCACTTCATTGAACAAGCCTGGCCCACGCTGGAACGCCTCGGCCTCGCACAGGGCGCCGATCCCACGCGCCTCGCCTTCAACCCGGACCCGGTGCGCGCGGTCGAGGGTGCGGGCTGGGTGCAGGAGAACGGACCGGAGCGGATCGATCTCAAGGTCGCGCTGTTCGAACAGGTCAGCGCCGGCTTGCCCCCGGACGCCATCATCGCCAGCAGCAGCTCCACCCTGTTGCCCACTGCCATGCAGGCCCGTGCCCGCCACCCGGAGCGCGTGCTGCTCGGCCACCCGTTCAACCCGCCGCACCTGATCCCGCTGGTCGAGGTCTGCGGCGGCGCGCAGACCTCGCCGGAGGCCATCGAGCGCGCCATGCGGTTCTACGCCAGCATCGGCAAGCACCCGATCCGGCTCAACAAGGAAATGCCGGGCCACGTCTCGAACCGGCTGCAGGCGGCGGTGTGGCGGGAGGCGGCTTACCTTGTGGAGCAGGGCGTGGTGAGCGTCGCCGACGTGGACGCCGCCATCAGCCAAGGTCCCGGCCTGCGCTGGGCGCTGATGGGTCCCATCCTCACCTTCCACCTGGGCGGCGGCGCTGGCGGCTTGCGCTACCTGATGGACCACATCGGCGTTGACAACCTGTGGCCGGCCCTCGGCACGCCGGACATGACGCCCGCGTTCGAACAAGCTTTGATCGACGGCGTGATGGATGAAGCAGGCGGCCGGCCCGTCGCCGACCTCGCGCGTGAGCGGGACGCTAAGCTGGTCGCGATCCTTGAGGGCCTACGCGAGCATTAGACCAACGTCGCCCTGACACAGTCAGGGCTACCGCGGTCTGGCTTGCAACCCGACCCGGCCCTCCGCTGTTTAGCTCGCGTAGAAATAATCAGGGGCATCCCATGACGGACAAAAGCCACTCCGAGGCCACGCAGAAGATGTGGCAGATGATTAAGGGCATCGGCTTTGCGATGCTGACGACCGAGGACGGAGACAACCTCCGCGCCCGCCCCATGGTGGCGGCACAGGAGGAGTTCGACGGCAACCTGTGGTTCTTCACCCGTGCATCCAGCCACAAGGTGCAGGAGGCGGACGGCGGCCATCGGGTCGGCGTGACCTATGCCGAGCCGAGCAAGCAGGACTACGTAAGCCTGTCCGGCCATGCCCGCTTGGTGCGCGACAAGGCAACGATCGCGGAACACTGGTCGGAGGCGATGCGTACTTGGTTCCCCCAGGGCAAGGACGATCCGGATATCGCCCTGCTGAAGGTGGAAATCTCGATGGCGGAGTACTGGGACGCGCCAAACAGCACGATGGTGCATGCATACGGCTACGTGAAAGCCGTGGTGACGGGGGAGCCTCCGCATCCTGGTGAGAACGAGAAACTTCGCTTCGCATAATTAGGCGCTGAGCCCCTGACCTTGGTTGGGCAGTGGGCTCAGCGGTGGTTTGGTCAGCTTTGGGTGATGGGCAGCAACTGTCCCAGGGTCTGTTCAGCCGGGGACGTCAACTGGATTGCAGGCAACGCCTGGGCATCGGGCATGTCAAGGCGGCCGTCGCCGTTTAGGGCGACTGCGGCCGTCATGTCCTCAAGCAGTTGTCCGTCCAACGTCGCGGCACTGAAGGCAGCCGGGTCCACGCCGGTGGATTGAGCAAACGGCGCGTACGGTTGCTGCACGGTCCCTGCGCTGAAAACCAGGTCCGACAGGCCAAGCGCGTCGGTGCCCATTGCCGCCTGTGTATCGCCGGGCAAGTTTCCATTGACGCTGATGGTGTCGGGCTTGGTTTCCGCGAGGGCTGCCACCGTGGCCCCATTGCCATACAGCGCCTGGATGCCGGCGACGTCGCTCGCGCTGAGGTCCGCGTTGGCCGGCCCGACGCTGCTGTACATGAGCGATCCCGGGTCCGCCGAGTGCCCTAAACCAAGCGCGTGGCCGATTTCATGCAGCGCCACGCTGTAAAGGCTAGTGCTGAGGCCTTGATAGGTCAGGGAGCCGTCAGCGCCAGCGACCAAGGGCAACTGGCCGGGGTTCTCTAGCCGCACCAGGGCGTTGGGCGCGAACGTCTGCCCGGATGGCCCGACCATGTAACGGTAACTGGTGGTGCCGACGACGTGCGTGTTGGCGGTGTTGAAATCGGCGAAGCCAATCCGGATGTCGGCCGCCTGCTTGGGGTTCGAGCTGTCCTCGACCTGTTTGAGGTTCAGGCCCGAAACGCTGGCCCAGCGCTGGATCGCCTGCTGGATAACCGGTTGGTAGGCAGCGCCGACCGGAGCGCTGAACGGGTTGGACGCATCAGCCTCGTAGGTCGTGTTGGCGAAGCTCCAGGTGACGGTCCGAGCCGGCCATACCGGGCCCGCCAAGACGTAAGTCGGCGCAGGTTTCACCTCCAGCACAGGTGCTGGCGCGGGCGCCGGAGCTGGCGTGGGCGTGGGTGCTGCTATGGGGGCCGGAGTTGGTGCTGGAGCGGGCGCCGGGGTTGGGCTGGGCGTTGGCGTGGGCGCCGCGGTCGGGGCTGGCGTGGGTGCCGGGGTTGGGCTGGGCGTTGGTGCCGGTGCGGGCGCTGGCGCCGCAGTCGGGGCTGGCGCGGGGGCCGGGGTTGGGCTGGGCGCGGGCGCGGGCGCCGCGGTCGGGGCTGGCGTGGGAACCGGGGCTGGGACTGGCGCCGGCGCCGACGTCGCAACTGGCGTGGGCGCAGGCGCCTGCGTGGATGATTGCGTTGGACTAGCGGTGCTCAGCGCCGGACGGGTGCTGAGCACGACCGTGCCAGACGACTGGGACGGCCCTTCGACCGCCGGCGTCGCTCCGACGCCCCACACTGAGTTGTTGGCGAACGTGACGGGCGTGCCTGTGAAGTTGTACACGGCCGCGCCCGTACTGCGGTCGTTCACGATGGTGTTGCTGCGCACCGTCAGGCCCGTTGCGGCGTGCAAGCTGCCCTCGGCGCCGAACGCGATCATGTGCGGGTTCTGCGACTGCGGCCCCTGTTCGATGACGTTGTTCTCGATCAGGCCGACGCCGCCGTTCGGGAGGTCGATGCTGTAGCTCGCGGTCCCGGTCGCGTTGTCGAAAATGCGGCTGCCCGTGATAGAGGTCGAAAGCGCACGGCTTTTGATCTCGTGCCCGACCAGCGCGTCGTGGAAGTAGCTGTTCTCGATCGTGAGCTGCCGGACGACGTTGACATATAGGCCGTGGCTTCGGCCATCCCCGGATCCGTTGCGGTCGAACTCGGAGTTCTGGATCAGGATGGTGCCGTTGGGGTCGGACGCCGCCAGGATGCCTTCCTGGTTGTTGGCGAACAGGCTGTTCCGCACCACGAGGTTGCCTCCCTCGTAACGGATGCCGGCGCCGTTCTGGTCGGGCACCTGAGCCCCCGAAAAAGCGAAGCCGTCAACCGTCAAGTCAGTCGTGGCGACTAGGATGGCCTTGCGATTCGAAGGCGGCGTGGTCGCAACCATCCGCGCCACGCCGTCCACCGCAATCAACGAAATCTTTGCGGTTACTGTTGCGAAATCATTGACGTACGTGCCGGCTTGCACCGCGACGACATCGCCATCGCGCGCTGCAGCCACCGCGTCCGCGATTCGAGAATATTGTCTGTTCGACCCGACTGTCAGTGTTGCCAAGCGCATCACTCCACGTTGCAGGGCTTGAGCAGCCGCCGTAGCGGTCAGCGACAAGCCAATGAGTTGAAATTAGCTGAACGTTTCCCCGGAAATGGGGTCCTCGAGCACCAGCGCTGCACTAAGCCCGGCCAAGCTCACGAACCCGCGATGAACGACGAGGCCACGGGAGTCAAGGCAAGTGACAAACGATTGCCACAATTTACCCAAATTTTAATGTTCCGTGCGGCGGTCGAACCAGCAAAATGTAAGTTGATCTTATAACAGAGCGCAGTCGAGCCTGATTGTATTCAAAAGGCTGAATTCTTGACTGTGGCGTAAGCCGGCCCAGCCGTTGACTTGCAACTTCAGTAAACGAAAGTATTAGCCACTATTACGCTGCAACACTGGATGTTCATCTGAGCCTGACGTTCCTGGCCAGGTCGCGCCCAGCACAGTTCAGCCGGCTGGGAGCGGCCACCGCGTGCCGCCGCCCGTTCGCGCCATGCTGCAGCGAGCTGTTTTTAGGCCGAGGCGTCCGGCTTGCCTGGCAACTGGATGCCGGCCAGCGCCTCCCACACGCGGATCACAAACGCGTCGTCCCGCCCTCCGTGCCCCGCCGCTGCCGCCGCCAGGAACAGTTGATGCGCCGCCGACGCCATCGGCAGCGGGAACGTCAGCGCCCGCGCCTGGTCCAGCACGATGCCCAGGTCCTTGACGAAGATGTTCACCGCCGAGCGCGGCGTGTCGTCGGCGTCCAGGATATGCGGGATGCGGTTCTGCCACATCCACGAGCTGCCGGCCGACCCGCTGATGACCTCGAACAGGGTTTGCGGATCGGCCCCGGCGCGGATGCCGAGCGCCATTGCCTCCCCGGCCACCGCGATGTGCACGCCGGCCAGAAGCTGGTTCACCATCTTGACCGTGCTGCCGATCCCGGGTTCGTCGCCCAGGCGCCACACCTTGGAGGCGACGGCGTCCAGCACCGGCTCTGCCCGTGTGAACGCGGCCGGGCTGCCGCTTGCCATGACGCTCATGCTGCCGGCCCGCGCGCCCACCGCGCCGCCAGACACCGGCGCGTCCAGGAACAGCCGGCCGGCGTCGGCCACGCGCTGGCCCATGGACCGCGCCGCCTCGGGCGCCAGCGTCGTGCAGCACAGCACCACGCCGCCCGGCGTCACGCGCTCCAGGCCGCCGGCGTCGAACAGCGCCGCCTCCGCCTGCGCCTGGTTCACGACAAACACGATCAGCGCTTCAAGATCGTCCGGCAATGCGCCGGGCGTGGCGACGCAAGCGCCGCCGGCTGCCTCCAGCTCCGCGCCGCCGCCAGGCCGGACCTCGCAGCCGGTGACGGCGTGCGCCTTCTGCGCGAGTTGCAACGCGGCGCCCATGCCCATGGAGCCTAGCCCGATGACGCCGACCCTCATGCGCGACCTTCCTTATCGAACCGTGCGAAACCGCTCCACCGCCGAGACCAGCGCGCGGCGGATGCCAGGCTCCAGCGCCGAGTGCCCGGCGTCCGGGATGACGGTGAGCCGCGCCGACGGCCACGCCGCCGCAAGCTCGAACGCGGTGCGCGCCGGGCAGACCATGTCGTAACGCCCTTGCACGATCTCCGCCGGCAGGTGGCCGATCCGGTTCATGCCGCCCAGCAGCCCGGCCGGCGGAAGGAACAGGTCATGCGCGAAGTAGTACGCCTCGATCCGCGCGAGGCCGAGCGCGGTGCGGTCCTGCGCGAACGAGGCGACGGTGTCCGGGCTGGGCAACAGGGTGCTGCAAGACCCCTCGTACACCGACCACGCCCGCGCCGCCGCCATGTGGATGGCCGGGTCGGGATGGGTGAGGCGGCGCAGGTAGGAGCCGAGGATGTCGTGCCGTTCGTCCGGCTGCAGGTGCCCGACGAAGGCGGCGTGCGCGTCCGGGAACACTGCGCCCAGCCCGTGCAGGAACCAGTCCACCTCCGCGCGGCGGCCCAGGAACACGCCGCGCAGCACCAGCCCGCGCACCCGGTCCGGATGCGCCTGCGCGTAGGCCAACGCGAGGGTCGATCCCCAGGAGCCGCCGAACAGCAGCCACCGCTCGATGCCGAGATGCCGCCGCAGGGTTTCAATGTCGGCCACCAAGTCCGGCGTGGTGTTCTGCGCCAGGCTGCCGAGCGGACGCGAGCGTCCTGCGCCGCGCTGGTCGAAGATGACGACGCGCCAGAATCCGGGATCGAAGAACCGGCGGTGCACCGCGCCGGCGCCGGCGCCGGGTCCGCCATGCAGGAACAGCACCGGCTGGCCGCGTATGGCGCCCACCTGTTCCCAGTACATGACGTGCCCGCCGGAGATTGGCATGTAGCCGGTCTCAAAAGGGCCGATATCTGGATAGAGGTCACCGCGCGGCATAACAACTTCTTACACGCTTGCCGCCGATGGCGGAACCAGGCGAGGCGCGGTAAAGCGGTATAATGGAGAGGAACCGGTATCGCGGCTGGATCGCGCTTGGCGCTCTATACGGGCTGGTGGCGGTCGCGGCGGCGGCCGGAACGGCGCATCTTGCGGAGGGTCCGGCCGCCCGGGCGCTCGGCAGTGCCGTGCAGATGAACGGGTGGCACGCGCTGGCGCTGGTCGGCTGCGGGCTGCTGGGCGGCGGACGGCTGACCCACGCCGCCGGTGCAGCGTTCGCGGTTGGCACGCTGCTGTTCTGCGGCACGGTGTATGCCGGGCAGCTCGGGTTGCGGCTGGGGCCGCTTGCGCCAGTGGGCGGCAGCCTGCTCATGCTGGGCTGGGCGCTGCTGGGCCTGTCCGCGCTGCGGCGTTGATCGGCAGCGCCTACCTGGCGGCCGAGGGGCTTGAACAGCCCCTTTTGGAGGAGCTGACCCGCGCCGGCGTCGGCATCACGGCGTGGCACGGCCGCCTCGCGCTGTCCCCGGACCCGCCCCGTCCGGCCGGGTGGGCGTTGGACACCTGGACCGCGCCCACGGAGTGCACGGTCCCCTCGGTCAAGGGCGCCGCGGACCTGCTGCGCGGCCTGCAACGCAACTGGTCCGCCTATGCCGTCCACCATCACCGGCGCATGGCCCTGATCGAGAGCCACCTGCCGCCGGTCCGCGCCCGCCCGCTTCGTTTCCCGGAGCCTGCGCCGGCCTCGCACCTTGGCGCATGGACCCTGCTGGACCGGGACCACATGCTCGCCAGCCCAACCAAGGCCAGCCCGTTCCCGCTCGGCGAGTGCCGGTTCGAGGAGGACCACATCGGCCCGCCCAGCCGGGCCTACTTGAAACTCTGGGAGGCATTGACCCGGTTGGGCCATCATCCCCGACCGGGCGACCGCTGCCTCGACCTCGGCGCGTCCCCTGGCGGCTGGACCTGGGCGCTGGCGCGGCTCGGCGCCACGGTGACGGCAGTGGACAAGGCGCCGCTTGACCCACGGATCGCCGCGATGCCGGGCGTGACGCAACGGACCGAGAGCGCCTTTGCCCTATCGCCTGAGCCGGTGGACTGGCTGTTCAGCGACGTGATCGCTTATCCGCCGCGCCTGCTTGCCCTGGTCGAGCGCTGGATCGGGGCTGGCGCGGTGCAGCGAATCGTATGCAGCGTGAAGTTCCAGGGCGGCACCGACCATGATGCGGCAGAAGCCTTCGCCAAGCTACCGGGCGGCGAGCTGGCGCACCTGTTCCACAACAAGCATGAACTCACGTTCTTCTGGCACCGCCCGTCTTAGCGGCGAGGCTACGACTTCTCGATTTTGGCCACGACGGTCTCCGTTGCTCCCCGGTCGCTGATGGGTCGGCCCGTCGCCTCGTGGTCCTCCATGCCCTTGGGAATGCCGTGCGGCGTGTTGCCCGTGGGGTTATGGTCCGGGCTGGCGCCCTCGGGCGGCGGATCGTCGGTCTGCACTTTCGGCGTGTTCATCATGGGTTCCTCCGGCATGGAAACTCCGCCGGGGGCATCCGGTTGCCTCAGCGCAGCGCCTGCGCCACCGCGTCGCACACCCGCTCCGCGTCCGCGTCCGACAGGTCCGGATGGATCGGCAGCGCCAGGATGCGCTCGGCCAGCGCGTCAGACACGGGCAGCGCCGTGCCGTCATGCTGCGCGGCGTAGGCGGGCTGCCGGTGCAGGGGGCGCGGGTAGTAGATGGCGGTCGGCACCCCGGCCGCGCGCAACTCCGCCTGCAACGCGGTGCGTGCGCCAGCGTCCGGCAACAGGACCGCATAGACCGCCCAGGCGCTGCTGCTGTCCGGCACGCGGGCCGGCGTTTCCACCAGGTTGCCGAGCCTTCGGTCATACAGCGTCGCGATCCGCTCGCGCCCGGCAAGCTCCATGTCGAACACATCCAGCTTCGCCAGCAGCACCGCCGCCTGCAGCGTATCCAGCCGGCCATTCATGCCGGTGTGCAGCACCTCGTAGCGCGTGACGCCTTCGCCGTGGCTGCGCAGGCTGCGGTACAGCGCCGCGGCGTCGTCGCTGTCGGTGAACAGCGCGCCGCCGTCGCCGTATGCGCCGAGCGGCTTGCTTGGGAAAAAGCTGGTGGCCGTTGCCTGCGCCTGCGTGCCCAGCCGCGCCCCGTGCAGGGTTGCGCCGAAGCTCTGCGCCAGGTCGTCGATGGTGAACAGGCCCTCGGCCGCCGCCACCTGGTTCAACGCTGTCCAGTCCGCCGGCTGCCCGAACAGGTCCACGCCCACCAGCGCGCGCGGCCGCAGCCGCCCGGCCGCCCGCACCTCCGCCACCCGGGCCGCGAGGTGCGTGGGGTCGATCTGGAACGTGCGCGGGTCCACGTCCACGAACACCGGCGTGGCGCCCAGCAGCAGCGGCACCTCGGCGGTGGCGGTGTAGGTGAACGCTGGCAGGAACACGGCGTCGCCGGGGCCGATCCCCTCCGCCATCATGGCGATCTGCAAGGCGTCGGTCCCGGAGCTTACGCCCACGCAGTGCCGCGCGCCGCAGTACTCGGCCAAGCGGCCCTCCAGCTCGGCCACCTCCGGACCCAGCACGAACTGGCAGTGCGCCAGCACCGCCTCCAGCCTTGGGCGCAAGCTCGCGGCGATGCGCGCCTGCTGTGCCGGAAGGTCGAGGAACGGGATCGGGCTGCTCACGGCGTCACTCTCCGGGCGCCAGGACCCGGTCCGGGGCGCCATTGATGTTGTGCTCGAACTCGGGGACCAGGCGGCCCAGCAAGCCCAGCGCCGTAGCCGTCTGCCCGGCGTGGCAGGCGGCGGCGATCTCGTCGATGGCGCGGCTGACGATGGCCGGGTCCACCGTGCGCGGGGCGGCCATCAGCAGCCCAGGATGGCCGGTGAGCGCCGGCGGCTCCTTGCCGTGGAACAGCTCCTCGAACAGCTTCTCCCCCGGACGCAGCCCGGTGAAGCGGATGCGTATGCCGTCGGCGCTCTCGTCCTCCACCGGCCGCAGCCCGGCCAGGCGGATCATCTGCCGCGCCAGGTCCACGATCCGCACCGGCTCGCCCATGTCCAGCACGAAGATGCCGCCTTGCACGCCTGTTGGCAGCGCAGCGTCGGCCATGCCCAGCACGCTCGCCTCCAGCACCAGGCCCACCGCCTCCCGCACGGTCATGAAATAACGCTGCATGTCCGGGTGCGTGACCGTGAGCGGCCCGCCGCGTTCGAGCTGCCGGCGGAACAGCGGCACCACGCTGCCGGTGCTGCCGAGCACGTTGCCGAACCGCACGGTCACGCAGCGCATCCCGGAGCCGCGCCGCGCGGCCACATCGAGGCCCTGGCAGTACATCTCCGCCAGCCGTTTGCTGGCGCCCATGACGCTGCTGGGGTTCACCGCCTTGTCGGTCGAGATGAACACCATGGCGTCCGCGCCCACCGCCCGCGCCGCGTCCGCCACGTGCCGGGTGCCGATCACGTTGGTGAGCAAGCCCTCCAGCGGGTTGGCCTCCACCATCGGCACGTGCTTCAGCGCGGCGGCGTGGAACACCAGTTCCGGCCGCACGTCCTGGAACACTGCCAGGATGCGCGGCTGGTCCCGCACGTCGGCGATGCAGGTCCGGCGCGATACGTCGGGATTGGTCTCCGCGAGTTCGGTGTCGATCTGCCACAGGGCGTATTCGCCGTTGTCCAGCAGCACGAGCGCCCCCGGCCCCAGCGCCGCCAACTGCCGGGCCAGCTCCGCGCCGATCGTGCCGCCCGCGCCGGTGACCAGCACGCGCTTGCCTTGCACCAGCCGCGCCATGCCGTCGCGGTCGAGCGGCACCTGCGGCCGGTTCAGCAGGTCCTCGATCATGACCGGCGCCAGCTCCAGCGTGCCCGCGCCGGCGGCGGCGGACTGCAACGCGGTCGGCTGCGGCGCACGGCGCACCGGCACGCCCGCGTCGTCCGCCTGGGACAACAACTGCGTCAGCACTGGGCCGGCGAGGTCCGGCTGCGTTACCACCAGCGCCGCCGGCAGCCGTCCCTCCCCCCGCAGCCGCGCCAGCACCGCGCCGGCTTGCTGGACGGAACCCATGATGGCGTGGCCGTGCATGCGCCGGCTTTCTTGGCCCTCGCGCAGGCTCAGCAGCCCCAGCACGCGGTAGCGCGTGTGCCCGTAGCGCAGCGCGCGCAGGAACAGGTCCGCCCCCTCGCCCGCGCCCACCAGCAGCACGGCCTGCGCGCCCTCGGCGTTGCGCGACTTGCGGGCGGCCAGGCGGAGCCGGTACACCACGCGCGGCGTGCCGAGCGCCACGATGAGCACCAGGGCGTGCACCACCGGGAACGTCGGCGTCGGCAACGGGAACCCGGCCGTCACCAACAGCAGCGCAAACAGGATGGCGCTCGCGACCGAGCTGCCCACCAACCCCAACAGGTCTTCGATGCCGGCGAACCGCCAGTACTGCTGCGGCATCCGGAACGGCAGCCCGGCCAACAGCAGCGTGATGGCGCCGCCGGCCACGAACCACAGCGGCCGCAGCAGCCCGCCGGAGGGGTCGGCGATGTAGCGCGCCAGCGGCGTCGCCAAGGCAGCGAGCATGCCGTCCAGCGCGACGTTCAGCAGGATGCGGTTAACAGAGCGTTGCGAGGCCATCGTCCCGACCCTATAGCCCACCCGCCGCCTTATGGCATTCCCCCACTCCGGAACCGTGCGTGACACTCAAAGCCTTTGCGACACACTTGGCATTCTGCGCGCTGCTGGCGCTGCTGTCGGCCGTTGTGGTGCGCGGCATGATCGCGCTCGGGCCGCTGGACCAGCCGGACGCGCGCAAGGCGCACACGCAAGCGGTGCCGAAGGGCGGCGGCGTGGGCGTGGTGGCGGCGTTCCTGGTAGGGGTGGCGGCGCTGTACCGCTACGCCGAGTTCTCCCGGCTGGCGGACCCGTACTTCCGCGGCTTGATCCTGGCCTCATTTGCCATCGCCGTGGTCGCGTTCCTGGACGACCTGCGCAACTGGCCGTTCACGGTCAAGTTCGCGGCGCAAGTCGGGGCGGCGCTGCTGGCGGTCGGCAGCGGGCTGGTGGTCAACGACTTGAACCTGCCTTGGTGGGGACCGGTCGAGCTTGGCTGGGGCGCAGCGCCGCTCACGCTCGCTTGGATTCTGTTCGTGACCAACGCGGTCAACTTCATCGACGGGCTGAACGGCCTAGCGTCCGGGGTTTGCGCCATCACGGCGGCGGCGCTCGCGGCCATTGCGGCCGGGTTGGGCGGCTGGTTCGTGTACTTCGCGGCGCTGCTGCTGGTCGCGGGCCTGGTGGGCTTCCTGCCGTTCAACTTTCCCCGGGCGCGCATTTTCATGGGGGACGTGGGCAGCCAGTTTTGCGGCTTCGTGCTGGCGGTGCTCGCCGTCGCGGCCGGGCGCTTCCAGGGCGTCGAGCTTTCCGTCCTGCTGGTGCCGATGCTGCTGTTCGGCGTGCTATACGACGTGGCGTTCACCCTGGCGCGACGGTGGCTGGCGGGCGACCGGCTGACGGAGGGGCACCGCAGCCACTTGTACCAGGTCGCGCACCGCTCCGGGCTGGACGCACGCGCGGTCACCCTGGCGCATTGGGGGTTCGCGGCCTGGGGCGGCGTGTGCTGCGCGTTGTTCATCTTGGCATCGGGCGCGCTGAAACCAGCGCCGGTGCTGCTGGTGCTGCCGCCGCAACTGGCGTGGACCGCCTGGGTCACCGCCCGGGCACGCCGGGCCGGGTTAGCGAAATGGTAGCGGCGCCAAACTCAGGTCAGGGGAGGTCACGCTTATGGCAAAGGGATACTGGATCGCGCTGGTCGATGTCGATGACCCGGAGGCGTACAAAGCCTACGTCGTCGCCAACGCGGTGGCTTTGCAGAAATACGGCGCGCGGTTCCTGGTCCGCGGCGGACAGTCCGAAGCGGTCGAGGGACAAACGCGGTCGCGCGTGGTGGTGATCGAGTTCAAGGATTTTGCGACGGCGCTGGAGTGCTATAACTCGCCGGAGTACTCGACGGCAAAAGCGCTCCGGACAGGCGCGTCCAGGGCGGATGTCCGGGTCGTGGAGGGCTACGATGGCCCGCAGCCTGCAAAGGACGAGCCGGCTGCCGTCAAGGCCGCAATTCCAAACTGAGGCAACACTCCCTATTATCTCAAGAAGGACAACGGGGAAAGTTCTGGCTATGCTGCGTCGTTCATGGATTGCCGCCGTCGCCGCGCTCGCCTCGGGCGCGGCCGTGGCGCAGACCGCGCCGAACCCGTCGTTCAACGTGGTGAACCGCACCCAAAACGCCATCCGCGAGGTCTATGCCAGCGCCGCCGGCAACACCAACTGGGGCCGGGACCGCCTGGTGAACAAGCCCATAGCGCCCGGCGGCAACTTCCCGGTGCGACTGCCGGCCGATGGCAACTGCTTTTATGACATCCGCGTCGTGTATGCGAACGGCACCGCGGAGGAACGGCGGGCGCTCAACACCTGCAACCTGGACAACGTGATTTTCCCCGCCCCTGCCAACACCCGTCCCGCGGCCCGGCAGCAGGCCGCCGACGACCCGTCGTTCCGCCTGGTGAACCGCGGCCGGAACGAGGTGAACGAGCTTTATGCCAGCCTGACCGGCCTGGATGACTGGGGCGACGACCGGTTGGGCGAGGATACGGTGGCGCCCGGCATGTCCAAGGTGATCCGCCTGCCGAACGGCCAGTGCCAATACGACGTCCGCATCGTCTATGCCAATGGCGAAGCGACCGAGAAGCGCCGGGTCAACCTGTGCACCATCACGGACATGCGCGTTCCATAGAACCGTGCTGTAGTGGCGTCCCGGGGAACAAGGAGCGCGCAATGGGCACGACGCTGATTGCGGCCACGCCGGCGGCCCAGGCCGTGCGGCGCCGGCGCAACTATGCCCGGCAATACTGGCCGTTCATCGTCCCCGCCGGGGTCGTCGTGTTCGCGGTCATCCTGTTTCCCTGGATGTTCACCCTGTTCATGTCGGTGCACGACTGGCACATCGGCGGCGAACGCACGTTCGCCGGGATGGCGAACTACACCCGTATGCTCACGGACGAGCGGTTCCAGCTCGCGACCCTGCGCACCCTCTATTTCACGGCGCTGTCGGTGATCCTGCCGTTGCTGCTCGGCGTGCTGGCCGCCGTGGTGTTCCACCGCAACTTCCCGGGGCGCGGGCTGGCGCGCACGCTGTTCATCATGCCGATGATGGCCACCCCGGTCGCAATCGCGCTGGTCTGGACCATGATGTTCCACCCGCAACTCGGCGTGCTGAACTACTTGCTCACCAGCGTGGGCCTGCCGCCGAGTTCCTGGGTGTATGCCTCCGACACCGTTATCCCGACCCTCGTGATGGTCGAGACCTGGCAGTGGACGCCGTTGGTGATGCTGATCGTGCTGGGCGGCCTCGCGAGCCTGCCGACCGACCCGTACGAGGCGGCTATGCTGGACGGTGCCAGCCACTGGCAGGTATTCTGGCATGTGACGCTGCCGCTGGTGTGGCCGTTCATCATGGTCGCCGCCGTGATCCGCGGCATCGACGCGCTCAAGGCGTTCGACACCATCTTCGTCATCAGCAACGGCGGCCCTGGCACCGCGAGCGAGACGCTGAACATCCTGTTGTACCTCCAGGCCTTCAGCTTCTATGACATGGGCTACGCGTCCGCCGTCGTGGTTGTGTTTTTTGTGCTGATACTACTGATCACGTTGTTGATGCTGCATGTGCGGCAGCGGGAGCGGCTGGCGTGAGGTCCCCGGCTGCGCGCCGCCTGCGCCGGATCGGCGGGCGCATCGGGCTTTATGCGTGCGTGTTCCTGCTGGTGTCGCCGGCGTTGCTGGTGTTCCTGTGGATGCTGTCGTTATCGCTCAAGAACGAGGTTGACAACACGGCCTTCCCGCCGGTGTTCATCCCCAACCCGCCCACGCTCGCGAACTTCGCGGCGGTGTTCGAGAAGAACGACTTTTTGCAGTACGCCATCAACTCGGTCATCGTAAGCTTCACGGCCACCGGGCTTGCACTGCTGATCGGCATCCCGGCGGGTTACGGCATCGCCAAGGCGCGTGCCACCCGTGCGGCGCTGCTGATCCTGATTGCGCGGATCACGCCGGGTTTGTCCTATTTGATCCCGCTGTTCCTGCTGTTCCAATGGCTTGAGCTGACAGGCACGCTCACGCCGATCGTTGTCACGCACCTGGTGATTACGGTGCCGATCGTGGTTTGGATCATGATCGGCTTCTTCGAAGGCCTGCCGCCCGAACTAGAGGAGGCCGCGCTGGTGGACGGAGCCACTATTTGGCAGGCGTTCCGCTACGTCGCCCTGCCGCTGGCACGGCCCGGCATCACCGTCGCCACTATCCTCGCGTTCATCTTTAGCTGGAACAACTTCATATTCGGCATCGTGTTGGCGGGGCGTGAGACGCGCACCCTGCCGGTCGCGGTCTATAACGTGCTCACGTTCGAGCAGGTAAGCTGGGGTCCATTGGCCGCGGCGGCGCTGCTGGTCACGGCGCCGGTGCTTATCCTCACGTTGTTGATGCAGAAGGAAATCGTGGCCGGGCTGACCGCGGGTGGGGTTAAGGGCGGATAGGCTGCCCGCCCCACCCGGTCTGCTGATCAGGCCGACGCAACCTTCATTGAAGCGGCAGCGCCCGAGCTGGCGGCGGGCTTCTTCGCGGTGACGTTCGCCTCGGTCATGATGCCCCGCAGGTCGCGCAGGAAGCTCTGACCTTTCAGCGTCCGTTGCACCAGCACGCTGCGGCGGTCGGCCGGGTCCACCTTACGGCGCGCGAGGTCAAGCTCGCCCAACCGGTCCAGCGCCCGGGTTATGGCCGGCTTCGACACGTTCAGGTCCGCCGCCAAGCCGCGCACGGTGTGGCCGCCGTCCTGCAGGTAACAGGTCAGGAACACGCCAAGCTGGCGAGACGAGAGGTCCGGCCCGTCACGGCGCACGAGCGCCACGATGGTGTCGCGAAGGGTGCCGACCAGTTGGTCGGAGTTCGGCGTGGCTGCCATGGCTTGATCCTTTCCGGAATGGGACATCTCGTTTCCCAGCGCGAGTCATTGCGCTGGCGCGCTACGAATTGGTTACAAATTTGTTCGTTTACAGTGCGAACAGGGCGACAATGCCCTGATTGCAGTCGATTTAATGTTACAACCCGTTATTAACCCACATTGTGAACAAAATTTAATCTCGAAATTGCCCCAAACAGAGCGCGTAAGCCCATCGCTTCCCCTCCTTCTGGCCGGCCGGGCCGTCCCTGGTCATTCCAGGCATAGGTGTCAAGATGCGCCCATGGCGTCGATAACGCAACGAAACGTTGCAGGAACAGCGCGGCCGTGATCGCGCCGGCCATCGGCTTCGAGGACACGTTGTTCAGGTCGGCGACCGGACTCGTGAGCCATGGGTCGTACCCCGCCCATAACGGCAGCCGCCACATCGGGTCCGACTGGGCCTCGCCAGCAGCCAGGATCAGGCCTGCCACGTGGTCCCCCTCCGGCGTGTGCGGCGCGAACAGCGCCGGCAGGTCCGGGCCGAGCGCCACCCGCGCGGCCCCGGTCAGCGTGGCGGCGTCCAGCAGCAGCGCCGGACATTCGTCCGACGCCTCCGCCAACAAGTCGCACAGCACCAGGCGGCCCTCGGCGTCGGTGTTGCACACCTCCACCGTGAGGCCGCGCCGGGTTCGCACCACGTCAAGCGGGCGCATGGCGGCGCCGGACACCATGTTCTCCACGCAGCCGATCCGCACCGTAAGGCGCACCGGCAGGTCGGCCTGCATGACCATGCGCGCCAGCGCCAGCATCAGCGCCGCGCCGCCCATGTCCTTTTTCATGCGCAGCATCCCGGCGCTCGGCTTCAGGTCGTAGCCGCCGCTGTCGAAGCACACGCCCTTGCCGCACAACGAAACCAGCGGGGCATCCGCCGCTGCGCCGCTGCCGCGCCAGGTGAAGCCGGCCATGATCGGCGCACGGGCGGAGCCTTGGCCCACTGCGGCGATGGTCGGATAAGCCACTTGCAGGCGCTCGCCCTCGACCAGCATGGGCGCGGCGCCGAACCGCGCGCCCAGCGCCACCGTGGCCCCGGCCAGCTCGGCGGGGCCGAGCAAGTTGGCGGGCGTGTTGATCAGGTCGCGCGCGAACCAGGTGGCGCAGGCGGCCGACTCGGCGGCCTTGAACCCCGCTGCCACCAGCCGCGCCGGCGCACGCTTCGGCCGGGTCAGCGCGGCGTATTGGTAAGCGCCCAGCAAGAAGCCGAGCACCGCCGCATCCGCGTCGAAGTCGCCCGGCTCCAAGCGCCAGGCCGTGCCGGGCGGCAGGCTCATCGGCAAGCCGCCGTGGGCGTAGGGCGACCGGTCTTCGCCCAGGCCCAGCACTGCGCCTGCCAGCCCGTCCTTATCCGGCAACAGCATGAGCTGCCCGGCCGCGGCGGTGAACCCGGCCGCGCGCAGGAACGCCGCCTGCTGCGGCTCCAACCCGGCCAGCGCCCCATCGAGCGCAGCGGGCCGTACCGAGTGCACCGGCAGTGCCGCGCCCTCGGTGTCCAGGCAGTCCAGCGGGCGGTCAAATGGGATTGGGTCCATGCGCGAGGTTCGGATAACGCCGCGCGCCGGGTCAAGCTGGGTTTATAGCGGCTTGCATTCCCGGCGGAAAAACCCAACCCTCTCAGGATGTCGGGCTTCCCTTCCCGGGTCAAAGCGGTGCTCGGGCCTACGAACACTGGTAAGACCCACCTCGCGATTGAGCGGCTGCTCGCCCACTCGTCCGGGATCATCGGCTTCCCGCTGCGGCTGCTGGCGCGCGAGAACTACGACCGCATGGTTGCCAAAAAGGGCGTGCGCAACGTGGCGCTCATCACCGGCGAGGAAAAGATCGTGCCGGCCGGCGCGCGTTGGTACTCCTGCACCGTGGAGGCCATGCCACTCGACCGCGCCGCCGAGTTCGTTGCGGTGGACGAGATCCAGCTCTGCGCCGACCCGGACCGCGGCCATGTGTTCACCGAGCGCCTGCTGCACGCGCGCGGCCTGGTGGAGACCATGTTCCTGGGTGCCGAGACCATCCGCCCATTGCTGCAACGCCTGATCCCCCAAGCGGAGATCGAGACCCGGCCGCGCCTGTCGCAGCTCACCTACGCCGGCCCTGCCAAGCTGGTGCGGCTGCCGCCGCGCAGCGCCGTGGTGGCGTTCAGCGCCGGCGAGGTTTACGCCATCGCCGAGTTGATCCGACGCCGGCGCGGCGGCTGCGCCGTGGTGATGGGCCGCCTGTCGCCCCGCACCCGCAACGCCCAGGTGCAGCTTTACCAGAACAAGGAGGTGGACTTCCTGGTTGCGACCGACGCGATCGGCATGGGCCTCAACATGGACGTGGACCACGTGGCGTTCGCCCGGCTCAGCAAGTTCGACGGCCACCGGCCCCGCCGGCTGACCGCGGCCGAGGTGGCGCAGATCGCCGGACGCGCTGGGCGCGGTATGCGGGACGGCACCTTCGGCACCACCGCGACCTGTCCGCCGCTGGACGACGATTTGGTGCGCGCGGTGGAGGGCCACGAGTTCGAGCCGCTGGAGGACCTGTACTGGCGCAATGCCGAGCTTGATTTCAGCAGCGTCGATGCCCTGCTGGCCAGCCTGAACGCTGCCCCTCCCCGGCCAGGCCTGGTGCGCGGCCCCGAGGCCACCGACTTGGAAACCCTGGACGCGCTGGCCCGCGAGCCGGACATCCGCGCCATGGCGCGCGGCCGGCGCATGGTGCGGCTGCTGTGGGAAACCTGCGGCATCCCGGACTTCCGCAAGCTCGCGGACGACACCCATACCCGGCTGTGCGCCCGCGTGTTCGGGCACGTGGCGCGCGATGGCGGGGTGCCGACGGAGTGGCTGGAGAGCGGCATTGCCGGGCTGTCGCGGGCGGACGGCGACATCGACACCCTGATGTCCCGGCTATCTGGCGTGCGTATCTGGAGCTATATCGCCGCCCGGTCCGACTGGGTGCGGGACGCGCCGTACTGGCAGGCGCGGGCGCGAGAGGTCGAGGACCTGCTGTCGGATGCGCTGCATGAACGGCTGACCACCCGCTTCGTCGACCGCCGCGCCGCGCACCTGCTGCGCCGGCTAGAGGAGAAGGACGGGGAGGAGCTGCTGTCCGCCGTCACCGCCCGGGGCGAGGTGGTGGTGGAGGGGCACCCGGTTGGGCACGTGGGCGGCTTCCAGTTCCTGCCGGACCCGCTGGCGGAGGGGCAGGAAAAGCGGCTGGTGCTGCGCGCCGCCCGCCGGGCGCTGCGGGAGTGGATGCCGCGCCGGGTCGCGGAGCTGGAGGCGGCGGCGGACGCCACGCTCAGTTGGACCCCAGAGCACCGCATCACCTGGGACGGCGTGCCGGTCGCGCGCCTGCGCTCCGGCGCCAGCCACGTGCGCCCGCAGGTCGAGGTGCTGGACAGTGAGTTCCTGGACGGCGCCGCGCGTGAGCGGGTGCGCGCCCGGCTGCAACGCTGGGTGGCTGCCGCCATCGAACACGACTTGCAGCCGTTGTTCCAGGCCGAGGCCGCCGCTGGGCGCGACCCGGCGCTGCGCGGTCCGTTGCACCGCATCGTCGAGGCTGGCGGCCTGGTGCCGGGCGCCACCGAGGTGGATGTCGCGCCGGAGCTGCGCGGACGGCTTAAGGCGCTGGGCGTGCGCGCCGGACGGTTCGCGCTGTTCCTGCCGGCGCTGCTGAAGCCGCGCGCCGTCGCCACCCGGGCGGCGCTGTGGGCCATCGCCGCCGGAGTGGCCACGCCTGCGTTGCCGGCGCCAGGGCTGGTGTCGATGCCGCCGCCAGCCTGGCCGGCCGGGTTCGCGGAGGCGCTCGGCTGGCTGCCGGCTGGGCCGGTGCTGCTGCGGCTGGACGTGGCGGAGCGGGTGGCGGCCGAGCTGCACTACCTGACGCGGCAGCACGCCTGCCCGGTGCCGGATGGGCTGGCGTCCCGGCTGTCGGTTCGCACGGACGCGCTGCCGGCGGTGCTGCGCGCGCTGGGCGTGCGGCTGGCGCCCGGCGGCAGCATGGCGGCGGGAACATACGGCCCGCCAGCGCCGCCGATGATGCTGCCAAGCCGCCGGCGCGACCGGCCCGCTGCGCCGGCCACCCCGCTTGCACGGGTAGATGGGCCATTCGCGGCCCTGGTCGGGCTGCGCCGTTGAGCGAGGCTGAGGACCGCACCTGGCAGCGGCTGGACAAGTGGCTGTGGTGCGCGCGGGTCATGAAGGCACGCGCGGACTGCGCCCGGTTGGTGGCCCAAGGCGGGGTTCGCATCAACCGGCAGCCCACCGACAAGCCGCACGCCCGTTTGCGGCCCGGCGACGTGGTCACGCTGCCGTTGCGCCACGACGTGCGCGTGCTGCGCGTCGTGGCGCTGGCAGTCCGGCGCGGCCCGGCGCCTGAGGCGCAGAGCTTGTATGAGGAGTTGGAGGAGGCGGATCGCTTGCGCCCGGGGTGAAACGCTTGCATACCGCCCCACCTGAGCGGGACAGCGTTGGAATAGGGGCGTGCGATGACCTACGTGGTCACCGAGAACTGTATCAAGTGCAAGTATATGGACTGCGTGGAGGTGTGTCCGGTGGACTGCTTCTATGTCGGCGAGAACATGCTGGTGATCCATCCGGACGAATGCATCGACTGCGGCGTATGCGAGCCGGAGTGCCCTGCCGAGGCGATTGTGCCGGACAGCGACGACCGGGCGACGGCCTGGGCCGAGCGCAACCGTATTTTCTCGATGCAATGGCCCAACATCACCCGCAAGGGCGAGGCTCCGGCGGACGCGGACGAGTGGAAGGACAAGCCGGACAAGGAGGCGCTGTTCTCATCCAACCCGGGATAACGCCTCACAGGGCATGACTTTGCCTGACTTTTATGTTATAAGGTGAGTGTCCGAATGAATGGACCCATGCGCCGCACCGTCTTCTATCCAGGAGGCGGCTAAACGCGGTCGCACATCCTATTGCAAGCCTGCGACTGCGCGGGCAAGGAGTCACGACCGGTGCCGACCAAACCTGCGACCCCCGTTAAGCCCACCCCTGCCCCGGACGCGCCGGCGGAGCAGCAGTTCCGGTCGCCGCCAAAGATGCCGGGCCACATGCCGGGCATGCATGGCCGCCCGCAAATCGTGCAGCGGGCGATGGCCGCGCAGGAGAATTTTGTCGAGGGCGACTACGTCGTTTACCCGACCCACGGCGTAGGCAAGGTCGAGCGGATCGCCACGGAAGAGATTGCCGGGCATAAACTCGAGTTGATCCACATCACCTTCGAGGAAAACCGGATGACGCTGCGCGTGCCGGTCGCGAAGGCCAGGACAGCGGGCCTGCGCAAGCTCGCGACCCGGGCGCTGTTCGACAAGGCGCTGGCGCTGATGAAGGGCCGGGCGCGCATCAAGCGCACGATGTGGTCCCGCCGGGCGCAAGAGTATGAGCAAAAGATCAACTCGGGCGATCCGCTGGCGATTGCCGAGGTGGTGCGGGACTTGTATCGCAACGCCGGGCAGCCGGACCAGAGCTTCAGCGAGCGGCAGATCTACGAGAGCGCGATGGACCGGCTCGCGGCCGAGTACGCGGCGCTGGAGAACACCGACAAGGCGACCGCGACGGCTCGGCTGCTTGAGGACTTGAAGTCGGTGGTGAAGGGCGCGGCGATTGAGGTCGATGCGGAGGGTGACACCGAGGAGGCCGAGGTGGAAGGGCAGTAACTCCTTTACAGGCGTTGGACGTGCTTCAAGCTCGCAACGCGGCCAGCGTCCCGAATCGCCTGTGCCCGCTGCAGCAGGGTGCGGATTGTGCTGATGCGGACTTGCCGGGCCTGGACGATCTCCTTGGGCGTCATGCCGCCGGCCAAGGCGGCCGTGGCCTCGGCTACAGTGAGATGATCTTCGCGCGCAGCGGCTGATCCCGCCGGGCATCCGGCGGCTGCTCAACCACCGCGGCATCGGCCCACGCTCCGCGGCTACCTCAGCAGATGGGCACGGGCTGGCAGGCGACCTCTATCATCTTCGACCCGCGCAGCCACTTCCGCCGCCTCAACCGCTGCGTGGCCCTGCGCGCGAGGCTCAGATCGACCCTGCCGCCGTCAAGGTGCAAGCGCTGCTGTCCTGCCTGGACGAGCAGTAAGCGTCTATGACACTGCCATCCGGCGTCGTCCCAGGCGGATGAACGCCAGGTCCGCCGCGAGCATCACCAGCAGCGACAGTCCAACCAGCGGGAAAAGCAGCCCGCCAACCGCTAGGATGGCGACCACGCCCCTGAGCGCCCGCTGGTTTAACGGCAGCGGCGGCACGCCCATTGAGCCGCTGGGCCGGCGTTTCCACCACATGACCACGGCGCTCACCGACATTAGAACCACGCCGGCGCAAACTGCCAACAAGACGAACTGGTTCGCCCGCCCCCATTGCTGCCCCATGTGGACGTTGATGCCCCACTCCAGCGCTCGTCCCAGCGGGCCGTAATCGGCGTAGCCCATGTCCAGCAGCGTGCGACCGGAGTACTGGTCGAGGTGCACCACCCGTTGCCGTTGCAGGTCGTTGGGGTAAACCGAGCCGGTGTAAACGCCGGTGGGGCCGCGTGGCAGCGCCACCGCGTAACCAGGCGCGAGGCCGAGGCGGTCGAACGTGGCCACCGCGGCGTTGAGGCCGATGGAGGGCACGGGGATTGCGGCCGGGGGCGACGCCGGACCGGCGTGGCCGGCATGCTCATCCGATTGCGGCAGCCGCGCTTGCTGCAGGGTCCAGTTGGTCGGGCCGGCCTCAGCCAGGCGCTGATCGGACATGGACAGGCTTACCCGTACGCCCACCGGGTAGCCGAAGTTGTGGCCGTTGGCCCACTGGTTGGCGTAGGCGCCCCAAAACACTGACCAGGGCATTCCGGTGACCGCCAGGAACACTAGGACGCTGCCGACGACGAGGCCGGTGACGGCGTGCAGGTCACGCCAGAACACCCGCCGTTTCGGCGTGCCGCGGACGGCGACGATGCCGCCCAGGCCCTTGTTGGCCCGGTCGCTTCGCGGCCACCAGAGGAAAACGCCGGTGCCGACCAGCAAGATGCTCCAGCCGCCGGCGACCTCAATCAGGCCTCGTGCGACTGGTCCGACCAAGGCGAGGCTGTGCAGGTTGCGGACCACCCACATGGCTGTTCCCTTGTCGCCGAGCGCTCCGAGCACGCGGGCGTCGTACGGGTCCACGTACATCACTGTGTGCTCCCCGGAGTCGCCGCGCACTCCAACTTCTGCGGCGGCGGTCGGCGACGCAGGCGGGCTATAGCGGAAGGCCGTGCCAGGATGTGCCGCGAGCGCTGCGGCCATCAACTCCTGCGGCGCGCGCGGCGGGGTCGCCCTGGCCTCGACCCGCATGAGGCCGCGGTGGATGGCCGGGTCGAGGTCGTAGCGGAACAGGTAGATCGCCCCGGTGACCGCGAGCAGGATAAGGAACGGCAGGACCAACAGACCGGCGTAAAAGTGCCAGCGCCAGACTGCCCGGTACAAGTCAAAGGAGCCGCCGCGCGGGCGGGCCGCCGCGGCTTCGGCCGCGTGATGGGTGTCGCTCATGATCGAATGATCCCAACAGGTGCTCGGCGCGGAGGGCGCGGCACCGGATTGTTGATGAGAAAGGGCCGGGGGATCACGCCGGGATGGGCGGCGCACGCGCTCCATGGCGGGTGCGGTGGCGTGCCATGCAACCGAACTCGGCGGCGACGCATCCGAAGCCGGACACGTGCTGCAATGGCGCGGGAAGGGAAATGCCGGCCACCAGCACAACGTCTGGCAGCGGACCGCCACCCAGACCACAGAGCAGGACGCAGCACTGATCGTGCCGATCCGCGGGCGCATGGTCTCCGCCGGCTGGTATGCTGGCCGAGTCTGCGCCCGTGGTGCAGATCGCGCCAGTCAAGTCGAGCGTGGGAGTGGCGGCCCGAAGCGCGTTACGTCCGGACAACGCAGTTTGCAGCAGGACAAGCGCCAGCAAGGTGGTAGTCACCACTTTGCTAAACAGTCCAGCCGCATTGCTCCGCGCGCGCATGGTAAATGGGTTACACGAGTTGCGGCCGTGGCGCATTGGTATTGTGAAGTTGGCGCTTACGACACCGTAAGCGCAAAAAGCCTCGCGGATCGCTCCGCGAGGCCAGAGTCAGTTCCCGTAGCTAAGAAAAGCCAGTTAGTTGTTGCTGTTCCGGCTGCCAAACAGGTTGAGCAGCAGCATGAACAGATTGATGAAGTTCAAGTACAGGCTCAGCGCGTCGAATACGCTGCGCTTGGCCGCACCGTCGGTGCCCTCGGCATAGGCGAACTGGCTATAGTCGCCCTTGATCCGCTGCGTGTCGTAAGCAGTCAGGCCCACGAACACCAGGACGCCGATCACGCTGATGGCGAACTGCAACGCCGAACTGGCGATGAACATGTTCACCAGGCCCGCCACGATGATGCCAATCAGCCCCATAATCAGGAAGCTGCCGAACCGCGTCAGGTCGGTCTTGGTGGTGTAGCCATACAGGCTCATGGCGCCGAACGTGGCGGCCGTGATGAAGAACACCCGGGCGATGCTGGCGCCGCTATAGATCAGGAAGATGTTCGCCAACGACGCGCCCATGGTGGCCGCGAACGCCCAGAACAACGCCTGGACCGTAGCGCGCGACATGCGGTTCACGCCAAACGACAGCACTAGGGTGAACACCAGCGGCGCGAAGATCGCGGCGTAGCCCAGGATGGTCGGCTGCACGGAAACGCCGCGGGCGGTCACGACCCGCTGATAGAACAAGTCGATCAGTTGGGTGTTGGCGATGCCGTAGGCGACGATGCCGGTCAGCAACAAGCCCGAGGTCATCCAGTTGTAGACCCGGAGCATGTAAGCGCGCAGCCCGGCGTCGAGCACTGCAGCGTCAGCAGCCACCGGCGCGTAGGTTCGAGAGTCGGGGATGAAGGCCATTGTCCTTATTCCTCAAAAACGGGCAAAACTACCCATGCAGCGTATGTTGGTGAGATGCTTTGCTGGATCAAGCAAAATCGGAACCTAGTCGTTGCGCAGAAATGGCGCGGCGCGGGCCCGCAACGCGGACGCAGTGCCAGCGTAGCCAAACGCCAGCATCAGGCCAATGCACCCCAGTACCGTCATAGATAGCACGCCGGGCAAGAATACCCAGTCTGCCCGCATCAGGAAGCGCACCACGCCCCAGCTCGCCAAGGTGCCGACCAGGGCGGCGATGACGCCGGCGCACGCGCCGATCAGGCCGAACTCCACCAGCCACGCCGCCCGGATTTGCGCGCGGGTGGCGCCGAGCGTTTTCAACACGACGGCCTCCGCCATGCGCCGCCGCTGCCCGGCCGCGACAGCGCCCATCAGCACCAGCGCGCCTGACGCCAACGTGACCGAGCCAGTGGCCGCCAGCGCCGCCGCCAGCTTGCCGACCAGGGACGCGACCGCGCCCAGCACGTCCGCCACCCGGATGCCGGACACGTTCGGCAGCGCGTCGGTCACCGCCCGCAGCACCGCGCCCTCGTTCGCCGCCGCCGCGTGCACCGTCGCGATGTGCGAGTGCGGCGCGCGCTCCAGCAGGCCGGGCGAGGCCACCATGGTGAAGTTCAACGACAGCGAGCGCCAGGCGATGTCGCGGAGGCTGGTGATGCGCAGGTCGATGTCGCGGCCCAGCACGTTCACCCGCAGCGTGTCGCCGATGCCGACGCCCCATCCCCGCGCGAGGTTCGCGTCGAACGACACCAGCGGCGGCCCGGCGTAATCGGCAGGCCACCACTCGCCGGCCACGATCCGGGTACCCTCCGGCACGGGGCCGCTGTAGGTCAGGCCGCGGTCCCCACGCAGCGCCCATTGGGTTTCCGGCGTGGCTTGCACATCGGCCGCGGGCACGCCGCGCACGCTGACCAGGCGGGCGCGCAGGCTGGGCACCTCGTTCATGTCGGTGACGCCGGGCTGGGTGGCCAGCACCTGCTTGAACTGGTCCAACTGGTCGTTCTGGATGTCGATGAAAAAGAACGTGGGCGCGTTGGCCGGGATTTGCTCCAGCACTTGGCTGCGGATGTTGCCCTGGATCAACGCCACCGCCGCCAAGGTGGACAGGCCGAGGCCAAGCGAAACCAGCATCAGCGGCGTGCCCGCGCCGGGCCGGTGCAGGTTGGCGACGCCGAGCCGTGCCCATGGCGCCGACAGCCGGGGCGCGTGCCGGGCGGCGGCCATCAACAGGCTGCCGCCCAGCCGGAACAGCACCAGCGTCGCGGCTGCGCCGCCGCAGAACCAGAGCGCGAATGCCTGCTGTGGCGAAGTCGCGACCGTGAGGCCCACCAGCAGCGCCACCAGTACGCCGTTGGCGGCCAGCAACGCCGGACGGGCGCGCAAGTGGACCGGCAGCAGCGCGTCACGGAACAGCGCCGCGCCGGGGATTTGCGCCGCGCGGGCCAGCGGCCACAGCGTGAAAGCGCCGGCGGTCAGCAACCCGTAAGCCGCCGCCAGCAACAAGGAGCGCGGATAGACCCCGAGCCGCGGCGGCACCGGCAGCGCGTCGCCGAACAGCGCCACGCCGATGATGGGCAGCAGCGTGCCGGCCACCAGGCCAATAAGGATGCCCAGCGCCGAAAGCACGAAAATCTGGATCAGGAACGTGGCGAAGATAGTGCGGGTCGGGGCGCCGAGGCAACGCAGCGTCGCCACCGTGCGGGCCCGCGCCTCCAGCCAGGCGCGCACCCCGGTCGAGACGCCGATGCCGCCGACCAGCAACGCCGTCAGGCCCACGAGGGTAAGGAACAAGCTGGTTTGCTCGATGAACCGCGCGACGCCGGGCGCGGCCTCGCCCGCGTTGCGGATGCGCCAGCCCTGGGTTGGGAACGCGGCGCGCAGCTCCTGCGTGACGGCGGCGACGCTGGCGCCAGGCGGCAGGGTGGCGCGCAGGTCGTGGTTCAACAGCGATCCCGGCTGCACCAGTCCGGTGCCGGGCAACGCCGCAAGGCCGATCATGGCGCGCGGCCCCAGGATGGTGGGCGCCGCCGCGCGGTCCGGCTCGGCGGTCAGCACCGCGCGAAGCTGGAACGTCGCCTGGCCCAGCCGCACCAACGCGCCGGGCTGCACGCCGAGCCGGTCCAGCACGACCTGTTCCGCGACCAAGCCGGGATGCCCGTCCCGCTCGGCCAGCGCGTCGGCCAGCGGCATCGGCGGCACGAGGGCCGCAGCGCCGACCAGCGGGTACGGGCCGTCCACCGCCTTCAGCTCCACAAGCTGCCGCTCGCCGGATGTGCCGTCCGGGCCGGGCACGATCAGCATGGAGCGCATTTGCACGATATCGGACAGCGTGCCGCCGCGCGTGCGGAACCAGGCGCGCAGGTCGTCCGGCAAGGGTTGCGCGCCGGATTGCACTTCCAGGTCGCCGCCCAGGATGCGGCGGCCCTCGGTGGCAAGGCCGCGCTCGATGCCCTCGCGCAGGCTGCCGACCGCGGCGATGGCGCCGACGCCCAGCGCCAGGCAGGCGAGCACGATGCCGAGCGAGCGCGTGGTCCCGCGGGCGCCGGAGCGGAGTTCCCGGAAGGCGAACCGGAGCGCGATCAAGCGGTGGCCTCGACAACGACCCGGCCATCGGCGATGCGGACCCGTCGGCTGCACCGGTCCGCGAGCGCCGGGTCATGGGTGATGAGCAGGAGGGTGGTGCCGAACCGCTCCTGCATGCCGAACAGCAGGTCCATCACCGAGCGGCCGGTGGCGACATCGAGGTTGCCGGTGGGCTCGTCCGCCAGCAACAGCCGCGGCCGGGGTGCAAACGCCCGGGCCAGCGCCACCCGTTGCTGTTCGCCGCCCGAAAGCTGGCCCGGCAGGTGCGTGAGCCGATGGCCAAGGCCCACCGCGGCCAGGCTCTCGGCCGCGCGTGCGCCGGCGTCGCGCAGGCCGGCAAGCTCCAGCGGCACGGACACGTTTTCGAGCGCCGTCATGGTCGGGATCAGGTGGAACGCCTGGAACACGATGCCCACGTTGTCGCGGCGGAACCGCGCAAGGGCGTCCTCGTTCAGCCCCGTCAGCTCCTGCCCGGCGACCGTCACGTTGCCGGACGTGGCCCGTTCCAGCCCGGCCAGCACCATCAAAAGGCTGGTCTTGCCGGAGCCGGAGGGGCCGATGATGCCGACGCTCTCGCCGGATGACACATCGAGGTTGACGCCGGCCAGGATGTTGACCGGGCCAGCGGCGGCGGGCACGGTCAAATGAAGGTCACGCACCTCCACCAGGCCGGCTATGGCGGGAGACGGCCGGATTGGGTAAGCCACTGCTATGTCCATGACCGCTCCATATGGCCCGCGACGCTGGGCGGCCAACGCCGCCGTAGCGATCCTATTGCTAACAATTGCTGGCGCGGCCCAGGCCCGGACCGTTCGCATCCTGGTGCTGGGGGACAGCCTTGCGGCGGGGTATGGCCTGGCGCAACCGGATGGCTTCCAGGCGCGGATGCAGGCGGCGTTGCGGGAACGGGGGCACGATGCCCAGTTGATCGACGCGGCCGTGTCCGGCGACACCACGGCCGGGGGCCGGTCGCGGCTGGAATGGGCGCTGGCGGAGGGGGCGGACGCGGCGCTGGTGGAGCTGGGCGGCAACGATGGCCTGCGCGCGTTGCCGCCTGCATCGACCGCCGCCAACCTCGGCGCCATCCTGGATGCGTTGGCGGCGCGCAAAATCCCGGTGCTGCTGTCCGGGATGCTGGCGCCGCCGAATTTCGGCCGGGAGTACGGCGACGCATTCAGCCGGGTGTTCACTCAGTTGGGCCAGCGGCCGGGCGTGATCTACGACCCGTTCTTCCTGGAGGGCGTGGTGGCGGACCCCGCGTTGAACCAGCCGGACCGCATCCATCCAAACCCCGAAGGCGTGCGCCGCATCGTGGCGCGGCTGTTGCCTGCCATGGAGCGGCTGATTGCCGCCGTGCCGCCCTGATGCGGCTGTTCGTGGCGCTCGACCTGCCGCACTCGCTGCGGGAGCGGCTGTCCTGGATGGCGGGCGGGCTGCCGGGCGCGCGGTGGCTCGCGCCGGAGAACTACCATGTGACCTTGCGGTTCATCGGCGAGTTGCCGGGCTACCGTGCGGAGGAGGTGGACCTCGCGCTGGCCGGGCTGCGCGCGCCGGGGTTCACGTTGGCGCTGAAGGGGGTCGGAACGTTCGAAAAGGCTGGGCGGGTCAACTCGTTGTGGGTCGGCGTGGAGCGTACGCCGCCGCTTGAGCACCTGCAAAGCAAGATCGAGACGGCATTGCAGCGGGCCGGGCTGGAGCCGGAACGGCGGCGGTTCACGCCGCATGTGACGCTGGCGCGCATGGACGGCGTGCCGGCCGCGAAGATCGCCGCCTGGGTGCAGGGCCACAACCTGTTCCGCAGCCAGCCGGTGGCGGTGGAGCATTTCACCCTGTTCAGCTCGCGCTTGGGCAAGGAGCAGGCGGTGTACACCCCCGAAGTCGAGTACGAGCTGGCGTGAGCGCCCCAGGTAACGCACCGGACATCGTGATCCTGACCGGCGCGGGCATCAGCGCCGAGAGCGGCCTGGCGACGTTCCGGGATCTGGGCGGCATCTGGTCGCAGGTGCGCCTGGAGGACGTGGCGACCCCGGAGGCGTTCCGGCGGGACCCCGCGCGCGTGCACGGCTTCTACAATGCCCGCCGCGCGCAGTTGCGGGACGTGCAGCCGAACGCCGCGCACCACGCGCTGGCCCGGCTGGAACGGGAGTGGCCCGGCGCCGTGCTGCTGGTGACGCAGAACGTGGACGACCTGCACGACCGCGCCGGCAGCCATCCGCTGCATATGCACGGGGAGCTGCGCCGGGCGCGCTGCCTGGCCTGCGGCATCACGCTGGCGTGGACCACGGAGCTTGGCACGGCCGTCCCCTGCCCGGTTTGCAGCGCCACGGCGCTGCGGCCGGATATCGTGTGGTTCGGCGAAATGCCGATGCACATGGACCGGATCGAAGCCGCGCTGGGACGTTGCGGGGTGTTCGTCTCCATCGGCACCTCGGGCCAGGTGTATCCAGCGGCCGGGTTCGTGGCGGAGGCGGCGCGGGCGCACACCGTGGAGCTGAACCTTGAGCCGTCCGCCGGGTCCGCGCTGTTCAAGGAGGTCGTGCAGGGCCCGGCAACCACCGTGGTGCCGGCCTGGGTCGAACGGATGCTGGCGCGATGGAATTAGAGGACCTCGCCGCCGCCGTGCGGGCCTGTACTGTATGCAGGGACCTGCCACTCGGGCCGCGGCCGATCCTGCGGGTGTCGCGCACCGCCACGATCCTGATCGCGAGCCAGGCGCCCGGCACCAAGGTGCATGTGAGCGGGACGCCGTGGACCGACACATCCGGGCACCGCCTGCGCGGCTGGCTCGGGTTGGCGCCAGAGCAGTTCTACGACGGGTCGCGCATCGCCATCCTGCCGATGGGCCTGTGTTATCCCGGACGGCTGCCGAAGGGGGGCGACCGGCCGCCGCGTCCGGAGTGCGCGCCGCTGTGGCGCCGGCGGTTGCTGGACGCGATGCCGCAGCTTCGGCTGACGTTGCTGGTGGGCAGCTATGCGCAGGCGGACGCGCTCGGGCCGGGCTTGATGACAGAGCGGGTGCGGGCGTTCCGGGACTATCTGCCGCGTTACTTCCCGCTGCCGCACCCGAGCTGGCGGACCGGCGTTTGGGAAACACGCAACCCGTGGTTCACCACCGACGTGTTGCCGGCGTTGCGGACGGAGGTGGCCAGGGTTCTGGCGTCTCAGGAGTGGTCGGGCGCGTCTCGTAATTGCGAGTCAAAGCCGGGCTGATTTTGCAAACCGAGTAAATCGCCATTGCCGAACCCGCCCGAATTTGATGAAAATATCGCCATTCGCACAAAGAAGCGGAACGGATAAGGGAGGCTAAAACGCGACAGGTTCTGTTCTTGGTGGCGGCCCTTTTGGGAGCGGCCCCTTTGGCGCACGCGCAAATGGCCGTGCCCCAGGCCGAAGCGCCGGACGGCGCGACGTTGTTCCGCCGGCAGTGCGCGACGTGCCACTCGCTCAACGCCAGCGATCCGCCGCGGCAGGGTCCGCACCTCGCGGGCGTAATTGGCCGGAAAGCCGGGAGCGTGCCGGGCTTCAAGTACTCGGAGGGTTACCTGACGGCCGGGTTCGATTGGGATGAGGAGCGCCTCGACCCCTATCTCACGAACCCGCAAGCGGTCATTCCGGGCAGCATCATGGCCTACCGCCAGGCCAACGCGGGCGTGCGCCGCAGCGTCATCGCATACTTGAAGGACCAGAACTGATGGCGAAACCAATCCACTCGATGGTCCGCGTGCTCGACGAGGCGCGTTCGGTGGCGTTCTACCGGGCCGCGATGGGGCTGGAGATCAAGGACCGCTACCAGTTCGACAGCTTCACCCTGATTTACATGGTTGACCCGGCCTCGCCGTTCGAGCTGGAGCTGACGGTCAACCACGGGCGCACCGAGCCGTACCAGCTCGGAGACGGCTACGGCCATATCGCCGTCGCGGTCGATGACCTGGAGGCGGAGCACGCGCGCATGTCGGAGGCGGGCGCGTCGCCGGGCGGGATCAAGTCGCTGGAGCGGGACGGGGCGTTGCTGGGCCGCTTCTTCTTTGTGAAGGACCCGGACGGCTATAGCATTGAGGTGCTGCAACGCGCTGGCCGGTTCGGCTAAGTTTCAAACATCATAAATGGGAGGACGTGCCATGAGAGAAATTGATCGCCGCGCCCAGGTTAGCCGCCGGCTGCTGCTGCGGGCCGGCGCCGTCGCCGTGCCAGCCGTCGTCGTGGCGGGCGCCAGCATCAGCGCCTCGGCCGCGTGGGCGCAGGACGCCAAGGCCATGACGCCGCACGCGATGGCGACCTTGGTCAAGGCCGCGCGGGACATCTACCCGCACGACCACATCGGCGACAGCTTCTACGTGCGCGCCATCAAGCCGTGGGACGCCAAGGCCGGCAAGGACGCGGCGCTGAAGGCCATGGTGGCGGACGGGGTGGCGCGGCTCGACCAGGATGCGCAGGAGCGGCACGCCAGCGCCTACCTTGCAGTTGGCTGGGAGGCGGACCGGGTGGCGCTGCTGCGCGGGATCGAGCACACCAAGTTCTTCCGCACGCTGCGCGCCGACTTGGTGGTGTCGCTGTACAACCAGCCGGAAATCTGGCCGAAGTTCGGCTATGAGGGCTCATCCGCCGAGCACGGCGGCTACCTGGCCCGCGGCTTCGACGACATCGATTGGCTGCCGACGGCATAGGGGGGCGGGCACATGGCACAATTCGACCTGAACGATGACGGCGTGGTCGTCATCATCGGCTCCGGCGCCGGCGGCGGCACCTTGGGCAACGAGCTGGCGCAAAAGGGCGTGCGCGTCGTGATCCTTGAGGCCGGGGACCGCTACGAGACGCAGGATTTCGTGAACGACGAGTGGGCCAGCTTCGCGCAGCTCGCGTGGTCCGACATGCGCACCACGTCCGGCTCCTGGCGCGTAGGCAAAGACTTTCCGAACCTGCCAGCGTGGATCGTGAAGGCGGTCGGCGGGTCCACCACGCACTGGGCCGGCGCGTCGCTCCGGTTTGACGAGCACGAGTTCAAAATCCGCACGACCTATGGCGCGTTGCCGGACGCGAACTTGCTGGACTGGCCCATCAGCCTGGCGGACCTGGCGCCATACTACGCCAAGGCCGAGAACAAGATGGGCGTGACCCGCACCAACGGCATCCCCGGGCTGCCGGGCAACAACAACTTCAAGGTGATGGAGGCCGGGGCCAAGAAGATCGGCTACAAGGAGGTCCACACCGGCAACATGGCGATCAACAGCCAGCCGCGCGACGGCCGCGGGTCCTGCCAGCAGATCGGCTTCTGCTTCCAGGGCTGCAAGTCTGGCGCCAAGTGGTCCACGCTGTACACCGAAATCCCCAGGGGCGAGGCGACCGGCAGGCTCGAGGTGCGGCCCAACAGCATGGTCGTGAAGATCGAGCATGACGCGCAGGGCCGGGTCAACGGCGTGGTGTACGCCGACACGGACGGCGCGCTGCACAAGCAGCGGGCGCGGGTGGTGGCGGTGGCCGGCAACTCGATCGAAAGCCCGCGCCTGCTGCTGAACAGCGCGTCCAGCATGTTCCCGGACGGACTGGCCAACAGCAGCGGCCAGGTCGGGCGCAACTACATGCGGCACATGACCGGCAACGTGTACGGGATATTCGAGAAGCCGGTGCACATGTATCGCGGCACCACGATGGCCGGCATCATCCGGGACGAAAGCCGCAACGACACCTCGCGCGGGTTCGTGGGCGGCTACGAGATGGAGACGGTGTCGCTGGGCGTGCCGTTCATGGCGGCGTTCATGGACCCGGGCGCCTGGGGCCGCAGCTTCACCAGCGCGTTGGACGGCTACAGCAACATGGCCGGCATGTGGCTGATCGGCGAGGACATGCCGCGTGAGACCAACCGGATCACGCTCGACCCCAAGGCCAAGGACAAGCTCGGCCTTCCGGTTGCGAACGTGCACTTCGACGACCATCCGAACGACATCGCCATGCGGGCGCACGCGGTGCAGCAAGGTTCGGCGGTGTACTCGGCGGTGGGCGCCACGCGGCTGATCCCGACGCCGCCCTACCCCAGCACCCACAACATGGGCACCAACCGGATGAGCGAGAAGCCGCGCGACGGCGTGGTGAACAAGTATGGCCAGGCGCACGACATCAAGAACCTGTTCGTGTCGGACGGCAGCCAGTTCACCAGCGGCGCGGCGTGCAACCCGACGCTCACCATCGTGGCGTTGGCGATACGCCAGGCAGAGAGCATCTCCGGCATGATGGAGCGGCGCGAAATCTAGGCCGTGATGGCCTCCCTTCCCACGGGAAGGGAGGCCATCCTTTATTTCTTGACGCCGCTGTCAGCGCCCCCGGTGTCGCCGGGCATGGCAGTGCCTGACGTTTCGGTCTTGCCGATCACCGCCGTCCCGATTGCGTCGCGCGATTGGCGCTCGGCCGTGCTCTGGCCGCTCGGCGTGCCCGGCGGGGCTGCCCCTTTGGGCGTGGTGGGTTCCGATACGCTGGCTCCTACGCCGCCACCGCCGCCGGAACCCGCCGCCGGCGCTTGCGCGAAGGCCGGCGCAATCCATGCTGCAAGTAGAAGTCCCACGTAAACCGTCCCACGCATCATCGTTCCCCCCTGTTATGGAGCATTCAGCCCGCACGCCAGCAACGAATGGGACGGCCCTTGGTTGTCGGTCAACTGACCAGTCTTCGCACCGCCGCAATGGCCTCGTCTGGTTCGAGCCGACGTTGCGGCGACAGGTCCGTATGCGCCAGGGCAATCCGCCGGTCCTGCCCGATAATGAAGGTGGCGGGCAGCGACAGCCGCCAACTTCCATCGCCGTTCATGTGCGGCAAGTCATGCCCCAGCCGCACATAAAGCGGTCGTGCGCGTTGCGGCAGGTCGAACGCCACCTGGTAGGCGTCGGCCACGGCGCTGCCCCGGTCCGACAGCACGGGGTAGGCCAACAAGTCCCGCTCGGCCGTTTGGCAACACCGCTCGTGGGCCTGGGGCAAAATGGCCAGCACGTCCCCGCCGGCATCGTGCAGCCGCGGCAGCGCGTCCTGCCAGGCACGAAGCGTCAGGGTGCAGAACGGGCACCAGCCGCCACGGACGAACAGCAGGACAACCGGGCCCAACGCCAGCCGGTCTGTCAGCCGGACCGAGGCGCCGTTCTGGTCGGGCAAGGTGAACTCAGGCGCCGGGTCGCCTGGACGCAGCACGCGCTGTAGGATGCCCTCCGCCTCAAGGTCCTGTTTGGATCGGGACAGGATGTCGCGGTCCGCTGCGGACATGCGTCCGGCCATGGCCCGATCGAACATTTCCAGTTGATTAGCGAGAAACCGGCCTTCACCCATCGTATGGCCCTCCTACTGCGCAGCATGTGGCCTATCGCGCCAATAATGATAAGTTGACGGCAACGGTAACATCCATGCAAGGCGGTATGAGGCGTTGGATTTGGTGGCGGCGTTCCGGGTTTACATTCGCGTGGCTGAGGCCGGGTCGTTCTCGGCGGTGGCGCGGGAGATCGGCGCGACGCAGCCGGCCGTGTCCCGCCAGGTCGCGGCCTTGGAGGAACACCTGGGCGCGCGGCTGATCCAGCGCACCACGCGCAGCCTCACGCTGACGGAGGACGGGCGGGACCTGCTGGGCCACGCCCGCCGCGTGCTGGACTGCGTCGAGGAGGCCGAGGCGGCGGTGGGCCGGCGGCAGACCGCGCCCACTGGGCTGGTGCGCCTGGCCGCGCCGGCCAATTTCGGCCGGCTCTATATCGCGCCCCGGATGCGCCGGCTGCTGGACCGGTACCCCGACCTGCAAGTCGAGCTGCATCTGTCCGACACCATCACCGACTTGATCGCCGAGGGCATCGACCTCGCTATCCGCGGCGGCGCGGTCCCAGACTCGACCTTGGTGGCCCGGCGGATCGGCGCGTCCACCCGGCATGTCGTGGCCTCGGCCGAGTACCTGGAGCGGAACGGCGCGCCGGCGCACCCCTCGGACCTCGGACGGCATTCCTGCGTGATCTTCCTGCAAAGCGCGAACCCGCTGGAGTGGAATTTCCAGGGGGCGGACGGCGCCATCGCGGTCCGGGTCGCGGGCCGGTTCCGCACCGACAGCAGCGAAGCCATCCGTGAGGCGGTGCTCGGCGGCATCGGCTTGGCGCTGGCGCCGGCCTGGATGTTCGGCGCGGAGCTGGTGTCCGGACGGGTCGCCACGGTGCTGCAGGACTTCCAGGTGGAGCAGGTGCCGATCCATGCGGTGTATCCGTCCCGCCGCAACGTCGCCCCGCGCACGCGGGCGGTGATCGATTTCCTGACGGACGAGTTCCGGCTGGACCCTACGCTCTCGACCTATGGCGAGGCTTGAGCGCCGCCTCCGTCCCATACTTCCGGACATAAGTCTTGTTCGCAGGCGGAGCATTTTTTCGGCGGGCCGCAGCGCCAGGTATGGGGCCGGCACGATGCGCCTCAGGGCGCGCCGCTCGCCACACAGGATACGGCCCGCCTATCCCGACGGACCTCCTGCTTAAGGAGACGATGTTATGAAGACCATGTTTTTCGCCGCCGCGCTGACCCTCGCCGCCCTGCCGGCTTTTGCGCAAGAAGGTTCAGGCGACCCGTTCGTGCTCGGCACGCCCGGCACCACGAGCTACGTCACGACCCAGACCGCCGATGTCGGTTCGTCGGCCTACCCGAACGTGATTGGCCGTCCAGGCAGCAACCTGTCGATGCTCGCGGGAGACATCCTGCCAGTCACCGGCAGCGAAGGCCCGGTGCAGACCGCCAACTCGCTCCCTGTTGGCTTCACCAACGGCACCGTTACCTACGCTGGCGCCCGCCCGGTCCGGCCCGCGACATTTTCGAGCCTGTTCGCGGCGCGTAAGTAATCCGGCCCTCGCCAAGCGCTCCTAGAGGACAGACAATGCGGTGCCGGGCTTTAAATGCCCAGCGCCGCACTGCTCTATGAGGGACACAACGCCATGCGTGCCGTCGGATACCAGGCTTCCCTGCCCATCACCGATCCCAACTCCCTGCTAGACCTGGACCTGCCGGCCCCCACGCCGGAACCACGGGACTTGCGGGTCGCGGTCCGGGCGGTTTCGGTCAATCCGGTGGACACCAAGGTGCGGATGCGCGCGGCGCCTGCGCCCGGGCAGCACACCGTGCTCGGCTTCGACGCGGCGGGCGTGGTGGAGGCGGTCGGCTCCGACGTTTCGCTGTTCAAGGTAGGGGACGAGGTGTTCTACGCCGGCTGCCTCACCCGGCCGGGCAGCAACAGCGAGTTGCACCTGGTCGACGAGCGGATCGTGGGCCGCAAGCCCCGTACCCTCGGGTTCGAGGCCGCGGCGGCGATGCCGCTCACGGCCATCACCGCCTGGGAAATGCTGTTCGACCGCCTCCATGTCCCGTACGGCAGCAAGGGCCAGGCCGGCACGCTGCTGGTCATCGGCGGCGCCGGCGGGGTCGGCTCCATCCTGACCCAGTTGGCCCGGCGGCTCACTGGCCTGCGCGTGGTGGCGACCGCATCCCGGCCGGAAACTGAGGCGTGGTGCCGCGACATGGGCGCGCATGACGTGATCGACCACCGGCGTCCCATGCAGGAGGCGCTGCACGATGTCGGGCTGGCCGAGGTCGAGTATGCGGCTGCCCTGACCGGATCGGACCAGCACTTCCCGCAACTGGCCTCGGTCATCGCCCCGCAAGGCCGCATCTCGGTGATCGACGACCCCGCCACGCTCGACATCCTGCCGTTCAAGCGCAAAAGCGTCGCGGTGCAGTGGGAGTTCATGTTCACGCGCCCGATGTTCGGCACCCCAGACATGATCGCGCAGCACCGTTTGTTGAACGAAGTCTCGGAGTTGGTTGACGCCGGCGTGCTGCGCAGCACGTTGACCGACACCCTGGGGCCGATTGACGCGGCGACCTTGCGGACCGCGCACGCCCGGGTCGAGGCGGGGCGGTCGATTGGCAAGACCGTGCTGTCCGGCTTTTGAAGCACACCGCATTTAGGGCTGCCGATGTTCTATGAAGTCGCCAACGGGCACGGGTTGCCGCACGACCCGGTCAAGGCGTTGGTTGCGCCGCGGCCGATTGGCTGGATTTGCGCGCTGAACCGCCAGGGCCAGGTCAACCTCGCGCCGTACTCGTTTTTCAACCAGGTGTCGGACGCGCCGCACATGGTCATGTTCTCCTCAAGCGGGCGCAAGGACGCGATCTCCTTTGTCGAGGAAACGGGGGAGTTCACCTGCTCCATCGTGTCCTGGGAGCAGCGGGACGCCATGAACCGCACGTCTGCCCCGCTGCCGCGTGGGCAAAGCGAGTTCGAGCACGCTGGCCTGGAGCCTGAGCCGTCGCGGCTGGTGCGACCGCCACGGGTGCGCGGCGCTCCGGCGGCGCTGGAGTGCAAGCTCGTGCGGACGCTGGAGCTGGAACCGCTAGGTGGCGGGCCGGCGGCTTACGTGATGGCGATCGGCCAAGTCGTGGGCGTGCATATCGACGACCGGGTGATGAAGGACGGCTACGTGGACACCGCGCTGATGCAAATCATTAGCCGCGCCGGCTACCACGACTATTTCCGCGCGGACACCAAGTTTGCGCTGACCCGACCAACTTAAGACTCTTTAGGACTAACCCATTTAAAAAACCAACAGTTCTGACGTGATCCTAATGCGGGGCCTATGCTGCTGTCGCGGCTGTGCAGTCCGTCATCAACATCTCAGCCGCAACACCCAGTGCCGTGGACGCCTTCATTTTTCGGTGGGATGGCACGGCCATGGCGGAGCGGGCGAACTACTCCGCCTTTCTGCATGAGCTCTGCGACATACTGGGCGTGCCGCGTCCTGACGCCGCCACGGGGAGTGGTGGCGCGTACCGCCTGGAGCGGCGCGTCACCCATCATGAGGCGGACAGCAGCACCAGCACCCGGCGCATCGACCTCTATAAGCGCGACTGTTTCGTGCTGGAGGCCAAACAGGGCGCCAGCCCGCACCGCAAGGCCTCGCCGTTCCAGCCGAATACCGAGACGCAGCACCGGGCCAACGTCCGCAACACGCCGCAATGGGCGCGCTACATGCAGCAGGCCAAGGGACAGGCCGAGGGCTATGCGCGCGACCTGCCGCCAGACGAGGGCTGGCCGCCGTTCCTGATCGTATGCGATGTGGGTTTCTGCTTTGACCTGTATGCCGACTTCTCCGGCAGCGGCAAGCATTACGCGCAATTCCCTGACCGGGAACGGTTCCGCATCTACCTGCCGGACCTTCAGCGGGACGACGTGCGGGCCCAGTTGCGCGCGGTGTGGATGGCTCCCAGAACGCTCGACCCTGCGCTGAAGCGGGCGGAGGTGACGCGCGACATCGCGGCGTTGCTGGCCAAGCTGGCGGCGGCGTTGGAGGGCACGGCCGCCCGGCCCCGCCACGCGCCGGCCCATGTCGCCACGTTCCTGATGCGCAGCATCTTCTGCATGTTCGCGCAGAGCGTCGGGCTGCTGCCGGCAGGAAGCTTCACCCGGCTGCTGGAGCGGTGCCAGACCAACTTGCCCGGCTTCGTGCCGCTTGTGGCCAGCCTGTGGCAAAGCATGAACTTTGGCGGATTCTGCCTGCCGCTCGAGACTCCGGTGTCGCGCTTCGATGGCGGGCTGTTCCGCGCTGGGCCGCACGGCCCCGCCGAGCCGCTGCCCATCGACGGCGCGGAGTTGGACCTGCTGCTGCTGGCGGCCCGCAAGGATTGGGCGGAGGTGGAGCCGGCCATCTTCGGCACGCTGCTGGAGAACGCGCTGGACACCAAGGAGCGCGGCCGGCTCGGCGCGCAGTTCACCCCGCGCGCCTTCGTGGAGCGGCTGGTACTGCCGACCGTCATGGAGCCGCTGCGCCGCGATTGGGACGGCGTTCGCAGCGCGGCCGAACAGGCCATGCAAGCCGGCGACGCCCGGAAGGCGGCGGCGCTGGTGCGCGCGTTCCACGGCCAGCTCTGCGCCGTTCGCGTGCTGGACCCGGCCTGCGGCACCGGCAACTTCCTGTATGTCACGCTCGAGCTGATGAAGCGGCTGGAGGGCGAGGTGCTGGACGCGCTGGAGGGCCTGGCGCCGAACGAGGCCGGGCGGCTGGACCTGGCTGGCGTGACGGTGGACCCGCACCAGTTTCTTGGCCTGGACGTGAACCCGCGCGCCGTGCCGGTGGCGGAGCTGGTGCTGTGGATCGGCTACTTGCAGTGGCACTTCCGCACCAACGGCCATACGCCGCTGGCCGAGCCGATCCTGCGCGACTTCCGCACCATCCAGGAGGCGGACGCGCTGCTGAGCCATGCCCGCGCCGAGCCGGACCGCGACGCGGCCGGACGCCCGGTGGACAGCAAGCCGGCGGCGTGGCCGGATGCGGACTTCATTGTCGGCAACCCGCCGTTCCTGGCCGCCCAGCACATGCGCGAGAAGCTCGGGGACGGCTATGCCGAGGCGCTTTGGGCGGCCTACCCCAAGGTGCCCCGCGCCTGCGACCTCGCGATGTTCTTTTGGTGGCGGGCGGCGCAGCTCGTGGCCGCCAACAAGGTGCGGCGTTTCGGACTGATCACCAGCAACAGCATCCGGCAAGCGTTCTGCCGGCGCGTGCTGGCGTCCGCCATGGAAGGTCCCACGCCGCTTCATCTGGCGCTTGCGATCCCGGATCATCCCTGGGCGCAGGGGCAAGGCGCCGCCGCGGTCCGCGTCGCCATGACGGTCGCCGAGCGTGGGCCTGGCGCCGGCAAGCTGCTGACGATCATGCGCAATGGGGGCGCAGGGGCGGCCATGGAGCTGGCGATCCAGGAGGGCAGCATCAATCCAGACCTGACGGTGGGAACCTCGCCCGCGAGCGCCCAGGTATTGCGCGCAAACGAGCAGGTATGCAGCCGTGGCATGTCCCTGCACGGTGCTGGGTTCCTCGTGTCGCCGGCGGCGGCGAAGGCGCTCGGCCTGGGGCGCCTGCCGGGGCTGGACGCCCATATCCGGCCCTACCTCAACGGCAAGGACCTGACCGGGCGCAGCCGGGGCATGTTGGCGATAGACCTCGATGGGCTGTGCCAGGACGACGCGCGGCAGCGTTACCCCGCCGTGTTCCAGCATCTGCTGCTGCATGTGAAGCCGGAGCGGGACCAGAACAACGAGGCCTACCGGCGTGACAACTGGTGGCTGTTCGGCCGCAACAACCTCGTGCTGCGGACCGCGCTGCATGGGCTGCCGCGCTATATCGCCACATCGTTCGCGGCCAAGCATCGCACCTTCGTGTTCCAGCCCGCTGGCGTGCTGCCGGACAACATGCTGGTGTGCATCGCCAGCGCGGATGCCTGGCATCTCGGCGTCCTGTCGTCCCGCTTCCATGCGGCGTGGTCGCTCGCGGTCGGCGGCACGCTTGAGGACCGACCACTCTACAACAAGACGACGTGCTTCGACGCGTTCCCGTTCCCGCCCGCCACCCCGGCGCAAGCCAACGAGATCGCCGTTCTGGCGGACGAGTTGGACGCCTTGCGGAAATCCCGGCTTGCGGCCCATCCGAACCTCACGCTGACCATTCTTTACAACGTCCTGTCCGCCATCCGCTCCGGCAAGCCTCTGTGCAAAGCGGACCAGGACGTGTTGGCGGCAGGCCAGGTTGGCGTGTTGCGCCACCTGCACGACCGCCTGGATGCAGCCGTGGCCGCCGCCTACGGCTGGCCCACCGACCTGCCCGCCGCTGGCGTCATCGAGCGGATGGTCGCGTTGAACCAGGCGCGCGCCGCCGAGGAGATGTCGGGCCAAGTGCGGTGGCTGCGCCCGGCGTTCCAGGCACCGGCCGAGGCGTGGCGCCAGTCCGCGCAGGCGGCGCTGGAGGTGGGTCCGGGCGTCAAGCTGCCCGACTGGCCCAAGCACGCCCCCGCCCAGTTCGTGGCGTTGCGCGCTGCCCTGGCCCGCAACGGCCTCGCGGGTCCAGCCGAGTTGGCCCGGCAGTTCTGCGGCGTCCGCCCCGCTAAGTTGGCTGGCATGTTGGAGACGCTAACGGCCCTGGGACAGGCTCGTCAGGCCGGCACCGGGCGCTATGTCGCGTGACGGCTCGCGTGTCACCAGCAGCGTCGTCCCGTCCAGCCCCACGACGCGCAATGCGCTGCCCGCGGCCGGCGTCGCGCCGTCCGTGACCCGCGCGAGCCAGGTGCCGTCGCCCAGGCTGACCCGGCCCTCGTTGCCCTCGAACGCCAGCGCGTGGCAGGCAGCGCCGATCAGCCCGGCATGGGGCGCGTTCACCGGGTCCGTCCGCGCCGGCGTCCGGCGACGCCACAGCACCGCGACGCCGACCAGGGCCGCCATCAGCGCCACGAACAGCAGCAGTTGCTGGTTCCAGCCCAGCCCCAGCCAGTCCGTCATCCCACCCGCCGCCAACGCCGCCAGGCCCACCGGCAGCAGAAACACGCCCAGCGCCAGCATGTCCGCCCCGCACAATGCCAACCCCGCCACGATCCATAGCTGGCCCGGCGTCACGGCTCGGCCTTCCCCAACCGCATCGCCTCAATCGCGCCGGTGATGCCGCCCGCCAGCGCCCCGGTCTCAATCGGGATCACCAAGGTCCGGCCGGCCGGGTTGGCCGCCAGCTTGCCGATGGCCTCCACATATTTCTGCGCGATGAAGTAGCGCAGCGCCTCGCCCCCGGCGCCCTCGGCCGCAGCCGCCACCACCTGCGTCGCCCACGCCTCCGCCTCCGCCAGCCGTTCCCGCGCCGCGCCGTCCTTCATCGCCGCTTCGAGCCGCGCTTCCGCCTCCAGCACCGTCGCCTGCTTCTGGCCTTCGGCGCGGGTGATGGTGGCCTCACGCTCGCCCATGGCCCGCGCCACCGTGGCCCGGCGTTCCCGCTCCGCCGTCATTTGCAGGTTCATCGCTGCCACCAGGTTGGCCGGCGGCTCGATCTTGCGCAGCTCCACCCGGCTCACCTTCA
>CAXTCN010000021.1:0-60140 GCA_964242575.1 uncultured Acetobacteraceae bacterium | reverse complement strand
GTCAACTACATCCGGCACTGCGGCTACGTCCAGTCAGGCTGAAAACGCTCTAATCGGGAGTATGCAGCTTCAGCCTGGCTTCGCGCACTGGCCCTGGACCCGCCGTGTAGCTTTGCCCACCGTTCCATCATAGAACGGGAGAGCAGCGGAGCGACCACCATGGCGGTCTCGGGATCAGGCCCCACCCTATCCATCGTTGTTCCGGCCTACAACGAGGCCGAGAACCTACCGCGGCTTTATGGCCGGCTTGCGCCGGTCATGGACGGCCTGGGTGACAGTTGGGAGCTTGTGCTTGTCAATGACGGGAGCACCGACGCCACGCTGGACGTAATGCAACGGCTGCGCGCGCAAGACGAGCGGATTGCAATCGTCAATCTCTCCCGCAACTTCGGCAAGGAAGTTGCGACCACTTCGGGCCTGGATCATGCATCCGGCGCAGCAATCGTGCTGTTGGACGCGGACCTCCAGGACCCGCCGGAGCTGATACCCGAGTTGGTCGCGGCGTGGCGGGCGGGCTACGACACCGTGTATGCCCAGCGCCGGCAGCGGCTGGGCGAAAGCTGGCTCAAGCGCGCCACAGCGACGGCATTCTACCGTGTCCTGGCCCGGGCCAGCCCGGTTCAGGTGCCCCGCAACACCGGTGACTTCCGGCTGATAAGCCGCCGCGTCGTCACGGCGGTTGGTGAGCTGCGCGAGCGTCACCGGTTCATGAAAGGCCTGTTCGCCTGGGTTGGCTTTCCCAGCGTCGCAGTGCCGTACGACCGCGCGCCACGCCATGCCGGACACAGCGCTTGGAGCTACTGGAAGCTTTGGAACCTGGCGTTGGAGGGCATCACAGGGTTCACCACGGCACCCCTGCGCATGGCGACCTACTTCGGCTTGATTATCGGTATCGGGGCAGCGTTCTACTTGGCCAGGGTCATTATCCACACGCTGCTATTTGGCAATGACGTTTCGGGCTATCCTAGCCTGCTGGCGGTCACGCTGCTGCTGGGAGGCACCCAGCTTGTTACCCTGGGCATTATTGGCGAGTACCTGGCCCGTGTGTTCAACGAGGTGAAGGAACGGCCGCTCTATCTCGTGGAACGGTTCCAACCAAGCAGCGCTCACGAGCGGCAGAACGAGGTTGGCGCAGGCCAGCCTTCTCAAGGCGCCGCGCCCGAGGCCAGCCCCTCGCGCGCTGGCTCGTCCTGCTTAGCCGAACGGCCTACCGTATGGCTGCCGTAACCTGGCCATCGTTGCCCAACGCCATAGCAAGGGCGGAGACGCGAGCACTGCGGCGCTGCCGGGCCATGCCCATGCTCGCAAGGCCTACGCCCAGCAACGCGACGCTCATTGGTTCCGGAACGGTGACAGGCAGGGCTGAAGCAATGAGTCCCGTCGCTTCAAACGAAATCAGGTTGCTGCTGAGGGCAACCGCGGTGAACGCCGTATCGGTCGTGATGTTGACATAGGCGCTGCCGCCCATGCCCTGGAAGCCGTCGCCGACGAAGCCATCCGCAAGCCCTTGCACGGTCGAGCCAGTCAGCACGTCAGCCGCTTGGTTGTTGAAACTGATGCTGTTGCCAGTGTCGATCGAGCCCCAGAGCAGCGCGAGCGATGTTTGCGGCGCGGCAAAGGTCAAGATGATCGTGGAGCCGGCCTCACCCGTGGAAAGATACCGGCCAGCGGCATCCGCGTCCTGCATCAGCGTGGAGCCGAGGCTGTTGGCGAGATACGCGCGTGACCCATTTTGGCTCCCGGCGACGGGGATGGCATGACGGTCGGCCAGCGTGCCTTGCACGATGCCCTGGTCCACCGAGGTGTTGAAGCCAATCATATAACCGGCGCCGACGGCTGGACGCATCGCGCCAGTGCCCATGGCTGATAGGTCGATCTCCGTTAATGTTCCCGACATGGCTTGCGGGGCAAAGAGATTGGCGCTGGCGATGAGGGAGGCGTGAGCGGGTTGGCCAAGGGCGGCTAGCGCAACCCCTGTCAAGACAACGACTTTGACCACGAACGTCCCCCAGATTGCTGCAAGGCGAACACGCTTATGACGTTTCTATAACGGCGCGCCCGGGGGTTACGCGAGCGGAATGTGCGCCGCACGTCAACTCAGGAGTCTTAAGACCAGCGACCAGCCTAGCTTAATCCACTGGGCTAGTGGCGGATTAGACACTTTGGGAATGGCGGCAACGGGGTGGATTATGCTGCCGCCAACAGCCTTTGCACCACCGCGATGACCTCGCGTGCGGAGTATGGTTTGCGCACGAAGGCATCCCGCGGGCCAAACTGGCCGATCCGGCCCAGCACCTCGGGTCGTCCCGTCACGTAGATGACCGGAATGTCGGGTTGTCGGGAACGTATGATGCGGGCCAACTCAAGGCCATCAAGCTGGCCGGGCATTTGGATGTCCGTTAAAAGAAGGTCAAAGACTTGCCCGTCATGGGTAAGGACTGCGGCCTCGTCGCCGCTGCTTGCCTCCACGACTTCGTGGCCATTGTCAGCCAAGACCTCAGCCAGGATGAGCCTAATCAGGAACTCATCCTCAGCTAGTAGGATTCGTGCCACGGATACCCTACTTCTAAACCCTCTGGACAGCCATCGTGCGGTTGCAACGTGTTCACTCCAGGACCCGGTCTTGCTAACAGCAAAATAGCTGTCAGGTTGCCGCCGCAACACAGGCGCGACAGCAGCTACAAGGCTCGATCATGCGATCCAGGAGGCGGAATGGCCGATAACCCAGGACACCAAACCGACCGGCCAGGCAAACCCGCCGAGGACGGGCGCAACGTTTTGCCAGTGGAGGGCGGCCGGGCCGCAAACGATGTGTTCCTGGCCGCCGTGCAAATGACGCGGATGGCCATGGTGCTGTCCGACCCCAACCAGCCGGATAATCCGATCATTTTTTGCAACTCCGCGTTTTGTGAGCAGACCGGCTACCCAGCCCCTGAAGTCATCGGCCGCAACTGCCGTTTCCTGCAAGGCGCCGCGACCGACCGGGCGACAATACGGCGCATATCCCAAGCGGTAGCGGCCCGCGCGGACATTACGGAGGACATATACAACTACCGCCGCGACGGCACGGGTTTCTGGAACGCGCTCTACGTCAGCCCGATTTTCGACACCGACGGCAAGCTGCTCTACTTCTTCGGCAGCCAAGTCGACGTGACCCGGCGCAAAGAAGCGGCATTGCACCAGCAGCAGCGCTCCGACACGGTTGGCGCCATGGCGTCGGGCGTCGCGCACGCTTTCAACAACCTGATGACCGTGGTGGTGGCAAGCATCGACCAGGCTTCGATACAAGCAACGAGCAAGAGCCAGCGCCTGCAACTGGCGCGGGCCGAAGAGGCAGCACGGAGCGCCGGAACATTGACGCAACAGATGCTCTCGTTCGCGCGGCGTCAGTTTCTTGAGGAACATACCGTCGATCTGAATGGCTTGGTGGCCGACCTGAACGGCCTCGTTATCAAAATGACGGGCAACCGGGTCGAGTTCGAACTTGCGGCCAGGCCGGTCCTCGCGCGGCTGGACCCCGGCCAACTCGAACTGGCCCTGGTGGCCCTGGTGCGCAACGCGGCCGATGCGACGCCCAAAGGTGAAAGAATTGCCGTGACGACGCGGGAGTATCGGTCCTGGGACGCGGCCGAGGGTCAGACCGGGCGGACCTGGGTAGAGCTCGCGGTCGTTGACCAGGGTGACGGCATGCTGCCGGAGGTGGCACGGAGGGCAACTGAGCCGTTCTTCACAACCAGATGCAACGGCACCGGGCTTGGGCTATCGATGGTCCACGGATTTGTAGAGCAGTCCCGTGGACGGATGCGAATTGAAACCGAGCCAGGTCAGGGCACAACGGTGCGGCTCGTGTTTCCAAGCCACGCGGATGTAGCGGAGTAGGGCGCCTTACGGCGTCACACGGGAGGCTGACGCCACCGCCGCCGTCAAATTCGGCTGGCGCTCCACGAATTCAGCCAGCAGCTTCTGCGCGCCTTGCAGCTCCGCCGGAGCCGCGCGCGCATTGAGTTCAATGACTGCGGCGATCAGGATGGGAGCGCTCGACGCGCCAAGCACGCTATCACGGGCCTGACTGATGCGGCCGGCCAGCCCGCCCTGCGCGGGCAGGCCATTGATCCAGGTTGCAACGGCACTGACGCGCGGCGGCTCGTCGGTTGTCACGAGGGTCCAACGGCCGTTCGCGGCGCCTGCGGTCGGCAGAGTAGATGTGCCCACATTCTCAGCGGTGGCCTCTCCGGTCAGATGCCGGCGTTCACGCAACAGGCTATCTGCCCGCGACCGGGTCGAAAATGCCACGGTGGTCACCGTCAGGATGCGGCCTGCGCAGTCAAAGCGTTGCGTCTGGCGAGACCCGCTCCCTACGGCGCTCTCGGCGCGACAGCCCGGCGGTGGCGTCCAGCTCGGCAGGGCGGCAATCAGGGGTGGGCTGAGCTGGCGGTTCAGCGTCGCTGCGAGGGCCGGGCCAGTAAGAACCAAAAAGCACAGGAGGGCCGCCGCCCAAACCGGCGATCCGGCCCGCCGCGTCACGTGTCGTCCATCAACCAGCTCCCGTGGGGCAGCCAAGTCTTCCCGTAACGGCAGCCCGGCCGCGACAAGCAGCAGCATAATGAGCGAGAAAAACACCCAACCGTACAGGAGATGATCCGCCGCGGCTGCCTCGGCGCTGCCAAGGACATGGCCCAGCATGACGATGCCGAAGGCGCGAAAGCCGTTTGCGACAATGGGCACAACAACCGAAGCGGCGATGAAGGCGATGCGCCGACCGGGGCTGCGGTAGTTCAGCAGGGCGTAGAACACTCCGAACGCGACGGCGGCGATCAGGAAGCGCAACCCCGCGCACGCCTCGGCTACAAAGAACGTGCCGGACGGAATTTCGATGATCAGGTCGGTGGTGTAATTCGGGATACGCAGCAGATCGAGCCCGACAGCAATGAAGCGCGCGGTGAAGTGCTGCAACGCCGGCGTGATGAACTCCCCGAACGGCACCAGGAACACCAGGAAGGCAAGCGGCGCCAGCAAGGCACGGAACAGCGTGCGCCCGAGCACCACAAGGAACAACAGCTCGACCGCTGCCATGGCCGCGAGCTGGCGGCCCTCCATGATGCCGAGCCGCTCCGCCGCGAACCAAACTCCGGCAATCGGCAGAGCCAGCACCGCCCATGCCGGCTCCGGCTGGGCAGTCAAGTCAGCAAGATTGTCGCGCCGCTCCCAGGCCAGGTACAGCGACATAGGTATAATCAGGAAACAATGGCCGTATGCGGTGGAGGCGATCCAAACGCCGACAGCGGCCTTGCACTCTGGGTAAAACATGACCCCGAGCGCGCCGATCCCCAGGGCAAGAGCGATTAGCACCGGAGCGAATGTCGTGCGAAGGTTGGTCAGGGCCGTTGCGGACATGGCCTACCATATCACAGAAATGTTCGAAACGGCATCGATGATGGCATCGAGCCGGCTCAGGGTCGCATCCCAGGAATAGGCCCGCTCCATCGCAACCCGGCCAGCGGCGCCAAGCCCCGGATACTGCCCGGCCAGTATGGCAGCCACCGCCCGCGCCATCCCGGCCGGGTCATCCGCCACCAGCAGGTCCCGAAACGCTGTCGCCCGGATGCCCTCATGGGCTTGGGATGAGGCGACCACTGGCCGGGCCATGGCCAGGGCCTCCAGCACTTTGTTCTGGACGCCGCGCGCAATCCGGAGCGGGGCGACGATGGCGTCGGCATGGGCCATGTATGGCCGAACGTCCGCGACGCGTCCTGTGACCGTCACCCCGGGCAGCCCGGCTAAAGCCAATACCTCTGGCGCCGGGCTCGCGCCGACAATGACGAAGCGTGCGCCGGGATGCGTGCTTCGCAGCAACGGCAGGGTGTCGTGCGCAAACCAGGACACCGCGTCCACATTGGGCCAGTAATCCATGGTCCCGGTGAAAACCAAATGCGGCCCGGTTTCGGTGAACGGCGTGTCGAACCGGTGCCTGGGAGAAAAGCGGTCCAGATCCACGCCATTTTCAACCCAGTCAAGCCGCAGTGCAGTACTGGGAGCAAGGGTCGCAAAATGGCTGCACTCGGCCTCAGACACGAACAGGGTGCGATCAAAGGCCTGAGCGGCCCGGGTCTCGAATTGCAGCAACGTGCGCCCTTCGCGTGCCCAAACCAGGCGGGCGGGCCAAGCGCTGCGAAGCGCGTAGTCCGACCATTTCTCCGAGTCGACATCAACCATGTCGAGAATACGCGCGGCCAGGCCAGTGTGCCCCATGACATAGGGCGCCATGGCTGAACAGTATGCGAACGCAACGCTGATAGGCTGCTCGGCTAGCGTCTTGCCCACCCAGCGTTGCAGTGCGTCGCTTTGATAGAAACCAAGCGTGAGAGGCCGGCCGGGACGAAGCCGGGCCAGGGCACGCAGTTTCTGGGTCCGCCGGTCGATGGGAACGCAAAGCACGCTGGCGCAGACCGAACGCAAGTGAGTTTCATGCACCAAGTCATCGGGGTCATCGACAAAGCAGCCGAGATGGACCCGGTGCGTGCGCGCAAGGTGTTCCAGCATGTGCCAGGCGCGGATTTTGTCGCCCTTGTCTGGCGGATATGGGATTCTGTGACTAAGGAACAGCACATCCGCCATGCACGTCAACCGATGCCGCGGACGATGTGCGGGCCGATCAAGTTGGCCACCGGCACCGGCAAGCGTTTCCATGCCGCGATGAACAGGCGGTACTTGGGGTTGAGCGGGTTGTGGTCCGGGATGGTTGCGCCGGGCTGCAGGCGATAGCGGTAGTGCAGCGGCTCCGGTGTGAAGCCCCAGTTCTTCTTGAACGAGAACGCGCCGGTCCCGGCTTTGCTGCGCCCGAAATCAAACAAGCGGCAGCCCCGGGCGGCGGCACGGCGCATGACTTCCCAATACATGAAATCGTTGCCGGCGAGTTCACGCGCGGCCGCGGTGCCGCCGCCGTAATAGGGCAAGACCTCGTCCCGGTCATAGAAGTTGAGGACCGCGCTGACCGGGACACCCTCATGCAGCACCGTGACCACGTTCATGCGGCCACGGAACGCCTCGGCGAGGATGCGGAAGTAGCGGCGGCTGAACACGGGGGTGCCAAGGTTCCGCACGCTTTCGGCATAGATGGCGTGCAGCCCATCCACGTCGTCCGACACGGTTGAGACAAGGCCGCGGTCAATGCCCTTGCGGACCATCGCACGCTGCTTGCGGGGAATGGCCTTGAGGTTGGCATCGTCGGCGCCAGTGATTGGCTTGCGGAATGTGACGTATAGGTCGGATCGTGACGGCCACTCGGCCTCGGACAGCCAGCCGTCCGGCAACGCGTGCAGGAAGCGGAACTCAGTCACCCGTGCGCCGACCCGCTGCATGATCGCCGCCGCATGGGCATCGAGAGCGGCCGCCGACTCCGCATCGGCCGCAAGTGGCCCGCCATAGACGCAAAAAGGGCAGGACATCAGGCTGTTGCCGAACAGGCGCGTCTTGACGTGCACAAGCGGCAGGACCCCGGTCACCGCCCCGTCCCGCTCGGCCATGACGTAGTGCGGCGTGTGGCCGAACGCGCGCAGGAACACGTCTGCCCAGGCGGCGCGGTGGAAGAATGTGCCCGTGGGCGTTGCGTCCACAAACGCATCCCAGGCGGGCGCGCTTCCGGCGTCGAGCGGACGGCACTTGACGGGCATAGGGCTTTAGGCCTGCGGCTGGGCCAATGCGGGTGCGAACACTTGATCCATACGCCCCCACGTGAAATCCCGCAGCAGGCGTTCGAGCCGGCGCGGCATTGCCTGGAGGTTGACGTAGTGCCGGAACTGGGACATGCGGCTGGCCTGGCGTATGCGCGGTTGCGCCGGGTCGATTTCCCAAGGGTGGAAGTAGAATACGCCCGACGCCCGGTCCACGCGGTTGAAGCGGCGGAGCGCGGTGCGGAACAGCGCGTAGGGCATCAGCCGGAAGTAGCCGCCGCCCGAACATGGCAGGTTGCGTCCGCCTAGCCGGACCGTCGTCATCGGAAGCTCAATGAGCTTCCCGGCCGCGGGTCGGTAAGGGAACCTTGGAGCGTCCGGCGCGCCGTACAGGTCGTGACGCACTGGGTACACGCTGGAGCTGTACGCATAGCCTTCCTCGTCCAGCACGTCGAAAGCCCAGGGATTGCGTGGTCCGATTGAGAACGTGGGCGCGCGGTAACCTACGACGGGAACGCCGCCAATCGCCTCCAGCACGTCCTTGGCCCGGCGAACGTCCTCCCGAAACTCGTCCTGCGTCTGGCCATCCGCACGGGCGTGACCGTAGCCGTGGCTTGCAAGCTCATGCCCTGCGGCCACGATTTGCTTCACGATGCCGGGATGGCGGTCAGCGATCCAGCCCAGGGTAAAGAAGGTGGCATGGACCCCTGCCCGCTGGAACGCATCCAGGATACGCTCCATGTTGGCCTCAACCCGGCGAGGAATTGCATCCCAAGCTCCCCGGTCAATGCAGCCAGCGAATGCCTGAACCTGGAAGTAGTCCTCGACGTCAACCGTCATGGCGTTGGTCAGACGGGAGTTTTGACCAGTCATCCACGAACGCTCAGCATTTGGGTCAGCCGGCGAAACACCTGCTCCCGCTGGGCCATCTGATGCTCCAACGCCTCGATCCGGCTGATCATGTCGGCAGTCAACCCGGACGCTGCGGCTGCCGGATGGCTCATGTGCGCGCTGGCTCCGTCGGACCAGTCCGCGCGCCCGCCCTCAAGGTCTTGCGCCAGCTCCTCGGCGGTAGAGTCCACGATCTCAGGCGTGATGACGTGGGCCTCCTCCAGAACGCCGTACAACAGCACGCGCGAACACAGCCGGTTGATGCGGCGCGGAACTCCGCCAGTCTGCTGGAACACGGACGCGAACGCGCTGTCTTCCCAATGAGGGTCCCCTGACCAGCCCACCGCAAGCAGGCGGTGCTCGATATACGCCCGCGTCTCGTCTTCGCTGAGCGGACCCAGGTGGTAGGAGGTAAGCACGCGCTGGCGCAACTGGTCCAAATTCGGGCTGGCCAACATGCGGCGGAACTGCGGCTGACCAAGCAGGATGGTTTGCAGCGAGGTCCGGCCGTCAACGGTGATATTGGACAGCATCCGCAGCTCCTCAAGCGCGGGCAACGAAAGGTTCTGCGCCTCGTCCACGATCAGCAGGCAGCGGCGGCCCGCGGCTTGATGCTCCCGCAGCACCTCCTCGAAGCGGTGCAACAATGCTGCTTTGCCCAAGTTCTCCTCGACTAAGCCAAACCCAGCCATGGCCAAGCGGAACAAGTCGTTCTCTGAGACTTGCGTCGTGCTCACGCGGGCGATGGTGTAGGCGGAAGGGTCCATCTGCGAGCGCAACCACTCGACCAAAGTGGTCTTGCCGGCACCTACCTCCCCGGTGATGATGATGAAACCCTCACCTTGGGCAAGGCCGTAGTTCAGATGGGCGATAGCCTTGCTGTGGCCCTTGCTGCCGAAAAAGAACCGGCTGTCGGGCGTTAGCTGGAACGGCATCCCGGACAAGTTGTAGAAATTTTCGTACACCGAAATCCGCCAATCAGAAGCTTTTGCGAAGGCCAACGAGAACCTGGTTCTCGATCACGCTTCCGTTTCCATTCGTGGTGCCGAATATCGGCTGCCCGTATCCACCCGACCGCTCGGTGAAGCTGTAGCGTGCGCTGCCGGTCAGGGTTTCAGTGAACTGATACCCCAGCCCAGCGGTCACGGAAAGCGTGCGGGTGGAAGGTTGCGACCCGCCGGAGCCGTTTTGCCCCACGCTTTGCACGCCGTACTGGAATGAGGCCGTGCTCGTCAGCACCGGGCTTAGCTCGTGCTGCCATGACACCGTGCCGTAGGTGCCGCTCGTGCTGCTGCCGGGCGGAAGCACGACCACGTTGCCAATGCTGGAGTTCAGCGCGGAGAAGTTCGGGTCGAATGCCACGCTGGACAGGTTGGTCCGCTGCTCGTTGACAACCGACAGGCTGATGCTGTCCCGGTTGAGCAGCAGGAAGCCGCTGGCAGAAAAGCGGCGTAGGCGGAACAGGCCATTTTGGGTGCCGAAGAAGTCGCTGGTCGAACCGACCGGGGCACCGGTCACGCTGTCCGTAACCAACCCGGTGGGGCCGACTGACGAAGCTTGCAACAGGTTCTGCTGCTCCTCGGAGTCGGTGGTGATGCCAGTGCTGTAGCGTGCGAAGATACGGGTGCGGACGGTCGGCGAGTAGCTGCCGTCCAGGTACACGGAGTTAGCGCCATCCCGCCGGCCATATCCGACCGTGATGCTGCTGTCCGCGTTGGGCAACAAACGGACGCCGACGTTCCAGATTGGCTCGTTGATACGGACGCCAGGGGAGCCGCTGAATTTCAGGTCCTGGTACCCCGTGCCGCCGAGCAGGATGATGTTGCGCGTGATCGCATAGCCGAAATCGGTGCTGACGGTGTTCCGGTAAGCGCCGCGGTAAGGACCGGAGCCGTTGTACTGCACCGCCTCTAGCACGCTGATGTTGTTGATGCGCCCGAGGTTCTCACCGGTCACGAACGACGCACGCTCGCGCTGGGTGGTCAGGTTGCCCGTATTGCCAAATGGGGTGCCGAAAAATTGGCCATTCTGGTTGGAGCCCTGGTTGAACACGACGTTGTCGCCTTCGCGGCCATTCTGCAACGTACGGGCGATGGAGTAGCCGACGCGGCCGGTCCCCCAGCCACCAAACCGATGCTCAGCATACGGCGTGGCGCTGAAGCTGATGGACTGGACCTGGTCCCGCCGGTTCAACGTCTGGTCGCTGTTCGCAAAGCCGCCGGCGCGGGATTGCTGGCTGATGGAGCCCCGCACGTCCAAGAACACGGTTTCCGGCACAATGGCGGCCAACGCGGACCCGTTGAAGAACTGGTCCACCCGGGTCTGCTCGGAGGTAGAGGCATAGACGGCGATCCGCGGCGTGTATGCAACGTTCACTTTAAGCCGCGCCGTGTCGCCGGACACGACCACTGCAGGTGAGATGAGCGTGAACACGTCCGCTTTACGTGGCCGGTCGACCACAAACACGTTGTCGGTCACGCCGACATCAACGCCGATGGAGGGCGAAATCAGCCAGGCAGGCCCGGTGGAACGTGGAAGTTGGCCTGGCTGGTAGGCCTGCAACTGTGACCGCAGGTCCCCAAGCCGGACAACGGGCGAGACGGCGGGCGAAATCGGACCACCACCGGCCTGCGCCCACGCCGTGCCGGTTCCGACCAAGAGAGTCAGGGCTGAAACGCCGGCCCCACGCAATAGGGCATTGGCGTCAGGACCGCATCGTCGATGATTGCACATTGGGTTAAGTGTATGATCCATAATAGTCATAGGCGCCAAAGGTGTAGCTTGTCGTCAGCCGGACTTTGTTAAGCAATATAGTGATCGTGGGACATACGCGCACGAGGTCGATGGCGGCCTCGACCTCGCTGCGCTGGGTCCGCTCGGCTTCAACCACCATGACGACTTGGCCGACATAGGGCGCCACCGTGTGAGGGTCGCTCGTGGACAGGCAGGGCGGTGAATCCAAGATTATGATGTGCTTGGGAAACCGCCGGGCCAAACGAGCGATGGTTGGGGGAATTGGCCGCACGATGTTCGGATCAAGCACATCGCCCAGCCTGGTGCCAACCGGAAGCACCGAGAGGTTGCCGATCGCCGTCGAGAGGATCAGGTCCTCGGGCCGCAGCGCCGGGTTCAGGACCAGGTCTTGGAACCCGATCCGGTCGCCAACCCCAAGCAGGGCGGAAATCGGCCTAAGCTTCGCATCCAAGTCCACAAGGAGAACCTTGTCATTGCCATGCTGGGCGATGCTGCCGGCAAGGTTCAAGGCGCTGAAGCTTTTCCCCTCACCGGGACGTGCGCTGGTGACCATCACCACATTTTGCGAACCGCTTCCGTCCGGGTCAGCCTGCATTGCCCGCAACACGCGGCCGACCACGATGCGGTACTCCTCAGAAATCCGCGTCCGGGCGGTGCGGGCCAATATCATGCCCGCCTGTTCAAGCGCCTCCAACATGATGACCGGCGCCGCTGGCGGGACACCTTCTTTTCCGGCATCCGGCGCTGGGGCAACGGCTTCGGGCGCCACCGAGCGGGGGCGAGGAGGAAGCGGCGCAAGGCCCGGCGGAGCAGCGTTTGGCAGAGTAGGTTCCGGCTGCGACGGTTCGGCGCCAGTTCCCAAAGGTGCGGCATTCGCACCAGGATCAAGGCGCGCCTCCGGCAGCCGTGGCGAGGCGGGCGGCAAGATGTCTGCCTTGCGTGCGACGCCGGATTGAAGCAGCGCCGCCGCACGCTCGATAAGATGGTCAGACGATGCAGTCATTGTTAGGTTTTGTCCAAATTATGCTTGGCATAGACTCGCTGCAGTGAAATCAGACCGTAGCTGTTTGGAGCCTGGATATACACGAACAACAACCCAGGCCTCCTCTGACTTGAACGATTGGCGGAATGGCGCGCTTTCACGCATACTCCATTACTACAAACCACAGCAATTCGTCCAGCGAACACGCGACTTCACCGGCCACCTTCAGGCTTGGCGTGGCATATTGCTGCCCAATGCGACAAAATTAAGAAGGCGGCTCTTTTCCGTGATACACATCCCACCCCTCAATCCGTGCGGCAACAGGAAAAGCCGCTACGGCGCTTGCGTGGCCGTTTGCTGGAATCCCCGTGTGCCGGAAACCACGGTTCAACCAAAGTTGACCTGGCTTCATGCGCGAAATTATCGGACAAGCCTTAAGACTGTATGAACGTCCAGCATTTGACGCCGGCGGTCGTTCGTGCTGGCCGATTACGATGCAAGCGCGTATGCGGTATTTCCAAAACGTAGCTGGCTTGTTCAACGGGGTAGGTGTAAGCCCACCCGTGCATCCGAGGTCGACTTAAGTATATGATGCAACTGGTAGACGGTCTTACATGAGGGCGGAATGTCGCGGTTCGCGGTAAATAACTTGCCGATCGAAATGTTCGCGCTGTGGCTGCTCGAACTAGCCCTGTCCTATTACCTGGCCTATGCTCTACTGAGCTCGGGCGTGTCTTCTGGCACGTTGCAGGTGCCTGCGGCAAACCAAGCTTTCGTTCTGGCGCTGACTGTCGGGTTGACCACATTCTTGATCGGACTCTATCGACCGGCGGTCTTTGCCCGCACGCGCAGCATGTTGGTGAACACCGCGCTGGGCGGCCTCCTCACCTTCCCGGCAGCCTGGGTCACCAGCCGCGCGCTCGACATCGACTTGGATCGGGTTGTTGGCCACGAGGCGTTGTGGCCACTTAAGGTCGTTGCAATCTGGATTGCTGCCCTATTCGGGACACGGCTGCTATTTCTTATGGCTGTGCGCTCGAACTTGTTTGTCCGGCGGATCGCCATTTTGGGTTCAGATGCAGCGATGGGTCCCACGGTCGCAGCGGTCCGTACGAGCCACCGGGGGTTCATTGAAGTGATCGCCGGCCCCGTCGCGACCGCAAACCCCGATGAGCTGCGCCGGGCCGGGGTTCTAGACGTGGTTGTTTCGACAGGGGCGCGCAGCGGAATGCCGCCGAGCATACAGGCTGCGTTCGCCGCAAAGGGCATCACGGTTGAGACTGAGACCGCTTTTTGGGAGCGGCACCTGAAGCGTGTCGATGTGGCCCATATCGACCAAGCCTGGGTGCAATCCCTTGACCGCGCCAGCGCCGGCGGGTTCCAGGCCTTTGTCAATCGTGTCGGGGACATCGGCATCAGCTTGGCCTTGCTGTTGTTCACAGCGCCATTGATGCTAATTGTCGCGCTCCTTGTGCGATTGGACAGTCCTGGGCCGGTTCTCTATCGGCAGGAGCGCGTTGGCTTGGGCGGGCACCCGTTCACCCTGTTGAAGTTTCGCAGCATGCGCGCCAACGCTGAAAGTGGTGGCCCGGCCTGGGCGACCCAGGGCGACCCCCGGGTCACGCGAGTGGGCTCATTCATGCGGCGCACCCGGATCGATGAGCTGCCCCAGCTACTAAATGTGCTTCGGGGCCATATGGGCTTTATTGGTCCCCGTCCGGAACGCCCGCATTTCGTGCAGCAGCTGGCAGATCAAATCCCGTTCTATCGGGAGCGGGCTCGGGTCAAGCCAGGCCTGACCGGATGGGCACAGGTCAACTTTCCTTACGGGGCCTCAGTCGAGGACGCACGAGTGAAGCTGTCCTACGATCTTTACTATGTGAAGCATCGTAGCCTGCTGCTGGACTTGGCGATCCTGTTCGCCACGGTGCGAGTGATCTTGTTTCAGGAAGGATCACGATAGCCTTACTCGGGCATCAATCTCGAGCTTGCGTCCGAGCTCAGCCTATGACGATTTATGACTTGCACCCCGCACGGTCGCGTGCGGAACGACACATGGGCTAACGCGTGCTGGCCCGTATCAATGGGGCGTCAACCCTGGCATTGCGTGCTGGGCGTCGCCAACTCGCGTTGAACATGTTGCTGGATGTGCACCGGCTGGTCCTTGGTCCCATTGCAGGCCAAGCTGGAACGACCGTTTCTACGATGCGCTGTGCCAACTCCGAAGGATGGGCTGACCTATGACCAAAAAGATACTCATCCCTGCTCTCGTCGTCGGTGCCGTTGCGGCGGCCGGAGGGGGTTGGTGGTTGCTCGGCCGCTCCGAGGACTCGATGCTGAATGCACAGCGTTTTCTCGCCAAAGGCGACACCCGGGCAGCGCTGATCGAGTATCGCAATGCGATCAGGGCGGACACCAACAACGCCGAGGCGCATTTTAGCCTGGGCAAGTTGCAACTGGCCAGTGGCGACCCGATCGCGGCGGAAAAGGAGCTGACCCTCGCACGGGACCTGAACTACGACCAGGCGCTCGTGATGCCGTTGCTGGCGCAGGCCTATCTTGCGCAGCAGCGTTTTGCCGACGTCCTGGCGCAGGTGCCAGCGGTCGGACGCACGCCAGAGCAGACCGCACCGAATCTGGTGTTGCGCAGCATGGCCCAGGTCGGCCTCAATAAACTCGATGAGGCGCGTGCAAGTCTTGACGAAGCCGAGCGCATCGCGCCGAACCTGGTCGATGCCCAACTGACCAGCGCACGGCTGGCGCTAGCGACGCGCGATGTGGCGTTGGCCGAGCGTAAGACCGACCAGGCGCTGGCAATCGACCCCAAGCGGGGCGACGTCCTAATCCTCAAAGGCCAGTTGCGGGCGTTGCAGTCCGACATGACAGGCGCGCTCCACTTCATGGACGAGGCTGTCGCGGTTGCTCCCAACGGTTACGGTTTCCGCCTGGAACGGGCCAACCAACTCATTGCAATGGGCCAAGACGCGAAGGCATTGGAGGACGTGAACGCCGCTTTGGCGGCCGAGCCTCGTGACACCGCGGCGATATACCTCAGCGCCGTGCTGGCCGTGCGCGCCGGCAAGCACGCTGAGGCCGACGCGGCCCTCACAAAGTTGGGGCCGGTGATCCAGCGCTTTCCGCGAGGGCTGTATTTTCAAGCCATTGCCAAAAGCAACCTGAACCAGACAGAGGCGGCGGTGGACGCCGTGCAGCGCTACATTGCGCGCGCGCCCACCGACCTTGACGGCGTTCGCCTGCTAGCCCGGATCGAGCTTGGGGCGAATCGCCCGGACCGCGCGGCGGCAGCGTTGCAGAAAACGATCGCGGACGGCAGGGCGGACGCTGAGACGCTTGACCTGCAAGGCCGTGCCCTGGCTGCGGCAGGCAAGCCGTCCCAGGCCGCCGAAGCCTTCCAGCAAGCGGCCCAACTCGCGCCCGCCAACCCCGTTATCATGACGAACCTTGCGTCAACGCGCATGCAGATGGGCGACAGCTTCGCTGCCAGCAATGCATTGGAGAAGTCGCTTGAGATCGCGCCGGGGCAGGTGAACGCCGCGGAGGCGCTGGTGGCGACGGCCCTGACATCCGGCGATGTGGACCGGGCGCAAGCGGCGCTTGACCGGCTGAGGGCGCAGGCGGGCAATACGGAGGCGGTTGGCCTGTTGCAGGGGCTTATCAAGCTTGCGCGGCAGGACCTCGAAGGCGCGCGCGTCGAGTTCGCCAACGTCGTGCAGCAGTTCCCAGCCTCGTTGAACGCCCGGATCAACCTGGGCAAGGTCCTGCTGCTGCAGAACAAGCGGCCAGAGGGCGAAGCGGTCTTGAACGAGGTGCTGGCCAAGGACCCTGCCAACAACCAAGCGCTGAACACGATGCTCCAGGTTTTGGTCGCGGACAGCCGGGTGCCGCAGGCGGTCGGACTTTTAGAGACCGCTCGCAAGGCAACGCCGCAGAACCCGGCGCTTACGGTGGCGCTGTCCGATATGATGGTGCGAGCCGGCAACGCAAAAGCAGCTTTGGCGATGCTGGACCGCTCGCGGGTCGACGGCCAACTAACGCCGTTGCTTATGCTGGCGCAGGCCCGGGCCCAGGTGGCCGCGGATGCGCCAGAGGACGCCAAAGGAACTTACAGGGAGATTCTGCGCCAGCAGCCAAACGAGCTTGAGGCGCGGCGGGCGCTGGTCGAACTGCTTATCAACACCAAGGACTTCGCCGGAGCCAGCGCATCGCTGCGCGACGGGCTACGCACGTCGCCCGGCAATATCGGCATGATGCAGACCCTCGTGTTGATCGAGCAGCGTGTATCCGGCACGCCGGCCGCAGTGGCGATGGCAGAGGAACTCCGCAAGGACCCGGCCAATATGCCGGCGGCTTCGGTTCTGAAGGGCGACGCTTATTTGGCAGCGCAGCAGTTTGCCGAGGCCGCCGCGGCGTTCGAGGCGGAGCAGAGGCTTAGCCCCTCTGGCGTATTAGCGTTGCGGATCGCCAATGCCTATGGTGCCGCGGGTAAGGTGGATCAGGCAGCGGGCACGCTCCGCACCTGGCTTAAGACGGAACCTGGCGATGCCAACGCAGCGCAAATGCTGGCGGCTTTGGACATCAGCGCCGGGCGGCTGCAACAGGCCGAGGAAAACTTGAAAGTGGTGTTGGACAAGCGGCCCAACGACGGGGTGGCGCTCAACAACCTAGCATGGGTTTACCAGCAGCGTGGCGATGCAAAGGCGCTTCCGACGGCGCAGCGCGCGTACCTGCTGGCCCCGGGGTCAGAGACCGCGGACACGCTGGGCTGGATCCTGACCACATCAGGCGATGCCGCAGCAGGATTGCCGTTGCTGCAGCAGGCGATGCAGGCGCGGCCAAACGACCGGGTCATCCAGTTTCACGTGGCTCGGGCTTTGAAGGATACTGGAAAGCGCGATGAGGCTTCGGCGTTGCTCAGGACTGTCGTAGAGGACAAAGCAGAGTTTGGCGAGAAAGCGAGCGCGCGGAAGTTACTCGATGAGCTTTCTGCCAGGAAATAACGTCTGTTCACTCAAAGCAGCAACCCGACGCCGCATTTACGTCGTGGTTGCTGCTTCAGAAAAGGCCTTCTAAGCCTGCCAAGCGGCTGCGGGTTAAGAGGACGGCGGCAAAGCAAGATCTGACGGGGCAGGCTTGGCTGTGGCAGACACCCTGGCGGTCATTTCATAGGCGTCAGCCAAAAGAGTCAAACGAGCCGTGCTGGGAAGCTTGCGAAAGGCGTTCAGTAGAAGCGCCTCCTCATTCGAGGGTGGGCTCGATTTCTGTTTACTGGACGGCTCCTCAAGAAGTGTCCCAATCGGCACATTCAGCATTTGCGCTAACTTAATCAGCCGGGACGTTTCCGGAAAACACGTGCCCCAAATCCAGGCATGCACCGCCACGCGGGAGACGCCCATCATGCGCGCGAGGCTCGCCTGTGTGATGCGGCGTTTGGCCATGATCCGAGCGAGATTGTGCCTGAAGCGGTCCCGGGACGGGTCGCCCAGCTTTTTGACCTGATCCGGCCAGCCTGGAAGCACCACTGGTTGCGAACGGTCCATGTCTGCCTCTTGTAAACTTATGCAACAACCGACCCCGGTTGTCGCACCTGTTGCTATTTCTTAACGACAATATCACGTTACCGCTAAGCTGCAATCTCTTTTTTAACGATAGGCGGTTTATACTGACTTTCGTTGGTTACAATTGATTTGTCACAGCGCATGGTCGCGCGGATGCCAAGGCGCCCTGGTGGACGCAGCCGCACTCGACTCCGCGTGCGCCGATCAGCTTAAAGCGCTGCGACCATCAAGCGGTCACAAGCGACGGTTGCCGCACGGGTTCGGCCAACGCCGTGAGAAAGCCTTCGAACACCAGCAACAGCCAAAGCGCGCTTGAGTGGTCGGACACCCCGCTCGCGTGCTGGTCCACCAAGCGCGCCACGGCGGCTGGGTCGAACAGGCCACTGTCCTGCATCGGCGTGCCCAGCAGCCGTTCGCGCAGCCGCACAGCTTCCGTGCGGAACAAGCCAGCGAGCGACATGGCGAACCCTTGCTTGGTCCGGTACAGGATCTCGTGCGGCACCAACGGCTCCAGCGCCCGCTTCACGACCCATTTGCCCTCCTGTCCCCGTAGCTTCAGGCCGGGCGGCAAGCGCATGCCCCACTCCACGAACTCATAATCGAGGAAGGGCGCGCGGACCTCTAGCGAGTGCGCCATGCTGGTGCGGTCCACCTTGGTCAGGATGTCCCCTACCAAGTAGGTCTGCACGTCCACGAACTGCGCTTGCAACAGCGTGTCGTCGGCATCGCACTCATTCATCAGCGCCACGACGCGGTCGGCCGGGTCGTGGCCGTCCAGCTCAGCACGCAGCCGCGGCGAGAACAGGGAGCGGCGCTGGGCGTGATGCACCTTCGCCAGCGTGCGGTAGTAGCCCAGCGCGCTGTCGAGGCTGATTTCGGTCAGCGTGTGCTTGGCGCGCAGCCAGCGCGGCGCCCAGTCCATCTTGGGATAGGCACGGGCCAGCCTGCCCAGCACGCCGCGGCGCAAACCCGATGGAATATGCGCGCGCACCGCCTCCGCCATCTGGTGCCAACGGTAGCGGCGGTAGCCGGCGAACACCTCGTCCCCGCCGTCGCCGGACAGGGCCACCGTCACGTGCCGGCGGGCCAGCGCGCACACCTCCTCGGTCGGGACGGAGGAGCTGTCGCCGAACGGCTCGCCAAATATCGTGGCCTGGCTGCGCGCGGACGCAAAGTAGTCCGGAACGGCGGTGCCGTTATGCTGCGCCGTGCCATACCGCGCCGCGACGATGGCCGCGAGCGGCGTCTCGTCGGCGGCGCCGGGGAAACCGATGGTGAAGGTGGACAGCGGCGCGTCCTGCAGCCCGGCGGCCGCTGCCACCACCGCGCTGCTGTCCACGCCCCCCGACAAAAAGGCGCCGAGCGGCACGTCCGCCATCAACCGGCTTCGGGTGCAGTCGGTCAGCCGGGTGCGCAACCCGGCGATCGCGTCCGCCTCCGGCATCGGCTCCGAGCTGGTGGGCGGCGACCAGTAACGACGCGGCGTCACCGGGCCGCCATGGCGCAGCAGCAGGTAGTGCGCGGCCGGCAGCTTGTGGACGCCCTCGAAGATGGAGTGCGGGTCCGGCACGTAGCCCAGGGCAAAGAAGTCATCGACCGCGGCTGCGCTGATGCGGCGCGGCAGGTCCGGGACAGTTGCCAGCGCCGCCAGCTCGGACCCGAACACCAGCGACCCCGACGGCGTGCGCGCGTAATACAGCGGCTTTTTGCCGAGCCGGTCCCGCGCGAGGAACAGCACGCCTTGGCGCCGGTCCCACAGCGCGAAGGTGAACATGCCGTTCAGGTGCTGCAGGCAATCCGGCCCCCAACTCTCCCACGCGTGCACGACCGCCTCGGTGTCGCAGCGATTGCGGAACACATGGCCCATGGCCTGCAACTGCGGGCGCAGCTCAGGGAAGTTGTAAATTTCGCCGTTGAACACGATGACCACGTCCTCGGTCTCGTTCCACATCGGCTGCGCGCCGCCCGCGACGTCAACGATGGAGAGCCGGCGGTGGCCCAGGCCAACGCCAGGTTCGACATGGAATCCGTCACCGTCCGGACCGCGGTGCGCCAACGCGGTGGTCATCCGCTCCAACACTGCGCGGTCGACCCGGCCATCCGCGGCATAGTGGAAAATGCCGGCCAATCCGCACATAAGCGCCCCTTTCTGGTTGAGGCGCCCGCACCCGCCACGACGCATCATGCCGGAAATGCTGGGTTTACGCCAGCATCGCCGGCATGCCAGCCGCCGCTCAGCGCGGACGGCGGTCGATAACCCGGCGTGCCTTGCCCAAGCTGCGCTCGATCCCGCCCGGCGGCAGCACCTCCACGCTGGCCGTGACCCCGATCCGCTGCTTGATGGCTGCCTCCAATGGAGCCGCCAGCACGGTGCCGAACGCGTCGGGCCGGACCTCGACCCGCACCAACACCTGGTCCATGCGGTCCGGCCGGGTCAGCTCGATCTGGTAATGGCCGGACAGGCCGTCGCAGGCGAGCACCAGCTCCTCGACCTGGGTCGGGAACACGTTGACGCCGCGGATAATCAGCATGTCGTCGCTGCGGCCGGTCACCTTCTGCATCCGCCGCATGCTGCGCGCCGTGCCGGGCAGCAGGCGCGTCAGGTCGCGGGTGCGATAGCGGATGATGGGCGTCGCTTCCTTGGTGAGCGAGGTGAACACCAGCTCGCCCGCTTCACCGTCCGGCAGCACGGCGCCGGTCTCGGGGTCGATGACCTCCGGGTAGAAGTGGTCCTCCCAGACGTGCAGGCCGTCCTTGGCCTCGACGCACTCGTTGGCGACGCCAGGTCCCATGACTTCGGACAGGCCGTAGATGTCCACGGCGTGCATGTCGAACGCGGCCTCGATCTCGGCGCGCATGGCGTTGGTCCACGGCTCCGCGCCGAAGATGCCGGCTTGCAGGGTGGTGCCGCGCGGGTCGGCGCCGGCGGCGTGGAAGGCGTCCAGGATAGCCAGCATGTAGCTAGGCGTAACCATAATGAGGTCAGGCTCGAAGTCCTGGATCAACTGGACCTGTCGCTCGGTCTGGCCGCCGCTCATGGGGATGACGGTGCAGCCCAGGCGCTCCGCCCCGTAATGCGCGCCGAGGCCGCCGGTGAACAGACCGTAGCCGTACGCGACGTGCACGCGCATGCCGGGCCGCCCGCCGCTGGCGCGGATGGAGCGGGCCATGACATCCGCCCAGACATCGAGGTCATTTTTGGTATAGCCGACCACGGTGGGCTTGCCGGTGGTGCCGCTGCTGGCATGGATGCGCGCCACCCGTTCGCGCGGGACGGCGAACATGCCGAACGGATACTGCGCGCGCAGGTCCGCCTTCACCGTGAACGGGAAGCGGGCGAGGTCCGGCAAATCCCGGAAATCGTTCGGGTGCACCCCGGCGGCGTCGAACGCCCTGATGTAGTGCGGCACGTTGGCGTAGGCATGGCGCAGCGACCAGGCAAGGCGGGTGCGCTGCAACGCCGCGATCTCGTCCCGGGATGCGGTCTCGATCAAGTCGAGCTCGCCAGGCCGGGGCGACAGGTCACGCCGCACCGGGCACCCCCGCGATCCGTGCGCCGGTCGTGCGGGAGTGGCCGCGGAACTCGGCCACTACGTCATCGCCAGCGGTGACGCGCACGTCATAGATGCCGCTGCGCCCAGCGCGATGGCGTTCGACCGCGACCGCAACCAGGCGTTCACCCGCCCGGGCCGGACGAACGTAGCTGATGCTGCAGTGGCTGGCGACGGACGCCGTGCCGTCGGTGTTGCAGGCGAACGCGAACGCGCTGTCCGCCAGCGCGAAAATAAAGCCGACGTGGCAGGTGCCATGGCCGTTCAGCATGGACGACGTCACCGGCATGGACAGCCGGGCAGCGCCCTGCCCCACCTGCTCGATCCGCATGCCCAGGCCTTGGCTAGCCTGGTCCGCGGTCCACATCGCGTCGGCGCAAGCCTGGGCCATGGCATCCTGGACTGGGGCGCTGGTGGTCATGGACGCCCGGTGAACACGGCCGCGCGCTTGTCCAGGAAGGCCTGCACCCCCTCCTGGAAGTCCGGCGTGGCGCCGGCGCGGCGTTGCAGGTCACGCTCCAGATCGAGCTGTTGGTCCAGCGTGTGCGCCGCGGACGCGTTCAGCGCCTGCTTCATCAGCGCGAGCGCCTGGGTCGGCTGCGTCGCCAGGTGCGCGGCCATGCGTTCGGTCTCCGGCAGCAGCTCGTCGTCGGGCAGCGCGCGCCACACCAGGCCCCAGGCCGCGGCGTCGGCGCCGGACACCGGTTCACCGAGCATCGCCATGCCACGCGCCCGGGCGTCGCCGACCAGCCGCGGCAAGGTCCAGGTGCCGCCGGCGTCCGGGACCAGCCCGATGCGCACGAAGGCTTGCAGGAACTGCGCGGAGTGCCCCGCCAGCACGATGTCGCAGGCCAGCGCGAGGTTCGCCCCTGCCCCGGCCGCTACGCCGTGCACCGCGCACACCACCGGCAGCGGCATCGCGCGCAGACGGCGGACCAGCGGGTTAAACCGCCGTTCCAGGGCGTCCCCAAGGTCCACGCCCGGTCTTACTTCCGTGAGGTCCTGCCCAGCGCAAAACCCGCGGCCCGCGCCGTGCAGCAGAATTGCACGGCACCCGGCATCCGCTTCGGCCGCATCCAGCGCCTGCGTCAGCGCATCGTGCATCCCGCCCGTCATGGCATTGAGCCGGTCCGGCCGGTTCAAGGTCAGCACGTGCACCCCGGCGCGGCGCGCCACCAGCAGGTCGTCCATGGCCCCTCCCATTCCGGGAGGACGCTAGATCACGCGGCGTTGTCCGTCGATGCCGTCGGTTTGGTGCTGGTTTTTTCAGGATCGGCGATGGCTTCGCCCAAGCGCCGGCTGAGGAACGCCGTCACCGCGACCTCCTCGGCGGTGAGGCCGGATGCTGGGCTGTCCAACACGGCGTCGGCACGCGCCTTCAGGCCCTCGGCCAGGCTGCCATCCAAGTAGCCGTCGAACACGGCCGGGTGGATATAGCACTTGCGGCAAATGGCCGGGGTGTTGCCGAGCTGCTTCGCCACATGCTCCACAGCCTGCACCACGTTCTTCTTGGCTTGCACCGCGCTGTCGTATGCCTGCAACTCCGCCAGGGCCATCGCAGCCAGGTTGGTCGCGGCCCAGGTGCGGAAGTCCTTTGCCGTGATGTCCTCGCCGCTGATTTCCCGCAAGTAGTCGTTCACGTCATCGGACGCGATGCCATGCTGCACCCCGTCCGCGTCCAGATACTGGAACAAATCTTGACCCGGCAGGTCCCGGCACCGCTCCACCACGCGCGCCAAGCGGCGGTCCTGCAAGTCGATGTGATGGTTGACCCCGTGCTTGCCGCGAAAGTCGAACGACAGCTTGGCGCCCTTGATCCTGGCGTGTTGGTCCCGCAGCGTCGTCAGGCCGAAGCTCTTGTTGGTGCGGGCATACTCCTCGTTGCCCACGCGCATCATGGTTTTTTCCAGCAAGGTCACGATGGCCGCCAGCACCTTGCGCTTGGGCAAGCCCGGCAGGCCGAGGTCACGCTCGACAGCAGAGCGTATTTGCGGTAGCACACGACCGAAGGCCAGCATCTTGCCGTACTTGGCCTCATCCCGGACCTCGCGCCAGCGGGGGTGGTAGCGGTACTGCTTGCGCCCCTTCGCGTCGCGTCCTACAGCCTGAAGGTGCCCACGCGGATCGCGGCAGATCCATACGTCCGTATAAGCGGGTGGGATTGCCAGTTTATTGATGCGCTCGATGGTGCGCTCGTTGGTGATGACGCTGCCGTCCGTGTCGATGAACGACCATCCGTCCGCGGTCCAGACGCGAGTGATGCCGGGGCGGGCATCGGTCACATAGTGCAGCTTGGCGGCCCGGGCGGCGGCCTCGGGATCGTGAATGGCAGTGTGGTCTTCGGTGTCATTAAGCATACGGCAGGAACACGGGACGGGCTAGGTGGTTCCAAGCGTCCGTTGGCGAACCGTCATAACGCACTTGAGAGATAAACTCCGCGAACCCGGCGGAATAAGCTACGTTGTAGGGAAAACAGAAAGGTGGATGTATGCTGGATGAGCCTCGGCTGAGTGGTGGGGACAGCGGGGTTTCAGGTCAGGACGTCCTCCTGTGCTTCTCCCATTTGCGCTGGGATTTCGTGTTCCAGCGGCCTCAGCACTTATTGAGCCGCGCCGCCAAGACGATGCGGGTGATCTTTTGGGAAGAGCCGGTCCCGACCGACGCGGTTGCGCCCAGCCTTGACCAACGCTGGTCAGCCGAGGGCGTTTTGGTCATGCGGCCGCGCCTGCCGCGCACGCTCTCTCCGGCCGAGGCCACCGCTGCCCAGCGCACCCTGCTCGATGCGATGGTGCGCGAGTTCGCAGTCATCGAGCCGGTGATCTGGTATTATACGCCGCAAGCCCTGGCGTTCTCCGACCATCTCCGTGGCTGCCCGACCGTGTACGACTGCATGGATGAGTTGTCGGCGTTCCAGGGCGCCGACCCCGCGCTTCCGCAACGGGAGCGCGAGTTGATGCGGCGTGCCGACCTGGTGTTCACCGGCGGCTACAGCCTGCACGAAGCGAAGTCCCAGCATCACACCGATGTGCACGCCTTCCCGAGCGGCGTCGATACGGCCCATTTCCTCCCAGCGCGCGCGCCCATGGCGGAGCCTGCCGACCAAGCTGGCATTCCTCACCCGCGCATGGGCTTCTACGGCGTGCTGGACGAACGGCTGGACCAGCAGTTGCTAGCGGCTGTCGCGGACCTACGGCCGGACATCCAGTTCGTCATGATCGGCCCAGTCGTGAAGGTCGACCCGGCCTCGTTGCCGCAGCGCAAGAACATCCATTATCTCGGGCCAAAAATCTATGCCGAGCTGCCAGCCTACATCGCAGGATGGAACGTGGCGCTCATGCCATTCGTGCTCAACTCGTCCACCCGCTTTATAAGCCCCACCAAAACGCCGGAGTACCTGGCGGCGGGGCGGCCGGTGGTGTCCACCCCTATCAACGACGTCGTGCGGCAATATGGTGGCCTGGCCGGCGTCGCGGTCGCAGCCACGCCGGCCGAGTTCGCCGCCGCTGCCGACCACATGTTGTCGTTGCCGCGCGCCTCGTTCCTGCCAGTAGCCGATCAAGTGCTGGCGCGCATGTCATGGGACGCGATCTGGTCGCGCATGGCGGCGTTGGTGAACCAAGTGCGGCGTGCGACACGGCTTCCAGCCCTCACGGCGACGGAGCACCGCCCGTATTACGACTACTTGATTGTGGGCGCCGGGTTCGCAGGCTCGGTGCTGGCGGAGCGTTTGGCGGCCGGGTCGGGCAAGCGGGTGTTGCTGGTGGACCGGCGGCCTCACATCGGCGGCAACGCCTACGACGCGCTGGATGCGGCCGGGGTGCTGATCCACCCGTATGGCCCGCACATCTTCCACACCAACTCAAGCACTGTCGTGGACTACCTGTCGCGCTTCACGGAATGGCGCCCTTACGAGCACCGCGTGCTGGCGGAGGTGCGCGGCATGCGGCTGCCGATGCCGATCAACCGCACGACGGTCAACCAGTTCTTCGGGGTTGACCTGTCCGAGGCCGAGATCGACGCCTTCCTAGAAACCAAGGCTGAGCCGGTCGAAACCGTCCGCACCTCCGCAGATGTCGTGCTGGGCAAGGTCGGCCGTGAGCTGTACGAGGCGTTCTTCCAGGGTTACACCCGCAAGCAGTGGGGCCTTGACCCGAGCGAGCTGGACAAGTCAGTCACCTCCCGCGTGCCGACGCGCACCAGCGACGATGACCGGTATTTCACCGACACGTTCCAGCAGATGCCGCTGCACGGTTACACCCGCATGTTCGAGCGTATGCTCGACCATCCGAACATCACCATCATGACCGGGACGGAATACTTGGACGTCCAGGACACGCAATACGGCCACCTGATCTTCACCGGTCCGGTGGACGAGTTCTTTGACCACCGCTATGGCAAGCTGCCGTACCGCAGCCTGCGCTTCCAGCACGAGACGCACGACCGGGCGCAGTTCCAGGATGTCGGCGTGGTCAACTACCCCGCCGAGACCGTGCCATACACCCGCATCACCGAGTTCAAGCACCTGACCGGCCAGCAGCATCCGTACACCAGCGTATGCTACGAGTTCCCGTCAGCCGAGGGGGACCCCTACTACCCCGTGCCCCGGCCGGAAAACGGCGAGTTGTACCGGCGCTACCAAGCCTTAGCCGACGCGACGCCGAATGTTTCATTCGTGGGGCGGCTCGCGACCTACAAGTACTACAACATGGACCAGGTCGTGGCCCAGGCGCTCACGACCTACCAGCGGCTCATGCAGAAGGAAGCGGCGCAGCAGTCCCGGGCGGGGCTCCAGACCGCAGCCGAGTAACACGGCGTCGATGGCCCGGTGGCGTATGGTTGCCGCAACGCTGCTAGCTGCCGGGCCAGCGCTCGCGGCGGACCTCACCGTCGTGGTCACTGGCGTTCGCAACACGGAGGGGTTGGTGGAAGTCTGCCTGTTCAGCCGCCCCGACGGGTTCCCGGACTGCGCGACGGACCCCTCGGTCCTGCGCCGGCGCATTCCGGCGACGCTGGGACAGGTGCGTGCCGGGTTTAGTGGCCTGGCGCCCGGCGTTTATGCCGTGTCGGTGTTCCATGACGAGAAACGGATCGGCAAGGTCGAGACCAACTTCCTGGGTATCCCGCGCTCCGGCGTAGGTGCCTCTAATGATCCGCAGCCGCGTTTCGGCCCACCCAGCTTTGCCAGCGCCGCCTTCACCCTGCCGGACCGGGCGGCGGGGGTCACGTTGCGGATGCGGTATCCCTAAGCGCTGCCGGAGGCACGCGGGTGAGGCGCGCCATCCACCGTAACGCGCCGGGCCAAATCCGGGCCGTCTCGACCACCAACCGCGGCGCGGTCCGTCCCAGGCTGTAAAACGCTGAGGCGCGGCCAATCTGCCTGGCTAGATGCCGTCGCATGAGCTGGTGGTAAGCCGTCGCGCCTTCCCCGTGATGCGCTGCCACGGCCACGAACGCGCTGTGCAGCGCAATCGACACTCCATCGCCGCAGAACGATGGAATCACCCCCATTTGGTCCCCTAGCCGGAACAAGCCCGGCGGGTCCACGAGGCCAGGCTGGTGCACGAAGCCGTATGGCACCCGGAATATCGTCAACGGCTGCGGCAACAACGGCAGAGCACCCGCCAGCCGGGCCGCAAGATGCGGGCACTCGCGCATAAGCTGGTCCTGCACCCCAGGCCAGCTCCGCCCAGCCGCTTTGAACTGGGCGCGCTCCATCAGCAAACAAAGATTGGCACGTCCTCCCTCGACCATCTGCAACCCGGCATATCCGCCTTGGAACAGCACCACCTCGACATGCCCGTCCAGCGCAGCTTGCTGCCGCGGATCGAGGCGGAAGTACATCTTTAGGCCGACCAGGTCTTCCGGCGGCTTGGGCAACATGCGGCGCGTGCCACGCAAATCATGCTTGCCGGTAGCCAGGAAAACTGACCGCGCTGGGATGTGGCCCTGCCCGTCCACCTCAACTGCCTCCGCGTGCACGGCACGGACCGCATGGCCCCGCAACAGCGTTGCCCCTGCCCGCCCGGCCCTCGCCAGCATCGCCTCGTCCAACGCCTGGCGCGACAGGCCGAGGCCGGCGAACGGCAACCGTGCCTCGGCACAGCGTGCGCCGTGGACCAGCCGGACCGAGTGGATCGTTGCCGGGCCAAGCGCCGGCAGGTCCAGCCCAAGTTGCGCCAGGTAGGCCTGCGCCTCCCAACTGATGAACTCGCCGCAAATCTTGTCGTGCGCGGCGGCCTCCCGCTCGATCAGCAGCGCGTCCGGACCCAACAAGCACGCAACCGCCGCCCCGGCCACCCCACCGCCAGCGATGACCGCCCTCACCGTACCCGGCCGACGCAGAACCGGAACGGCAAGCGCCAGCGCAGCGTCGCCACCCCGTCCAGCCTCGCCTGCCGCAGCAGCGCGTGCCACTCCGCGCGGCGGAAGCTCCGCGCCACGCTGAGCGGCCCGTCGTGCCGCACGAACCGGTGCCACCCGGCGGCGGTGGACAATGCGCTGAACCCATAATAGGCCAGCCAGTGCCGGTGCAGGTCGTTCACGAACCACCCGCGCGCCGCGCTGCGCTCCATCCAGTGCAGGAACTGCACGACCTGGCCGTCATCGAGGTGATGGGTGAACAACGAGCTGAGCACGACGTCGTAGCCGCCTGGCTCCAAGTCGAACAGGTCGCCGGTGCGGTAGTCGATCGCCATGTCCGGCGGCGTCGCGGCTTGGGCCGCCACAGCGCTCCACGGGTTGAGGTCGATGCCCGACAGCTCCAGCCGCAAGCCCCGCCGCGCGCCCCAGCGATGCAGCCGGCGCAGCATGTCGCCCTCGCCGTAGCCTACGTCCAGCACCCGCAGCCGTGCGCCCGGCGCCAATCCCCGGGCCACGCGACGCATGAACGCCACCGTCGGCGCCCGCGCCAAGGTTAAGGTGTTCACGACCGCGAGGTCCGCGAGGCAGGCGGCGAAATCTTCCGGCGTCACCTGCTCCGTGTCCATCCACTCCGCCTGCGTGCTGCGTGCGCGGAAGTCCGGCCTCATAGCTGCGCGAACCGGAACGTCTCGGCGCACAGCCCAGGCCCGAACGCCATGCCGACGCCCAGGCCCGCCTCCTGGCCGCGCAGCATGCGCGCCAGCACGAACATCAGCGTGGCCGAGGACACGTTGCCCACGTCATGCAGCACCGCGCGCGAATGCGCCAGCGCGTCCGGTCCCAGGCGCAACCCGGCCTCCACCGCATCCAGCACCGTGCGCCCGCCGGCGTGCACCGCCCAGTATGGCACGTCGTCCACCCGCGCCCCGCGCAGGATCCCGCCGCCGTCGTTGCGCTCGGCCTCAGTGCGCAGCATGGCGCCGATCCGGGCGGGAACCTTGCCCGACAGGTGCATGTCAAACCCCTGGTCGCCGATCCGCCAGGTAATCAGGTCAGCGGTGTCAGGGATGGTGGCGGCGTGGAAGTCCAGCAGCGCGAGGCCGTGCGGCTCGGCGGTCACCAAAGCGGCCGTGGCGCCGTCGCCGAACAGCAGGAACGACAGCACCGTCGCGAGGTCCGGCGTCTCCTGCATGTGCAGCGTGCACAGTTCAAGGTTCACCACCAGCACGCGCGCGGCCGGGTCGGACCGGACGATGTGGTGCGCCGTCCGCAACGCCGGCACTGCGGCATAGCAGCCCATGAAGCCAATCAGGCTACGCTCCAGCGACCCGCCCAAACCCATCCGCTCCGCGATCAGTTGGTCCAAGCCCGGCGCAGTGAACCCGGTGCACGACGCGACCACTAAATGGGTGATCCCGTCCGCGTCCAGGTCCTGCACCGCGCGGACCGCGAGGTCCACCGACTGCGTGGCGTAGGCCGTCATGCGGGCGGCCGTGCCGGGGAACGCGCCGCGCCGGTAGAACCCCGCCGCATCGACCTCCACGGCGCCCGGCACGCCGGGCTTGAAATGGGAGTAGCGGTGCGCGATCCCGGAGCGGTCCACCATGCGGTCGAACACGAACCGCGACTGGTTGTCCCGCAGCAAGGTGCGCGCGAACTCCACGAAGGCAGCATGCACGTCATGGGGCGGCACCGCGGTGCCGATGCGGTTGATATGCGCTGTCATGCCCGCCGGAACGCCAGCACGGCATTGAGGCCGCCGAACGCGAAGGAGTTGGACAGCGCCGCGTCCACTTGCAGACGCCGGGCCTCCGGGATCGGGTCCACCTCGCACTCCGGGTCCGCCGCGTTGAACCCGGCCGTGGGCGGCAGCACGCCGTCCCGCAACGCCAGCACCGTCGCCACCGCCTCCAGCGCGCCGGCGGCCGATAGGCAGTGCCCGATGGCGCCCTTGCTGGACGACACCGGGGGCGGACGGCCGCCGAACACGCGGTGCAGCGCGGCGCTCTCGGTCCGGTCATTGAGCCGCGTGCCGGTGCCGTGCGCGTTCACGTAGCCGACCGCGCCGGCATCCAGCCCAGCGTCGTCCATCGCGGCCTGCATTGACGCCGCCGCGCCGGACACGTCCGGGGCGGTCAGGTCCATGCCGTCCGCGGTCATGCCGCTGCCGGCAAGCTCCGCGTGGATGCAGGCACCGCGGCGGAGCGCATGGTCCCACTCCTCCAGCACCAGCACGGCCGCGCCCTCCCCTAGCACCAGCCCGGAGCGGTCCTGCGAGAAGGGCCGGCAACCGTCCGCGCTCAACACCCGCAACCCCTCCCAGCACTTCATCACGCCGACCACGATGGACGCGTCCGACCCACCGGTCAGCATCACGTCCGCCCGGCCGGCGCGGATGTGGTCAGCGGCCTGGGCGATGGCATGGTTCGCCGATGCGCAGGCCGATGCGACGGCGTAGGACGGGCCGCGCAGCCCGAACTCCATGGTAAGGTGCGACGCCGCCGCGCTCGGCATCAGCCGCGGCACCGTCAACGGGTGCACCCGGCTTGCCGCCTCGCCATAGAACACGCGGTACGCGTCATCCAGGCTGGTCTGGCCTATCGCGGCCCCCAGGATCGCGCCCCGCCGGGTTGCGTGCGCGGGGTCCGGCTCAAGCCCGGCCTCCCGCATTGCCTCCCGCCCCGCCACCAGCGCCAACTGGGCGACGCGGTCCAGCAACGGGATGCGCCGCGCGTCGAAGTGGGCCGCGGGATCGAACCCGATTTCGGCCGCGATCCGGGCGTTGATGCGGTTGGTGGGAATGGTGATGGGGCCGATGCCGCAGCGGCCCTCAAGCATCGCCGCCCAGATTGTGGGGACGTCCATGCCAAGGGCGCACACCGCGCCCAACCCGGTAATGGCGACCCGGCGTCTCACGCAGTCGGCGAGGCCGCGGTTGGGCTGCTGCGGTCCAGCGTCCGGAGCACATGATCAATCAGGTCGCCGACGGTCGAGAACTCGGCTCCCGTGCGCTCGGACACGACTGGCACGTCGATCTTGAAGCGCTCCTCGATAGCGAAGATGGCCTGCACCAAGTCCAGCGACGGGATTTCCAAGTCGGACAGGCTGGCGTCCAAGGTAAGGCGGCCACGATCCACCCCGGTTTCCTTGGCGACGATGTCCATGATTTCGTCCACGCGCGGGTCAACCATTGCAGCGTCATATTCCCAAGGCTGTCGGGTGCCGTAACCATAGGTTATGTCACGCCCAAATAGCAAAAGGCGGCACCCGCAAGCGCCGCCTTGTTCATGCCGCCCGCTTGTTATGGACGCGGTATCGTGCCGCCGGCCGTGGTGCCGAGCGTGGGCGACCCGCCGGCGGTGTAGGCCGGTGCCGTCTCGTCGAACCGGCTCCATCCCTCCGCACGGTATTCCGCGCCGCGCGTGCTGGCGTCCGCTGCCTTGTACTTGGACAGGACCGCCTCGATCATTGGACCCTGGCCGTCCTCGGCCCGGATGGTGACGAGCGTGCCACCACGGCGCACGCCCTCCGAGTAAACATGCGCGTCCGCCTCGTCCACGCCCGCGCCGACCAACGATCCCAACAGCCCGCCCGACGCCGCGCCGACCCCGGCCCCGAGCGCCGTGGCAACCAGCCAACCCGCCGCCACCACTGGGCCGACGCCCGGGATGGCCAACATGCCCAGCCCCGCCAGCAACCCGGCGCCGCCGCCCAGCACGGTCCCGACCGTAGCGCCCGTGCCCGCCGCATCCGCAGGCGTCGTGTCGGTCGTGGTCGCTCCGCCGCCCGAAATCGAGCCGCTATGGCGGTCGTCGGCGTTGTTGGCGACGATGCTGATGTTGTCGTGGGGAATGCCAGCGGCCTCCAACTCCCGGACCGCTGCGCCAGCGTCGTCATAGGTGTCGAAAAGACGTGAGATGACCGTGCTCATGTAATGTTCCCTAATTAATCCCAGAGGGCAGCACGACGAGCCGCTGCAAGACTGGGCTGGCGTCCGCTAGGAGAGAAGCGCCCCACCGGCGCGGCAGTTGCGTTCAACTCACGATCTCGCGTGCCGTCAGGATTTGGCGCGGATCGTTTTCCAAACGCCGTCGGCCGACGCGACCTGCCGGTTGCCGCAGCGCAGGATGCCGCGGATGAACACGACGGTCGAGGAGCGGCGCAGCACTTCGGCGTCCAGCTCCACGAAGTCGCCGGGGCGGACCGCGTCCAGGAATTGGATGCCGAACTGGATCGTGACGCACGCCTGCCGGTTCAATGCCTCCCAGACCGTGATCCCCAGCCCCGTGTCGGCGAACGTCATCAGCATGCCGCCGTGCACGATCCCATGCAAGTTGGTGTGCCGGCTGTCAGCGAGCATCGCGAACTTCGGCGCGGCGCCGTCCGATCCCGGCTGGTACCAGAGCGGGCCGGCGTGGGCCGGGAACCCGCCGCCGGGCAACGGCGACCATCCGAGGGTGGCGGGGTCGAGCGGGGCGTCGTGCATGGCGCCGCGCCTAGTCCACCAACGCCGAGTAGGTCAGCACGCGCAGTTCCTTGCGGATGGGATAGGTGGATGAGGGCGTGAGCTGCGTGAGCAGGATGACGGCCATCTCCTCGGCCGGGTCGATCCAGAACGCGGTGCTGGCGGCCCCGCCCCAGGCGTACTCGCCCGGCGTCCCCACGATCTGCGCGGCGGCCGGGTCCAGCATGATGGAGAAGCCCAAGCCGAAGCCGATGCCCGCGTAGCTGCTCTCGCTGAACCGGGCCTGGCCCATGGACGCCATGTCCCCGCCCAAGTGGTTCGTGGTCATCAGCCCAACCGTCTTGCGGCCCAGCAGGCGCGTGCCGTCCAGCGCGCCGCGGCCCAGCAGCATGTGGCAAAAACGCATGTAGTCGCCCACGGTGGACACCAGCCCGCCGCCGCCGGACGCAATGGCGCGGGGCTGCGTGAAGCGGCTGGTGATGGGGTCGTCCAGCAACGTCGCCCGGCCGTCATCGCCCCGCGCGTAGTTGGCGGCAAAGCGCGGCATCCGGTCCGGCGTCACATGGAACGCCGTGTCCACCATGCCGAGCGGCGCGATCACCCGCTCATGCAGGAACTGCTCGAACGGCTGGCCGGACAGCACCGCGACCAGGTGCCCGATCACGTCGGTGGCGATGCTGTAGTTCCAGGCGCTGCCGGGTTGCGCCAGCAACGGCAGGGCGGCGGCGCGCTCCACCACCTCCGCGAGCGTCGCGTCCGAGGTTTGGAAGTCCACGCCGCCGTCCCGATACATCGCATCGACCGGCGTCGCGTTCATGAACCCGTACGTCAGCCCGGCGGTGTGCGTCAGCAGGTCGCGGTAGGTGATGTCCCGCTCCGCCGGCACGGTGTCCTGGCCCTCGCCCATGAACACCCGCATGTCCCGGAAGCACGGCAGCACGGTGGTGACGGGATCGTCGAGCTGGAACCGGCCCTCCTCGTACAGCATCATCAAAGCGACGCTCGTGAGCGGCTTGGTCATGGAGTAAATCCGCGCCACCGTGTCCGCCGCCATCGCCGTGCCGCGCGCGATGTCCGCAAGGCCCCGGCTTTGCAAATAGGCGACCTGCCCGCGGCGGCTGACCATCACGGTCAGGCCAGCGAGCCTGCCGTCGTCCACCAGCCGCTGCATCCAGCCGTCGATCCGGCCCAGGCGCGCAGCCGACAGGCCGGTCCGCTCGCTTACGATGTTGTCCATGCCAATCCCTTCCAAGGCGTTGCTCAGGTCCATCCAATACTTTGCTTCAGGAACGCAAGCCCGAGCGCCGCGAAGGTCGCCACCTCCGCGTTGTCCTTGCCGTAGCCGTGGCCCCCAGCCGGCGGCTCGTAGAACGCTGCGTCGTAGCCGAGCGCCTGCAACTTCCTCGCCATCTTGCGCGCGTGCCCGGGATGCACCCGGTCGTCCCGCCGGGCGGTGGCCAGCAGGATCGGCGGATAGGCCCGGCCCGGCGCCGCCGTGTGGTAGGCCGAGATGTGCCTCAGGAACGCCCAATCCTCCGGCACGTCCGGGTCGCCGTACTCGGCCACCCAGCTCGCCCCGGCCAGCAGCTTGGAGTAGCGGCGCATGTCGATCAGCGGGATGGTGCAGAACAGCGCGCCGAACCGCTCGGGATAGCGGGTCAGCATGTTGGCGATCAGCAGCCCGCCGTTGGACCCGCCCTCGGCGGCGAGGCGGCCCGGCCGGGTCACGCCGCGCGCCACCAGGTCCGCTGCCACTGCGGCAAAGTCGTCATGGCTTAGCGCCTTCCGCTCGCGCCGCCCGGCGTCGTGCCAGCGCGTGCCGAACTCGCCGCCGCCACGCAGGTTCGCCACCACCATGGTGCCGCCAGGCTCCAGCCAAAGCCGCCCCATGCCGCCTTTGTAGCTGGGCAGCAGCGAGATGCCGAAGCCGCCATAGGCCGTGAGGTGCACCGGCGCATCTCCGGTCAGGCCGGGCGGGCCGACCTGGACGTAGGGGATGCGCTCGCCGTCCACTGACGCCGCCTCGTGCCGCGTGACCACGAGGCCGGCCGGGTCGAACGCGGCCGGCGCTTGTTTCAGCAGCTCCGCGCCCGCGCCGTTCAGCAGCAGCAGGCTCGGCGGCGTCAACGGGTCCTGCGCTGCCGCGAGCAGGCTGCCGTCCTGCTCCATGGTATCGGCGTCGAGCGGCCAGGCGGAGACGGTGCCAAGCTCCGGCAAGCCGTCCAGCGCCGCGTCGGCCCAAGCGCCCGGCGTCACCACCCGGTACGTTGGCCGCAGGTTGTCCAGGATGTTGAGCACCAGCTTTTGATCGGACCAGAAGAACCCCTGCAACGCCCGTCGCTCCGCTGGGACGAACACGGTCGCAAAATCCCGGCTGCCGGCCAGGAACGCGTCGAAACCGATGCCGAGCACCGTGTCCGGCACGTAGGTCTGCCCATTCACGGTCCACGGCGTGCGCGGCCGGACAGCGAGCCAATCGCGGTCGCACAGCGCCCAGGCGTCGGTCGGAAGGTCCAGCCTGCGTTCCGGCCCGGCGCGGGTGCCGATGTGGATTTCCGCGTCGAAGAACCCGGTCTTTGCCACGAAGAACAGCCGGTCGGCCTCGCGGTCATAGCCGCCCCCAGCCGACATGTGCGCGGGGTCAGTCTCGAACAGGATGGGCGCCTCCGCCGGGTCTGCGCCGCGGTCCCAGCGCCGGACGGTCCGCGCATAGCCGGACCGGGTCACGCCGCCCAATGCGCTAACCAGCAGCAGGGTGTCCTGGTCGAGCCAGGCGGCCCCGCCCTTGGCCTCCGGCAGCGCGAACCCGTCCGTGACGAACTGCCGCGACGGCAGATCGAACTCCCGCACCACCACGGCGTCCCCGCCGCCGCGCGACAGGCGCAGCAGTGCGCGGTCGTGCGCTGGCGGCAAGGTCCCAGCGCCTTGCCAAATCCAATCCTCGCCCTCGGACGTGGCCAGGGCGTCCAAATCCAGCAGCACGTCCCAGTCTGGCTTCGGCAGCCGGTAGCTGCCGAGCGTGGTCCGGCGCCACAGGCCGCGGGGATGCGCCGCATCTCGCCAGAAATTGTACAACAGGCCGCCGCGCCGGGTTACGACCGGCAGGTTGTCCGGCCGGTCCAGCAGCGCGCGCAGCGTGTCCCGGTCACGTTGGAATGCCGGCCCGTCCAGCCGCGCCACGGTGGCGGCGGTCTGCGCATCGACCCAGGCCAGCGCATCAGGCCCGTCCACCTCCTCCAGCCACAGCCAGGGGTCATCGTCGGGACGCTGCAAGTTCGGAAGGTCGGACATGCCGGTACGCTACAGGAAATTTCGTGGCAGGGGGATCAACGATCCGTCTAGACGCGGGCGGCCAACTGCGTCCCTATGCCTGGCAACCAAGACAGGGAGTGACGCTGTGAGAAGAATTGCGACCTTTGTGGCGGCCATCGCGCTGGGCCTGCTGGCTGGCAGGCCGGCAACGGCGCAGCAGGGGACCATGGTGGGCGTGTCGATGCCGACCAAGTCCTCCGCGCGCTGGATCGCCGACGGCAACAACCTGGTGCAGGTGCTGAAGGACAAGGGCTACAGGCCAGACCTGCAGTATGCCGACGACGAAATCCCGAACCAGCTCTCGCAGATCGAGAACATGGTCACCAAGGGCGCAAAGGTCCTAGTGATCGCGGCGATCGACGGCACGACGCTGTCGGACATACTGCGCCAAGCGCACGCAAGCGGCATCAAGGTGATCGCCTATGACCGGCTGATCCGCAAGTCGGCTGACGTGGACTACTACGCCACCTTCGACAACTTCCAGGTCGGCGTGCTGCAGGGGCAGTACATCGAGACGGCGCTCGGCCTCAAGGACGGCAAGGGGCCGTTCAACGTGGAGCTGTTCGGCGGCTCGCCGGACGACAACAACGCCTTCTTCTTCTACAACGGCGCCATGTCGGTGCTGCAGCCGTACCTCGACAGCGGCAAGCTTGTGGTCGCGAGCAAGCAACTTGGCATGGACAAGGTCTCGATCCTGCGCTGGGACGGGGCGGTCGCGCAGGCGCGCATGGACAACCTACTGAGCGCGTTCTACTCGAACCGCCGGGTGGACGCCGTGCTGTCGCCCTATGACGGGCTGAGCATCGGCATCATCTCGTCGTTGAAGGGCGTGGGCTACGGCAGCGGCGGCAACCCGATGCCGGTGGTGACCGGGCAGGACTGCGAGGTGCCATCGGTGAAAAGCATCCTGGCGGGCGAGCAGACCCAGTGCGTGTATAAGGATACCCGCGAGCTGGCGAAGGTCACGGCCGCCATGGTAGACGCGATGCTGCGTGGCGGCACGGTCGAGGTCAACGACACCAAGACGTACGAGAACGGCGTGAAGGTCGTGCCGGCCTACCTGCTGAAGCCCGTGAGCGTGGACAAGTCGAACTGGAGGGCCGTGTTGGTTGACGGCGGCTATTACCGGCTGAACCAGATCCAGTAGCCCCGTCCCGCCGCTCCCCCTGAGGCAAAGGCTCGCGATGGGCGTCATTTTGGAAATGCGCGGGATCACCAAGCTGTTCCCCGGCGTAAAGGCGCTCGACGACGTGACCCTGGCGGTGCGGGAGGGCGACATCCACGCCATCGTCGGCGAGAACGGCGCTGGCAAGTCCACCCTCATGAAGGTGCTGAGCGGCGTTTACCCGCACGGGTCCTATGACGGCGACATCCTGTTCCGGGGCGCTCCGGCCCGGTTTAGTGGCATCGCCGACAGCGAGGCGCTCGGCATCATCATCATACACCAGGAACTCGCCTTGGTGCCGCTGCTGTCCATCGCCGAGAACGTGTTTCTTGGCAATGAACAGGCGAAGCGCGGCGTCATTGATTGGCAGGCGACCTTCGCCCGCACCCAATCCCTGCTGGCGACGGTCGGGCTGCGGCAGTCGCCAGACACGTTGGTGACCGACCTCGGCATCGGCCAGCAGCAACTGGTCGAGATCGCCAAGGCGCTGTCCAAGCGCGTGCGGCTGCTGATTCTCGACGAGCCGACCGCCAGCCTGAACGAGCGGGACAGCGACGCGCTGCTGGACCTGCTGCTGGGCTTCAAGGCGCAGGGCATCACCTCGATCCTGATCTCGCACAAGCTGAACGAGATCGCCCGGGTGGCGGACGCCATCACGATCCTGCGGGACGGTGGCTCGGTCGAGACGCTTGATGCGAGGGGTGGTGACGCCAAGGACGGCATCGACGAGGACCGCATCATCCGCGGCATGGTCGGGCGCGACATGGCGCACCGCTACCCCCCGCGGACGCCAAACATCGGCGAGACCATCCTGGATGTGCGCGACTGGGTGGTGCACCACCCGCTCCACGCCGAGCGGCAGGTGGTGAAGGGCGTCAGCCTGCACGTGCGCCGGGGCGAGATCGTGGGCATCGCCGGGCTGATGGGCGCGGGCCGGACCGAGCTGGCAATGAGCCTGTTCGGCCACGCCTACGGCCAGCGCATCAGCGGCGAGGTCACCCTTCGGGGCAAGCGGGTGCAGCTCGACAGCATCAGCAAAGCCATCGCGCACGGCCTGGCGTACGTGACCGAGGACCGCAAGGGCCTGGGCCTAATCCTGGAGGAGGACATCCAGACCAACGTCACGCTCGCGAACCTGCCCGGCGTCGCCGACCACGGCATTATTGCCCGGGAGCGGGAGCACGCGGTCGCCGAGGGCTACCGGTCCGCCATGCACATCCGCTCGTCAGGCGTCACGCAGCGCACGGTGAACCTGTCCGGCGGCAACCAGCAGAAGGTCGTGCTGGGCAAGTGGCTGTTCACCGGCCCAGACGTGCTGCTGCTGGACGAGCCGACCCGGGGCGTGGACGTCGGCGCCAAGTACGAGATTTACGCGCTAATCAACGAACTGGCGGATGCGGGCAAGGCGGTTGTCATGGTGTCCTCCGAAATGCCCGAGCTGCTTGGCATGTGCGACCGGATCTACGTCATGAACGAGGGCCGCTTCGTGGGGGAGTTCACTGGCGCGGAAGCCACGCAGGAGCGCATTATGCGCGCCATAGTCGGCACGGGAGGGCAAGCGTCGTGAGCGAGGATGTGTTGCAACGGGTTGCCCCGGCGTCGCCACGCCCCCCGCAGGAGCCGCCCCCGGCAGCGCCCCCGCAGGGTGGCATGCGGGTGAACCTGCGCGACTACGGCCTGATGGCCGCGCTGTTCGTGATCATGGTTTTTTTCCAGGTCGTGACCAACGGCACGCTGCTGCGGCCGCTCAACCTCACCAACCTCGTGCTGCAAAACAGCTACATCGTCATTATGGCGCTGGGCATGCTGCTGGTGATCGTGGCCGGGCATATCGACCTCTCGGTGGGCTCGACCGTGGGCTTCGTCGGGGCGCTCGCGGCCGTGCTGATGGTGCAGTACGAGATGCACTACGTCCTGGCCGGGCTGATTTGCCTGGCGGTGGGCGGAGCAATCGGCGCGGCGCAGGGCTACTGGGTGGCCTATTTCCGCATCCCGTCTTTCATCGTGACGCTCGCGGGCATGTTGGTGTTCAAGGGCCTCACCCTGGCGCTGCTGCAGGGCCAGTCGGTCGGCCCGTTCGCGCCAACGTTCCAGCGGCTCAGCTCCGGCTTCATTCCGGACGGAGCGCAGTTCGGCTCGCTGCGCATCGCGTCGCTGCTGCTGTGCGTGCTGACGGCGGCGGCGGTGGTCGGCCTCAGCGTGCACCGGCGCATCAAGCAGCGCCGGCACGGCCTGGAGGACGAGGGCATGGGCCTGTTCCTCGCCAAGAACGCGGTCATCGCCGGCCTGGTTATCGCGTTCGGCTACTTGATGGCGTCGTACCGCGGGCTGCCGAACGTGCTCATCATCATGGTCGCCCTGGTGGCGCTGTATGGGTTCGTGACCACCCGCACCACCATCGGCCGGCGCATCTACGCGTTGGGCGGCAACGTGAAGGCGGCCAAGCTGTCCGGCATCCGCACGGAGCGCCTGACATTCCTCACGTTCGTCAACATGGGCGTGTTGGCCGGCCTGGCCGGGTTGATATTCGCGGCGCGGCTCAACACGGCCACTCCCAAAGCCGGCCTGGGCTTCGAGCTGGACGTGATCGCCGCCTGTTTCATCGGCGGCGCGTCCGCCTCAGGCGGGGTGGGCAAGGTGACGGGCGCGGTCATTGGCGCGCTTATTATGGGCGTCATGAACAACGGCATGTCGATATTGGGCATCGGCATCGACTATCAGCAAGTCATCAAAGGCCTAGTCCTGCTGGCCGCAGTGTGCTTGGACGTTTACAACAAGAACCGGGCCTGACAGCGGCGCACCTGCACCGCGCAGGAGCGCCGCTTCTGCTTAGCGCAGGTTGGCATCGCTGATCGGCGGAGCCTCCGGCTGGTGCATCGCGCGCGCTACCAGGGCGGCCAGCACCGCGCCCGCAATTGGCGCCAACCAAAACAGCCAGAGCTGGCCGACATAAGCGCCGCCGCCGAACAGCGCCTGGCCGGTGCTGCGCGCCGGGTTGACCGACGTGTTGGTGACGGGGATGGAAATCAGGTGGATCAACGTCAGCGCAAAGCCAATCGGCAGCGGCGCGAACCCGTCCGGCACGCGGGAGGACTTCACGCCCATGATGACCATCAGGAAAAAGAACGTGCAGACGACTTCGGTCACCAGGCAGGCCAACAGGCTGTACTTGCCGGGGCTGAGGTCGCCGTAGCCGTTGGAGGCGAACCCGGCCGTCTCGAACCCAGGCTTACCGATGGCGATGAGGTACAGCACCGCCGCCGCCAAAACCGCGCCTACGACCTGCGCCACCACATAGCCAAGCACGTTGGCAGCGGGGAAACGTCCGGCCGCCCACAGGCCAATGGTGATGGCCGGATTGAAGTGCGCGCCCGATAGGTAGCCGACGCCGTAGGCCATCGTCAGCACCGTGAGGCCGAAGGCCAGCGCCACGCCAGCGAAGCCGATCCCGAGCGCCGGGAAGGCCGCTGCCAAGATGGCGCTGCCGCAGCCCCTGAACACCAGCCAGAACGTGCCAAGGACCTCGGCGGACAAGCGTTGCGTCATGGTGATCTGCATGGTCTTAAGTGCCTTTGTTGCTAAGGTTGTTAAAAAAAGCATCATTCCGGCGCGGCTCAGGCCACGGCGGCCAGCCCGGGCGCTGTCACCAGGTCGTGATTGCCCAGCCGTATTCGCATCCGTTCGGCCAGGCGAAGCATGTCGAGCATGAGCGTGGTCTTGGCAGCGCGCTCATCGGCCAGTGACCGCACGTTCAGGCAGCAGGACAGGTCGATCTCGACCCCCTCCGGACCGAGCGCCCCCACGCCCACTTGCAATGAGCCTGGCTGCACCTGCGGCACGCCCACCCCCAATGCCTGGAGCCCGTCCACGAAGGCCGCCAGCATGTCCGGCGCGGTTCCGTGCGCCACTCGCAGCTTGGCCTTGGCGACGCGGTGCCGTCGGGTGCCCAGGTTGTTCACCGTCGCGTCCGCCAGCTTGCCGTTGGGCACGAACATCAGGCTGTCCTCGCCGGTGCGGATGCGGGTGGAGCGGATGCCGACGTGCTCGACGGTGCCCTTGGCGTCGCCGGCCTCGATCCAGTCGCCCCGGCGGAACGGGCGGTCCGCCACCAGGATGCCGGCGTCGAACACGTTGGACAGCGTTTCCTTGGATGCGAACGCCACCGCAAGGCCGCCGATGCCAAGGCCCGCGAGCACGCCCTCATACGGCAGCGACAGCGCCTGGGCGATGAACAGCAGCCCACCTGCCAGCAGCACGAGCTTGAGCGCGCCCAGCACAAGCGAGACCACGATCTCGTCCATCGCGCTGGCGGTTGCTTCAGCACGGCGCAGGGCACTGGCGCCGAAGGTGTCAATCAGCTTCCAGCCGCCCCACATCACCGCCAGCGCCAGCGCCACGCCGGTGACCCCGATCGAAATCCGCCTGGCCTCCTCCGCCAAGCCAAGCGTCGGCACGGCGATGTTGTATATCAGGAGGGCTAGCGCCAGTACCAGCGGCCAGCGGAAGTCCCGCTCCGACGCCACCTGACGGCCGCCCACGACCCGGCGCAGCACTGCCATCAGCAGCCAGCTCATGACGGACGCCACCGCGAAGCTGCCCGCCAGCAGTGTCAGCACGCCTACGCCCTGCCATGCCTCCAGCGAGCCAATGCGAGTGAACAGGGCCGGCGCGGTGTCCCGCACGAACCGGCGGATGCTCATGTAAGTGGACGGCACGTCCGGCAACGCGCCCCCCTCCACCTCCGGCATGTCCTCGATTGCGGTGTACAGTTCCCGCGCCGAGCGCACCGTATCGGCGGTGAAGCGCCAGCCGGCACCTTCCGGTCCGGGCGCCAGCACCACCGAGCCGGCCGGGTGGCTGAACACGGTGTGGGGGAACCGGCTGGCCGGGTCGTCCGGAACCTCCTGCGGCACGATCCTGCCGATGCGGTCCATGGTCTCATTGAGGTAGGCCGCCGCCAGCTCGCCCTCGTAGTCGCGCGTGACGTCGCTGTACCCGGACAGGTCCAGCGCATCTAGCACCTGCGCCCGCCCGCTGCCGCTCCAATCGCTGAACCCGGCGCCGAAACTGCGCAGGGCATCGCGCGCGGTCGCCCGGCGCTTGATGTCGTCGGGCGGCGGCACCCGCCCGCCGGAGCGCGCCAACAACGCCTCGCGCAGCTTGCCGATGTCGCCCTCCGGCATGGCGACGCGCCAGAGCTGGTCCGTGCCGCGCATGAGGCTGAGCGGCAGCACTACGCCGGTGCCGGCCTGCTTCAGCTCCAAGTCGAGCCGGTTGCCCTCAGCCCGCCGGCCGGGGATGGCGAACAGTTGGAACGTCGTCTGGTCCACCAACTCGAACAGGATGCGCGCAGCCGCCAGCTTCTGGCCCGGCGGCATGGACGCGCCGGCCTCGCCGAACTCCATCACCGCGGCGGCCTTGGCCCACTCGTTCAGGTTGCCGGACCGGGCGGCGTTGCCGGCCATGACGAAGGTCCGCAGCGCCTGGCGCGCGCCCGCCTGGTTTATGGCGGTGCCGCCGGCATCGGCCTGCACGCGCCCACCAGTCCACCACTCGCCAGTTTCGAAGCGGCCCATGAAGCTTCGCCCGTCCGGTGCCAGAACGAAGGTGATCCCGCCGGAGCGCGGTCCCTCGATCCATCGCCCACGCAACTCGCGCCCTTGAAGCTCGGCCTCAATCCGCCCGCCATAAGCCGGGTAGGCGCCCGTGACCCGGTTGCCCTGCTGCACCAGTTCCATGCGCGCGCCGCCGTCGCGCCAGCGCGTGTCCCACTGCCCAGTCCAGGACGGATCGGCGGCGCGCACCGGCAAGGCAGCGAGCACCATCAAGACAACGGCAAACAGAGACCGCATCAGTGCATCCTTTCAATTGAGGAGTCCAAGCCAGGCTGCTCCGCCTCGTCCAGCAGGATGCGCGCTTGGCGCAGCAGGGCCAGCGCCTGGCGCGACAAGTGGTCGCATTGCGCCGGGTTGCTGCAAAGCGCTGCGTCCTGAAGAAGAGCCGCCGCTCGCTGGCGCAACTGCCTGGCCTGAATGTCCGCTTCGCCGTCCATGCCGTCGCCCTGTGTTGAGGCAGGGTTGCGGTTTAGGCGTCCAGGCCCGCCCGGGCTTGCAGCGTCTTGCGGTTCCGTATTGCGGCCTTGCGGTTCAGGCGACGGTTGCGCGGAACCGGCCCGGCGTCATGCCCATCTCGCGCCGGAACGCAACGGTGAAGTGGCTCTGGTCCGCAAAGCCCACCTGGGCCGCAATATCGGCCAGCGGGTCGAAGCCGCGTTGCAGCAACTGCTTCGCGCGCTCCACGCGGCGCTGCACCGTGTAGCGCTGCGGCCCTACCCCGACCTCCTGCTTAAAGCTTCGGCTGAAATGGCACGGGCTCAGGCAAGCGACCCCTGCGAGTTCCGCAAGCGTCAGCTCGTCGCCAAGGTGGGCATCGATGTATTCAAGCACGCGGCGCAAACGCAGGCGCGGCAGGTCCGGCTCGGGCTGTTGCGGCGCGAAACGCTGGGCCACCCGCATCGCGACCGCAGCCACGAGGCTGTCGGCCAGCAACCGGTCCACGGTCCCCTGGCCGATCTCCTCGGCCAGGCCGCGGGCGAGCTGGCGCAACAACGGGTCGGGAAAGAAATCGGGCTCAATCTCCGGCGAACGGGACAGGTGGGGCGCGAGGGTGCGGTAAAGCTCCGGCGTCCAGCACACCTGGACGTAGCGGGCGTTGGTGCCGACGGTGCGGACACGAACGCCTGCGGGGTAAAGCCCGATTGCGTCGGGCACTTGGTGCAAGTCCCTGGCCGGGCCGCCATCAAGCTGCAGCAGCATGGGCGGGCGCGGGACCAGGGAGAACACCAGCCGGTGCTGGTCGCCGCGCCAAATCCCCTCGCCCTCACCCCGGTCGAACACGCTGGCGCTGGACAACCCCCAATTGCGCCAAGACAAAATCTTACGCCCACGCAGCTCCCAAACGCCATTCGTCCCCTGCGGCTGCGGGTCCAAGGCGTCGGAGAGTTGGCGAGGCGTCATCTCAATCTGGCCGCTATGGGATGTTGTTTACGGTGCCTCTCTGAATGAGATCGCTCTCGAAAACAACTACTGCCTGTGAACAAAAGGGGCGATTTATGGCGCGGTCGCGACAGTGCCACACGCTTAGGACCCGAACCGTACGTCGTTCTTCTACCGAGTGACGCGGACTATGGCCCATACGCGGCCGTCTAGGGCGACGAGGCCAAGCCCGATAAGCGCCATTCCGGCACACTGAACGCCGGAAAGATGCTCGCCGAGCACGAGGGTCCCCAGCAGGATCGCGCTGACCGGGATGAGCAGCGTCACGAGGGACGTGTTCGTGGGCCCGGCACTCGCGAGAAGCCGGAAGAACACAGCGTATGCCAAAACGGCTGAAAGCAGCGCGAGGCCGGCCAGGAACGCCGCGCATCTGAAATCTAGGCTGGCAGCGACGCCGGGTCGGCTGCGTTCATGCCCGTGGCGTTCCGGAGCAAACCCTGCCCGGTTGGGCACAAATCCAGCAACGGGCAGCGCACGCAGGCGGGATTGCGGTAAAAACAGCAGCGCTGGCCGTGCAGCATTAGCACCTCGTGGTTGTCATACACCTGCTGCGCGTCCCAGTCGGGCGGCAACTGGGCGGCCAGCACGCGGTGCGACGGGCCGACCGGCAGGCCCGACGGGATCAGCCCGGTGCGGGCCGCAACCCGGTGGTGATGGCTGTCAACCGGCAGCGCGGCCCGGCGCAGCGTGCTGAAGCTGAGCACCGCGGCGCTGGTTTTCGGGCCGATGCCGGGCAGGCGCTCCAGCCAGGCCCGTGCCTCCTCGACCGGCAGGTCCGCCAAGAAATCGAGCGACAGCGTGCCGCGCTCGGCCGCGATGGCGCGCAGGATGGCTTGGATGCGCGGCGCTTTCTGTTCCGGCCAGGTGACGCGCGCGATGGCAGCCTCGACCTCCGCCGTGGGCGCCGCGACCACGGCGGCCCAGTCGGGGAAGCGCGCCCGCAACGCCTTAAAAGCCGCCCCGCTATCCGCGTTGCGGGTGCGATGGGACAGCAGGGAGCTGACCAGCTCGCTCAGGGGGTCGAGCGAGTGGAAGTAAGCAATAGGGCAGCCGTAGGCCTGGCACAGCCGACGATGGATCTCTAGCGCTTTCTCATGCAACTCCATCGCGCTGCAACGCCCAGTGCAGCGCGTGGTTCAAGTCACGTCCCAGTCAGCCCACCCAGGGCCGTGCGGCGCGCATGGGTCTTTTCCAGGTTCAACGCCCAGTCATAACCGTCATCGACCGGATCGACCACCACGCCATACACCTCGGCCGCGTGCTCGGGCGTGATGTAGCCGTCGAGGATATCGTCCAGGGTCTTGTGCGGATCGCGCTCCAGCGGGTTGCCGTAGCCGCCGCCGCATGGCGAGAGGTAGGACATCACGTCGCCCTCGGCCGTGCGCAGGCCGGAGAACTTGGCCGGGTGCTGCGTGATGGCGGCCGGGTGCCGCGCGTTATACACCTCAAGCCGCCCGCCATGCCCTTCGTGTCCGCCGAACACGCCCCAAGGCTTGTCGTCGTGCCGGTCAGACTCGTGCGTGACGGAGCCGGCGCCGAGGAAGCGCTGCGACTTGATCACGCCCATGCCGCCGCGGAACTTGCCGGCGCCGGGGAAAACGTCGTCCCGCATCTCGTAGCGGTCGCAGATCAACGGCAGGTGCATGCCGAGGTCCTCCAATGGGTTGTTGCGCGTGTTGCGCATGAGTTCCTCCACCGTGTCCGGCCCGTCGGAGCCGGGGCGCCCGCCCATCGCCGCCTCGTTCACCTCCAGGAACACCCAGTAGTCGCCGGACGGTCGGACCCCGGAGAACGCCGCGAACGACAAGGTGGCCGCATTGCCGGCGGTGCAGCGGTCCGGCAGCACCGGCGCCAGCGCCTTGATAATGAGGTCCACGACACGCTGGATTTGCGTGAAGCGCGCCTCGGCCGCCGCCGGGGCAATCGGGTTGTAGATGCAGCCGAGCGGTGCCGTCACCTTCACCGGACGGAACGACCCCTCGTTGGCCGGCACCGGGTCCGGGTTGGTGTAGGTGTCCAGCAACAGGGCGCGGAAGGCGAAGAAGCACGCCACCTTGGTCGAGCCCTCGAACGGCACGTTGAACGCCGTCGGCACCTGCGGCGAGGACCCGGTAAGGTCCACCTCCACCCCGTCGCCGCGGATGCGCACCGTGACCTTGACCGGCAGGTGCTTGCCGCGGTTGCGCCCGTCGTCGTCCATGAAGCCCTCGGCCACGTAGTCCCCGTCGGGGATCTTGGCGATCTCGCGCCGCAACGTGGCCTCGGAGTAGTCCATGAGCTGCCGCGTCGCCTGCAACACTGTTTCCTGGCTGTAGGTCGCCAGCAACTCCTGGAAGCGGCGCACGCCCAGTTCGGCGGAGGCGATCTGCGCCGCGAGGTCGCCCATCACCAGGTTCGGCACCCGGGTGTTGTTGCGGATGTAGCCCCACAGCGCCTCGTTGCGCTTGCCGTCCTCGTACAGCTTCACCGCGTTGAACAGCATGCCCTCGGCATACATGTCCGGCACGTCAATAATCAGCCCCGGCGTGGCCGCGCCAATATCGACGTGGTGCGCCGTGTTGGCGGAGAACCCGACCAGCGCGCCGTCATGGAACACCGGCATGACGATGGCGATGTCGGGCGAGTGGCTGGCGCCGAAGTACGGGTGATTGTGGATCACCAGGTCGCCGGGCCGCCAGGCTTCCAGCGGGATGGACTTCTCGATCCCGCGCAAGTAACCCGGCAACGAACCGATATGCATCGGCGTCGAATCGCTTTCGGCCAGCGTGTTGAACTCCCGGTCGAACAGCCCGGCACCCAAGTCCTGGCTTTCGCGGATAATCGACGAGTAGGACATCCGGTACAGCACGTTGCCCATTTGCTCGGCGATGGCGTGCAAAGCGCCGCCAATGACCTGCAAAGTAATTGGATCGACGGTCTGGGTCATGTTCTATCCTTCAGCGGGCAATAACCAGGTCGCCGTGCGACAACATGCGCGCGACGTAGCCCGGCGGCACGATGGTCGTGCTGTTGTGCTGGGTAATGATCGCCGGCCCCTGCACGGTGTCCTCGGCCAGCAGCTTGTCCCGGGCAAAACGCGGCGTGCTGAGCGCCTGCCCGTCATCGAACACCGTCTCGCGCTCATACATCCGAGCCTCATGCGGGTTATGCCGCCCACCATGCGCAATCTGCGGCAAATGCAGCGTGTCGGTCGCGCCGCGCGCAATCAGCCGCAATGTGACCGCCTCGACGTTCTGATCATCGAACGCGTGGCCGTACACCTGCTTGTGGGCGTCGTAGAAGTTGCGGATTACCGCCTGCACGCAGGCTGCGTCCAGCGTGCCCGGCACCGCCGCCCGCAACTCGAAGCCCTGGCCGACGTAGCGGCACTCCAGCACCCGGTCGAACTGCCGCTGGTCCAGGGCAATGCCGTCGCTCTCTAACTGCTCCGCCGCCTCGCGCCCAAGCTCTGCGAACGCCTGCTCCAGCCGCGCCAAATCGGCGGCCTCGGCGGTGCTGAGCACCACCAGCACCGAGCGAGTGTACTCATATTGCAACTCCGTCTCCAACAGGCCGATGGCGGCGGTCACGCCGGGGTGCAGCGGCGAGATGACATCGCGCGCCGCGACGATCTCGGCCAGCGCCACGCCGTGCAGCGGCCCCGCGCCGCCGAACGCCATCAGCGAGAACCCGCGCGGGTCAATGCCTTTCGCCACCGAGTTGCCGTTGATCGCCAGCGCCATGGTATTGTTCACGATCCGCAGCACGCCCAGCGCCGCCTCCGTCACCGACAGCTTGAGTGGCCCGGCCAAATGCGTCTCGATAGCCTGATAAGCCAGGTCCCGGTCGATTTTCAGGTCGCCGCCCAGGAAGCGGTCCGGATCGAGCCGGCCGAGCACCACCTGCGCGTCGGTCACGGTCGGCTCGGTGCCGCCCCGGCCATAGCACGCCGGCCCCGGGTCCGCTCCGGCAGAGCGCGGCCCCACCCGGAACGCGCCGCCCGCGTCCACATAGGCGATGGACCCGCCCCCAGCGCCGATGGCGTCGATGTCCAGCATCGGCACCAGAACCGGCAGCAGCGCCACCTGGGTGTCGCGCGAGTTCTTGATGGTCAGCTCGCCGCCGCGGATCACGCTGATGTCCGCGGACGTGCCGCCGATGTCGATGGTGATGACGTCGGCCACGCCGCAGGCCTGTCCCGTGGCCCGCGCGCCGATCACTCCCCCGGCCGGCCCGGACAGCAGCAGGCCCACCGGACGCGCGATCGAGTTCTCGACCGTCGAGATGCCGCCGTTCGACTGCATGATCCGCACCGGCCCGTGCATGCCGCCCTCGCGCAGCCGGCCCTGCAACTGCTTCAAGTAGGACGAGGTGCGCGGGCCGATGTAGGCGTTCATCGCCACGGTCGAGAACCGCTCGTACTCGCGGATGGTGTTCACAACCTCGGACGAGGTGCAGACATAGGCGTCCGGCATCACGTCCAGCACGATCTCCTTGGCCCGGCGCTCATGCGCGTCGTTCAGGAACGAGAACAGGAACCCGACCACCACCGCGTCCAGCTTGCGCTTGCGGAACAGCTCGGCGGCCTCGCGCACCTCAAGCTCGTTCAGCGGCACGTCGATGGCGCCGTCCGGCGGCAGGATGCGCTCGCTGACCACCAGCCGGTTGCGGCGCTTGATGAGCGGCGCGCTCTGCCACGGCACGTCGAATTGCAGGGAGAAGTTATGCGGGCGCTTGTGCCGGGCCATGTGCAGGATGTCGCGGAAGCCGCGGGTGGTAATCATGCCGACCTCGGCACCCTTGCGCTCGATCACCATGTTGGTGGCGACCGTGGTGCCGTGGAACAGCACGTCGATGTCGCCGGGTCCGACGCCGGCCATGCGGCACAATTCGAGCACGCCGGTCACCACGCCGATGGACTGGTCCTCCGGCGTGCTCGGCACCTTGTGCACCACCACGCGCTGCGTGCCGTGCCGCGTGTCCGCCAGCACGAGGTCCGTGAACGTGCCGCCCACGTCCACGCCCACCCGCACCAGTCCCGTCTTCGTCACCGCGTCAGCCATGCTCCGCCTTTCATTGCCGGTGTTGTTCCAGGGCCGCCACGCTACTGCGTCGCCACCACGGTCGCGTCGGCCGGGTCCCAGGCCAGCGCGACCTCGTCCGGTGCCCAACCGCGTGGGTACTTGCTGACGTGGCTCTCGACCGTGACTTCCTGGCCGTCCGCCAGCGTCACGCCGAGCTGCACGGCGGTGCCGATCAGCAGCCGGCTCGACAGGTGGCCGGGCAGCCGGTCGCGGTGGTCCGCGGCGGCGGTCCGGTCCACCACGTCCACCGCCTCCGACGGGATCGACAGCACGACCGCGGCGCCCTCGTGCGGGACCACGCCGTTCAGCCTGCCGCGCAACGGGCCGAACGCCGTCATGACGGCCGCGATGCCGTCGGCGCGGCCCTGCAGCGTGCCGGTCAGCAGCGTGTTGCGGCCGATGAACCGGGCCACGAACTCGCATTGCGGCCGGGTGTACAGCTCGTGCGGCGTGCTGATTTGCTCGGCACGGCCGCGGTTCATCACCACGATGCGGTCCGACAGCGTCAGCGCCTCCGACTGCGCGTGGGTCACGAACACGAAGGTGATGCCCACGTTGCGTTGCAGCAGCTTCAACTCATGCTGGATCGATTTGCGCAGGTTGGCGTCTAGCGCGCCGAGCGGCTCGTCCAGCAACAGGATGTCCGGCTCCACCACCAGCCCGCGCGCCAGCGCCACCCGCTGCCGCTGCCCGCCGGACAGCCCGGCCGGACGCTGCTCGCCGATTGCCTCCAAATCCAGCCGCTCCATCATGCGGTCCACGCGCGTTCGGCGGTCGGTGGCCGACATGCCCTTCACCCGCAGCCCATACTCGATGTTCTGCCGCACCGTCATATGCGGGAACAGGGCGAAGTTCTGGAAGATGGTGGAGGTCGGCCGCCGCTCCGCCGGCAAGTCGCTGACGTTGCGGCCCTGGATCAGGATGTCGCCGTTGGTGACCGCCTCGAACCCGGCGATCATGCGCAGGGTCGTGGTTTTGCCGCAGCCGGACGGCCCGACGAACGACACGAACTCGCCCTTGGGCACCTTAAGGTCGAAGTCGATCACCGCCGGCGTGCCATTGGCGTAGGTCTTGCCCAGCTTGACCAGTTCGAGGTCGTACACCATCGCGCCGGTCAGGCGTTCAGGAACTCGTCCCAGCGCTGCACCAGGTGGTCGTAGGCGTCCGGCCACTGATGCCAGTACGCGACGTGCGCCGCGCGTTGGGCCAGCGATCCGCCGTCGCGCAGGTCGCCCTCCTTCACGCCGCGCTCGGTGGCGCCGGTCCAGGGCTTGCCCTCGTACCAGAAGGCATACTTCGCCGGCGGCATGACCTCCTGGATTTTGGTGGTGGGCGAGTAGTAGCCCTGCTCGGACACCAGGATGCCGGGCGGGCCGGACAGCCAATAGTCGGCATAGGCGGTGACCGCCGCCGCGTTCGGGGTGCCGGCGATGGAGGTGACGCCGATGGCCCAGCCGCGGTAGCCTTCCTTCGGGACCGCATACTGGCAGGCGTGGCCCTGCGCCTTCACCGCCATTACCGCGGGTTGCCAGGCGTCGCACACCACCATCTCGCCGGACGCCAACAGGTTCACCAGCTCGCCGAAGTCGTTCCAAAGGGCGCGGAACTGGCCGTCCTTTTTCTTGGCGATCAGGAACTTGATGGCCTCGTCGATCTCCCGCTCGCTCGGGTTGCCGGGGTTCTTCACGTTGGACAGGCCGAGCGTGTTCATCGCCAGAATGGCCTGGCCGACCGCGATCAGCGGGTCCGTGTTGATGCCGGACTTGCCGCGCCACTTGCGGTCAAAAATGGCGGTCCAACTGTTCGCCTCTTCGGCGCTCACCACGTTCGGGTTATAGCCTACGGAGTCATAGTTATAGACCGTCGGCACCAGCCACAGCGAGGTCTGGCCGGGGTCCTTCCAAATCTGGCCGACGATCTGCGCCGAGGCCGGCCATTTCGGGTCGGGCTTGGTGAACGTGTCGCGGATGCTGGTCCAGTTCTTGAGCGCGCTCACCGGAACCGCGGTGATCTTGTTGGTCTGCACCACGGACGGCAGCCGTTCGCCAATAGCCTCCCAGCAGTCGTAGTCGGACGAGCCCGACAGCACCTTGGTCTGCGCATCCGGGAACGTGGCCGCGGTTCCGGTGGTGGCGCGGACGCCGGACTTGCCCTTGAAGTCGGCCAGGATGCGGTCCTGCACCGTCACCGACAGGCCAATGGTGCGCAGTTGCTCAGCGCCTAGCCCCTTCGCCTGCGCCCACGCCCGCTGCGAGGGCACGAACGGCGTGCCCCCGCCCAGCGCCAAGGCCGCGGCGGCTGCGCCATTCCTCATGATCCGCCGGCGCGATAGCTCATCCATGCGCGTCACTCCCGATGCCTGTTGATGCAATTTTAGTAGCGGCCAACGAGCAATCCCCCGTCGACCGCGATGACCTGTCCCGTCAGGTAGCGCGCCGCCGGCGAGGCCAGGAACAGCGCCACGTCGGCGATGTCGTCCGGCTCGCCCACCCGGCCCATTGGAATGAACGACGCCGCGCGCTCCAGCCCCTCCGGACCGAGCGAGTGCTCGACCGACAGCGCCTGCGCCGTGCGGATGTAGCCCGGCGCGATCCCGTTCACCCGGATGCCGGCCCGCGCCAACTCCACCGCCAAGCCGCGCACCAGCCCGACCACGCCGGATTTCGCCGCGGAGTAGTGCACGTGCTCGTCCCAGCCGTACGCCACGCCCATGATCGAGGACATGGCGACCACCGCGCCGCCGCCGCGCGCCCGCATGCCCGGCACGGCCGCGCGCACGACGCGGAACACGCCCTTCAGGTCCACGTCCATCGTGTGGTCCCACTTCGCATCGGACATCGCGTCGAGCGGCACGCGGTGGGCGATGCCGGCGTTGGCGACCACGCAGTCGAGCCGCCCGAACGCCTGTTCCGCTGCCGCCACCGCAGCGTCCACCGCCGGGGTGTCGGTCACGTCGAGCGCATGGAACCGGGCCGTGCCGCCCTCGGCCGCGATGGCGTCGGCCACCGCCTGGCCCTCGTCCCGCAGCACGTCCGTTACCATCACGGCATAGCCTTCCCGCGCGAACGCGTGCGCGGTGGCGCGCCCGATGCCGATGCCTGCGCCGGTGATGAGCACGGCCTTTGGTTCGTCGCTCATAGCATCACGTCCCCGGAGTTCGGACCGAGCGTCTGGCCGGCGTAGATCGCCGCCGCCGGGGACGCGAGGAACGCCACCGTCCCGGCCACATCCTCCGGCGTGCCGAACCGTCCTAGCGGCAGCTCGGCCAGCTTGGCGCGCCGCCATTCCGGCGACAGGTTCTGCACCAGTTCCGTGTCAATTGGACCCGGCGCCACGGCGTTGACCCGGACGCCGCGCTTGCCAAGCTCGCGCGCCATGGATTTGGTCAGCCCGATGATGCCGGCCTTGGCCGCCGCGTAGTGCGCCAGCTCGACGCCGCCGATCTGGCCGAGCTGGGACGCGATGTTGACGATGACGCCTTGGCCCGCCGCCAGCATCGAAGGCACCGCGCGCCGGCAACACAGGAACGTGCCGCGCAGGTGGACGGCGATCATGCGGTCGAAGTCCGCCACGTCCAGCGCCTCGAACCGGGCCTGATGCACATGGCCCGCGTTGTTGACCAGCAGCGTGACCGCGCCCGACGCCTCGGCCGCCGCGAACAGGGCGTCCACATCCGCCGCATCGGCCACGTCGGCCGCCACCGCCGTGACCCGGCCGCCCGTGTCGCGCAGCCCGGCCGCGACCTGTTCGGCGCGCGGGCCGTCGAGGTCGGCGATCAGCACGCGCGCGCCAGCGCCCGCCAAATGCGTGGCGATAGCCCGGCCGATGCCGCTGGCCGCGCCGGTAACGACCGCGTTGTGGGCGTCGAGCGCCGTCACTTAATGGCCTCCTGAATGGCGGTCCGCCCGCCGTGCCGCACGCTCAGCGCCATCAGGATGCCGTAGACGGTCAATAGGCTGAAGGAGAACAACGTGGTCAGCACGCCGAACGCGAAGATGTTCGGATGGATCTCGACCGCGAACGTCCCGTAGATGGTGAGCGGCAAGGTCTGCGCTCCGCCGGCGGTGAACAGCGTGCGGGAGAACTCGTCGTAGCTGAGCGTGAAGGCGAACAGCATGGCGCTCAGCAGGCCGGGGAATATCAGCGGCAGCGTCACTTTGCGGAAGGTGCGGGTGGGCGTGACGCCGAGGCTCCACGCGGCCTCCTCCACCGAACGGTCGAACCGGTTGAAAATCGCCAGCAAAACCAGGAACGCAAAGGGGTAGGTATACAGCACGTGCGCCACGAACGAGGTGCCCCACCACGCGCGTTCAATGCCGAGCGCGTTGGCGACCAGCGCGATGCCCAGCCCGACCAGCACGCCGGGCACGATCATGCCGAGTACGATCAGGTAGAACGCCGCGCCCGAGAAGCGGAAGCGACGCCGGAACGCCTGGGCCGACAGCACGCCGAGCACGGTCGAGGTCACCATGGTCATGAATGCGAGCGACAGCGACCGCAGCAGCGCCGAGCCAATCGGCAGCGGCGCCACCCGCGTCGGCGGCACCTGGCCGAACAGGTGGCGGTACCAGTAGGTGGACCACGCGACGATGGGGAATTGCGGCCCGCCCTCCGGCCCGGACTGGAAGCTCAGGATGCCGAGCACGCCGAGCGGGGCGTACAGGAACACCAGGAACAGAACCATGAAAACCAGCAACGGCAGTCGGAGCGGGCTTTGCACCTCAGAGCTCGCGCCGCAGGTCAACGAACCGCAATAGCACGGCGACGATGGCGGCCATGAGCGCGGTCAGCACCACCCCGACCACGGCGGCGAACGCCCATTTCAAGGAGCCGACTTGGGTCACGATAATATTGCCGAGCATGTTGACCTTGCGGCCGGACAACGCGGCCGGGGTGGCAAACTCGCCCAGCACCATGACGGACACGAAGATCGCGCCCACCACGACGCCGGGCATGCTGAGCGGCAGGACGATGGTGCGCAGGATGCGGCCCCAGCTTGCGCCAAGGTCCCGCGCGGCCTCGATCAGGCTGGGGTCGATGCGCGACAGCATGAATGCGACCGGCCCGACCATGAATACGACGTAGATTTGCGTCATGCCGATGATGACGCTGAGCTCGGTGAACAGCAGGACGCTGATGGGTTCGGCAATCAGGCCCAATTTCATCAGCACGATGTTGACCGCGCCCTCAGTGCCCAGCATCGGCCGCCAGGCCACGACGCAGATCAGGAACGAGGTCCAGAACGGCACGACGCACGCGACCAGCAGGATGGTCTGCGTCGTTTTGTTCTGCACGAACAGGCCAATGTACAGCGCGACAGGGTAGCCGATCACCAGCGTCGCCGCGAGCGTGATCAGCCAAATCCGCACCGTGGTTCACAGCGCGTCAAGGTAGGTCGGGCTGGAGAAAAAGAACGTCCAACTGCGCAGCGTAAGCTTGGGCGAGATGCTGAACGTGGTCTGGGTCCAGAAGCTGACGTAGACCATCATCAGGATCGGCACGACCAGGAACAGCGCCATCCAGGCCACGCCCGGCGCCAGCAGCCAGGCGGTGGTCCAGCTTCGGCGCGACCGCGGCGGCTGCGCGGTGGCCGGGATGTCCAGCAGGTCCGAGCGGGCGTCCATCTAGGCCTCCGCGAACAGCAGGGCCGACCCGGCCGGCCACTCGAGCGCGTAGGTGCGGTCACGCGCGAAGTCCGGCGGCGTGCGGTGGCCGAGGTAGTACTCGACCTCGAACGGCCGCCCAGCGTTCACGTCGAACAGGCCAATGATCCGCGCCCCGGAATACTCGCTGGCCAGGAACTTGCCCGGCACCCGGACCTGGCCGGCCCGCAGCGGCGCGTCGGAGGAGGAGACGGCGATGCTGTCGGAGCGGATGCAGTACGACGCCGGACCGGTGCCAGCGTCGCGCTGCATCGGCAAGTTGATCCCAGGCGCTGCAAACACGCCGTCCGCCACCTGCCCGGTCAGCACGTTGTAGCAGTTCAGCAGCCGGGCCACGTCGCGGTTGGCCGGCGCGTCGATCAGCGTGTCTGGCGCGTCAACCTGAACGATCCGCCCGCCGGACAATACCGCGACCCGCGTGCCCATCGCCAGCGCCTCCTGTTCGTTGCCGGTGACGTGCAGGAACGTCGCGCCCAGGCGGTCGTGGATGCGGCGCAGCTCGATCATCATGCGCTCGCGCAGCCGAGCGTCGAGCGCGCCGAGCGGCTCGTCCAGCAGCACGATGCTGGGCTCGGCAATTAAGGTGCGCGCAAAGGCGACGCGCTGTTTCTGTCCGCCGGAAACCTGCGACGGCAGCCGTGCGCCCAGCCCCTCCAATCCGGTCAGCTCCAGCGCCTGCGTGACCCGGCGGGCGATCTCGGCCGGGTCGGTCACCGCGCCGTGCTGGCGGTGGCGCAGGCCGAACGCCACGTTGTCGGCCACGCTCAGATGGGGGAACAGTGCGAAGGACTGGAACACGAAGCCGATGCCGCGCTCATGCGCCGGGCGGCCCAGCATTGACCGGCCGCCGACCCGGATGTCGCCGCCGTCCAGCGGCTCGAACCCGGCGATCACCCTGAGGACGGTGGACTTCCCCGAACCACTCGGGCCGAGCAGGGTCATGTACTCGCCGGCGGCGACCGACAGCGATAGGCGGTTGAGCACGGCATCGCCGGCAAAGGCCTTGGTGATCCCGTCAAGCTCAAGCGCCGGATGCATTACGCAGGTTGTTCCTATTACGAACCATCTGGACAGGACGGCATGGCGTCAACTATACGCTTGCACCACACAGTATCGCACGCAACCCAATTCGTGCACCTGACTTGCAATAAGGCAGACTGCGCTTACAACGGTCAACAAATGCTTAGTTTCCGGTCATTCTAGACGCTGTTTACTGGTGTAGCCTGCTTTCACATGGGTGCTGATCGTCCAACCAGCGCGCGGATTTCGTCTAAGGCCATGTGCCGGGTGCGGCGCGCCGCAAGCGCGTCGTTCATGCCCACAGCCCGGAAGCGCACGCGCGCATGCGGCTGAAGCTGGCCGATCAGGTCCATGTCCGCGGATATCACAGCGCCGAGCATGAAATAGCCGCCGCCCGACACGGCGTCGCGGTGCAGCACGATGGGTTCGGTGCCGCCGGGCACCTGGATCGAGCCGTAGGGGTAGCCGCTGTCGACGATGTTGGACGGGTCGGATCCCGCGCCGAACGGCGGCTCGCGCGGCACGAATTGCAAGGCGGCCCCGCCACGGAAGCGATAACCGATGCGGTCCGCCTCGGGTGCCACGGCCCAGGTGTCGTGGAAAAAGCCGCGCCCAGTCGCCTCGGTAAGCCGGTGCCAATACAGGCCGGTGACGACGCGCAGCTCCGACACGGCGTCTAGCTCACGGCGCAACGGGCTGGGGACGGACTGGTGTTCACGGCCGGCGGTCACGGCGGGAGCTATCGCCAACACGTCACCCGCCTTGAGCGCGCGGCCCTCATGTCCGCCGAGCGCGCCAAGCGGGTAGGTCGAGCGGCTGCCGAGCACCACCGGCACGTCGAACCCGCCGGCAACGGCGATGTAGGCACGTGCGCCGGCCTTCAAGAACTCGAAGCCGAGCGTTTGCCCGGCCCGGACAGCGAAGCTGGTCCAGCCCGGCCGGGCCTCGCCATCCAGGCGCGGCGGCAAGTCTGCGCCGGTCACGGCCACCAGCGCGTCCTCGGTGAAACGCAGTTCGGGGCCGAGGAACGTCGCCTCCAGCGCCGCGTCGCCCTCGTCATTGCCGACCAGCAGGTTCGCCGCGCGCAACGCGTAGCGGTCCATGCCGCCCGACACCGGGATGCCCAAGTGATAATAGCCCGGCCGGCCCAGGTCCTGCACCGTGGTGGCGAGGCCAGACTTCAGGACCTCGACGCTCATGGCGCGCCGCCGAGCAGGGCGCGGTTGTAGGCAGCCGGGTCATGCTGGAACTCGGCCAACGAGAACGACACGGAGCGGATGGACGGCTCGAACCGGCCAGCGTCCACCTCGGCCACGATGCTGTCGTACTCGGCGCGGTCCACCGGCCGGAAGCGCACGAGGTCGCCGGGCCGGAACAGGATCATGAACTCGCGCAAATAGCTGATTTGTTGGCTCGGGTCGTAGATTGGCATGGGCGTGATCCCGAACATCTGGTAGCCGCCCGCACCGCGCACCGTGTAGATGCAGCCGAAACATCCGCCGTGGCCGACGGTGAGGCGCGGCGTGTCGGTGCGCGGGCGGAGGTACTTGGGCACCTCGATCTGCTGGGCGCGCTCCACCATCTGGTACAGGAACGGCAACCCGGCCACGAACCCGACCATGGACACGATCCAAGGCGAGCCGGCGTGCGCCTCGATCAATGTTTCGATGCTAGGGTAGTCATTGATGCGGGCGGCGTAGGCCAGGTCGGTGCTGCTGGGGTCCTGGTGGCGCTCGCGGAAGCGCATCAGCACCTCGCGGGTCCAGGGGTCGTCGTAGAACACCGGCACCTCGATCAGCCGCGCCTCGATGGTGGTGTCCGCATTGGACGCGGCCTCGATCGCCTTGATCTCGGCCAGCAGGTCATCGGGCTTGATGCGGTCCGGGTCGAAGCGGACCTGGAACGAGGCGTTGGCCGGGCAAACCTCGGTGACCCCGGCGATCTGGCTGGCGCTGATGGCGCGGGTGACCGAGAGGCTGTGGAAGAACGCGTCCAGCGACATGGCCTCGCTGATTTCCGCGAAAACGTGCTCGTCCGCGCCAAAGGAGTAGCGGGTCATGCGGCGGCCTCCGGTGCGGTGTGGGCAAGCCAGTGCTCTAGCCACGTCGTGTGCACCCGGCCGGCCATGACCTCGGGATCGCGCGCAAGCGCCGCCAGCAGCGACGCCGTGGTGGCGACGCCCTCGATCACGACCTCGTTCAGCGCGCGGCGCATCCGGGCCAGCGCGGCGTCACGGGTTTCGTCCCAGACGATCAGCTTGGCGAGCAGCGAGTCGTAGAACGGCGGCACGGTATAGCCGGGGAACAACGCGGTATCGAACCGCACGCCGGGGCCGCCGGGCACCTCCAGCCGGGTGACCTGGCCCGGCGACGGGGCGAAGCCGCGCGCCGGGTCCTCGGCGTTGAGGCGGCACTCGATGGCGTGGCCGCGCAGCACGACCGCATCCTGGGCCAGGCGCAACGGCTCGCCGCCGGCGATGCGCAGCATCTCGCGCACCAGGTCGATGCCGGTGACCATCTCGGTGGTCGGGTGCTCGACCTGGATGCGGGTGTTCATCTCGATGAAGTAGAACGCCTCGCCCGCCTCGTCGCACAGGTACTCGACGGTGCCTGCGCCGCGGTAGCCGACCGACTGGGCCAGCCGGACCGCCGAGGCGCACAGCGCCTGCCGCGTGGCTTCGGGCAGGTTGATGGCGGGTGCTTCCTCCCACAGCTTCTGCCGGCGCCGCTGGATCGAGCATTCGCGTTCGAACAGGTGGACAGCGCGCTCGCCGTCGCCCAGCACCTGCACCTCGATGTGGCGGGCGCGGGGGATGAAGCGCTCGACATACAGGCCGCCGTCGCCGAACGCGGTCCGGGCCTCGGCGGCGGCTTGGTCGAACAGCGGCGCGAACTCCGCCGGTCCTGAGGCCACGCGGATGCCGCGGCCGCCTCCCCCGGCGGCGGCCTTGATCAGCACGGGAAAGCCGATCTCGGCGGCGCGGGCCACCGCCTCGGCGCTGTCCTCGACCCGGCCCGCGGTGCCCGGCACCGTCGGCACCCCGGCGGCGGCGGCGGCCTCGCGCGCCCGGGCCTTGTCGCCCATCAGGCGGATGGTTTCGGCGCGCGGGCCGACGAACACCAGGCCGGCGCGCTCGACTGCCTCGGCGAAGCTCGCGTTCTCCGACAGGAAGCCGTAGCCGGGATGCACCGCATCAGCGCCGGTGCGGCGCGCGGCGTCCAGCAGCGCGCCGGCGTTCAGGTAGGAGCGCGACGCGTGAGCCGGCCCGATCACCGTGGCCTCGTCAGCCATGCGGGCGGCGAGCGTATCGCGGTCAGCCTCGCTCACGGCCTGCACGGTGGCGATGCCCAGCTCGCGCGCGGCCCGGATAATGCGGACCGCGATCTCGCCCCGGTTGGCGACCAGCAGCTTGCCGAGCGGCATCAGCCCTCGATTTCGTAAAGCGGCTGGCCGGCCATGATCGGGTCCTCGTTCTCGACCAGGAAGCGCGTGACATGCCCGGATTGTTCGGCCACGACCTGGGTGAAGGTCTTCATCACCTCGATGAGGCCCACGACATCGCCGGGCTGCACGGGGTCGCCCTCGGCCTTGAAGGGCGGGTCGCCCGGTGCGGCGGCGCGGTAGAACGTGCCGGGGATCGGTGCCAGGATCGTTTTGACGGCCATGGCTCGTGCGCTGCTCCGGGTGGTGTTTAAGGGATGTTGTGCCCAATTCTTGCACGTGTCGAGCCTTGCACGTGTCCAGAGGATCGGGAAGGATGCTGCCGGACAAGGCAGGGGCGGGTTCGGTGGCCGCAATCAGCATCAACTGCGACATGGGCGAGGCCTACGGCATCTACCGGGTCGGCGACGACCGGGGGTGCATGCCCTACGTCACCCACGCGAACGTGGCCTGCGGCTTCCATGCGTCAGACCCAGTGGTGATGCAGCGGACGGTACGGCTGGCGAAGCAGCACGGCGTGAGGGTCGGCGCGCACCCTGGCCTGCCGGACTTGCAAGGTTTCGGACGGCGCGAGATGCGCCTGACGCGGGAGGAAGTCACGGCGCTGGTGCTGTACCAGGCCGGCGCGCTCAAGGCGTTCCTTGATGCGGAGGGCATGGCGCTCTCGCACATCAAGCCGCACGGCGCGCTGTACGGCATGGCGCAGCGGGACGAGGAGGTGGCGGAGGCCATCGCCGACGCCGCCGAGGCGCTCGGCGCGCCGTTGCTGGCGTTCGCGGACTGCGCGATGTCGCGGGTTTATGAGCGGCGCGGCCTGCCGTTCCTGTGCGAGTACTACGCCGACTTGGACTACGGCGACGACGGCCGGATCATCATCACGCGCGAACACCACGCCGTCGTGCCAGAGGAGGCAGCTGCGCGCGTGCTGCGGGCGGTGGGCGCAGGCGTGACCCGCGCGGTGTCCGGCAAGGACGTGCCAGTGGTGGCGGAGTCCGTGTGCGTGCATAGCGACACGCCGGGAGCGGTGGCGATTGCACGCGCGGTGCGCGAGGCGCTGGACGGACGGATGGCGGCGTAAGCCTGTATGACGTGGCGCTGCTGGCGCACAATGCAGCCATCGCCGAACACTTCGGTCTGCCCCTGTTTCCGACCGGCTGATCTCTGAGATCAGG
>CAXTCN010000020.1:0-60716 GCA_964242575.1 uncultured Acetobacteraceae bacterium | reverse complement strand
GCCGCCGATCCTACCGTGTCCATCCACGTCGCGTTAAGTCCGACAGACTGCTAGTCCGGCTGTTCCTCGTCGAATGAGAACCAATAGAGATGCGCGCGCACGTCGCAGGCTGCGCCAGGGTAGGTGTTGTCGCGCCATGTGCCGCCGGGCCGGTCAGATTTCTCCAGGATGAGGAACGATGGTTGTCCCTCGCGCTGAAGTTGCAGCCCCATGCAGAGGCCGCCAAAGCCGGCGCCGATAATCAGGACTTCGTGCTGCGGACGCATCCGAACCTCCCTGGCTCCAACCGCCTTTGGCGGCTTCGTTCCTCATAGGCTACCCAACGGCAGGGGAGGGTCAACCCGTGTCGTCCTAAGCGTTGGCCGTCTTGCTGCCCGGCGCCAGTCGTGTTCCTTGCCGGTCCGGCCACACGGCAATCAGGAAAGGGGCAGCATATGGCAGCGAACACCGCCCAGAGCGCGGCCGGACACCCATGAGCCGGCTCGTGCGCCTACCCGTCGCCATCCTGCTGCCAGGACTGGCTTTCCTGGCGTTGGGCCGGCCAATGCCGGGACTAATCTGCATCGCTTTGCAAGCAAGCTTGGTGGGCTGGCTCCCGGCTGCGGCCTGGGCGGGTTACGCCACGCGCCAGTTCCAGGCCCACCGCGACAAGCAACGCGCGCTGGTGGCCCGGCTGCGGCCGGGTTGACCCGCTATGACGCCAGCCAGGCCGCCCGTTTGCTTAGCAAAGCAGGAACCGTGCGGCGCTGAACCCAGCGCCGCTTGGTTCGTTCATCGTCTTGGACAAAGGCGAAAGAGGTTTTCCCATGCCTGACAAGAACGAACACACCGGACGCTTCGGCGGCCCTGGCAGCAGCCATCAAGACAAGGAGAACCCCGGCAAGAACAAGCAGGAGCACGGCCACAAGGATGGCGGCGGCAAACCTGGCACGCAACCTGACCGCATGAAGGACGCCGACGGCGACAACTCCGGCGGCGGGCACCGTTATCGTGAGCATGGACGCACGTAGGCTTGCCGGCCCCAGGCCGAGGTTGTGAATGCAGTGGCGCCGCCGCCGCTTAAACACGAATGAGTGAACGATTGGTACTCGTTCGTCCGCGGGGCATTCAAGGCCTTGCAGCGTTCCCGTAGCCTCGTGCCTACTCCGCTGCGACGTGGCTATAAAGCCACGCGGCGAAGAACGGGGAATGAGCGTGAATTTGAAATCACTGTTACGTCGCGGGACTGCGTTTGCACCTGTCGTGTTCGCGGCCGCTGCCCTGCTTGGTCCGGCCCAGGCTGCCGACGTCAAAAGCTACGACAGCAGCAAGCCAAGCTTCTGGGCGCGCCCGCCAGCCGATTGGTTCCTGGGTGACGAGACGCCAGACATGAAGGGCCTGGCCCCGCCGGCTGGACCGGCCACTCCAACGCCGCTGGCGGAGCTGCAGGACAACCTTAAAAACGTCAAGCTGCCGCCCGGCTTCAAAATCGAGGTCTATGCATCCGGCCTGCCGGAAGCCCGGCAGATGGCCTGGGGGGACAACGGCACGCTGTTCGTAGGCTCCTACAACGCGACCAACGTCTATGCCGTAACCGAGAAGGACGGCAAGCGCAGCGTGAAGACCGTCCTGAAGGGCCTTAACATGCCTACCGGCCTCGCGTTCCGGGATGGCGCGCTGTACGTGATCGCGATTGACAAGCTGCTGCGGTATGACAATGCCGAGGCCAGCCTCGACAAGATGCCGGCCCCGGTTGTGGTATATGACGACATGCCGCCCTATGTCGCGCATGGCTGGAAGTACATCGTGACCGACAAGGCCGGGCACATGTACTTGCCGTTCGGGCCTCCGTTCAACATCGGCATCCCGCCTACCAGCGTATCGCAAATCCGGCGCGTTGACCCGAAAACCGGACTGGCGGAGATCGTGGCGCTGGGCGTGCGCAACAGCGTTGGTGGCGACATCGACCCCCGCACCGGCGATTACTGGTTCACCGAGAACGCGCGCGACTGGATGAGCGACGACATACCCAGCGACAAGCTGAACCGCATCAGTCGGATGGGCGAGCACTTCGGCTATCCATACTGCCATCAGGGCGACCTGCCCGACCCGAAGTTCGCCGGGGGGCACCAGTGCAGCGAGTTCACGCCGCCGGTGGTGAAGCTTGGCGCGCACGTCGCGCCGCTGGGGATGAAGTTCTACACGGGCAGCCAGTTCCCAGCCGAGTACCAGAACAACATTTTCATCGCCGAGCATGGGTCCTGGAACCGGCACAAGTACCAGGGCGCGCGCATTGATCGGGTCGTGGTTGACCCGGATGGCAAGAACGCCCGTAACGAGGTGTTCGCGGAGGGTTGGCTGACCGGGGAACAAGAATACTCGGGCCGTCCAGCCGACATCTTGCTGGCCAAGGACGGATCACTGATGGTGGCTGACGATTGGGCAGGCGCCGTCTACCGTATCAGCTACAGCAAGTAGCGACTTTGGATCGCCCGTTCCGGAACGGGCGATCCATCGCTGAACCAGCACGGATATGCGAATGCAAACGACTTGGACCGCGCTTGCGGTGGTGCTCTGCCTAGCCACCGGCGCAGCGTCGGCTGCTGACATCGCCGCCGGGCAATCCCGGGCTGAGGTATGCCAGGCCTGCCACGGCGCGCAAGGCGTCTCGGAGGACCCGGCCATTCCATCGTTGGCCGGGCAGCAGGATAAGTTCCTGCAATGGCAGTTAGTGTTCTTCAGGTCAGGCCGCCGCGCGAACGAAATCATGGGGCCAATCGCCGCCGAGCTGTCAGACGAGGATGTACGCAATATCGGCGCGTATTTTGCCTCCCTGCCGCGCGGCCCAGCGCCGGTGGCGGACACGGACCCGGCCTTGCGCAAGGCAGGGCAGGCGCTGGCGGAGCAGCATCGTTGCGCCGCGTGCCACGCCGACACGTTCGTTGGCAAACAAGCCGCACCGGGCATCGCCCACCAGCACAAGGACTACCTGATCAAGGCGCTCACCGATTACCGGTCCGGTGCCAGGCCCAGCACCGGGGTCGCCGCCATGACCGAGGCGGCGTCGGGACTGAGCGACGATGACATCGTGGCGCTGGCGCAGTACCTGGCGACCTACTGATGCGCTGCGTGGCACTCGCTGGCCTGTTGGCCGCATCGCTCGCGGGTCCGGCGCGGTCGGAGGTAGGTCCGGTGTTGGACCGCACGGACGCGTTCGAGCGTGGGTTCGCCGTGTCGCTCTATTTATTTGATGCGTGCGGGGACCCGCTCGCCGGGCGGATGTTCCGGCGCGCCCTGGCGGAACGCTTCGCGCAGTGCCCGTTCTCGCCGGCGGCGCGGTCCCGCTACCAGCAACGCATCCTGGTCCAGCAGGCCAAGGTCCGGACTGCCCTGCAAAGCATGATCGAAACCCGCGGCGGCCTTCCAGTGCAGTTGGATGGAATGGCCATGACCTGTCGCGAGCAACAGGCCAGCGAAGACTACAAGCGGGTTCGCGTTCGGTTGGAGCAGTATGCGCAGCAGAAACTGCCGGCCGAGGCCGTGATTGCCGCACCGTGCGATGCGTCCGACATAACGCCTTAGAACAGCGTCACGGACCGGAGAGATAGTCGGCCACGAGGTCCTGCAACAGAGCCTCGAGCTGCGGATCCGACCCGGCGGGTATGTCCGGCGCGTTCCGCATCAGCCCGGCGGCTGTGCGTGAGGCCGGTGTTGTCTCGGCGTCCACGTAGATCATGGACCAGGACGCAAAACGCCGGTTCTCACCCCACCCATGGCTTACCACGTTCAGGTTGGTGTGGCGTACGTCCTGGGCGATCCTGTCGAGTGTTGCCTCAACGTATTCCTGCGGACCCTCCAAGTGCTGGACGAAGCACTGGCCCGAGAAGAACAGCGCACCCGTAATATGCTGGCGCGCGTTGTTGAAACGGGCGCTGCTCAGAATACGGCCGACGGTGAGTTTTTGGGCCGTTCGGTGTGGGCTTAAGCAAGCGCTGCTGCAATACGTCAGACGAAACACGGGGCCGGCCTTACTGGAACTTGATGTTCTAACCAACACAGCCCGATCCTAACCTATGTGAAGTGCAGTTGCCGTCAAAGCGCGGAACGGCTGGGCCGTTTGGACCTGGTCTTGTATGATCCTCATCAAAGTCTGAGAAGGGTCCGTACCCCTGGACGACCAGGTAGGATTTGTCAGCGGCCGAGGCACAACCGTGTCTATGCCGTGTTCGACATTTGAGGCAGCCCTTCAAGGAGCTGTTGCCGCGCTTGCGCTGCGCTGCTTTTCAGCGCGGCTGCCAGCTCGGCATCCGTGACACTGCTGCCGTGCCCTGCGAAAGTGGTTGCCACGTGCCTCAGCAGACGCCCATCATGTCCGGCACCGTCACGCACCGCCAGAACTGAGGCTGTCAAATCTGCCTTGGCCTGACCTGATAACCGAAGCCGCTCAGATGCCCACTGGGCCAACAGCTTGTCGCGACGCGCAGTTACGAGGAAGCGGAATTCCTCGTCATGGGCGAATTTCGCCTCGAACGCCCGCTCCCTCTCCTGGAACGTGGTCATGGGACTTCCTCCAATCCCGTATTTTGGATAGTGTAATGGAAATGGGTGCCCGGTGCCAGCGGCACAGCGGCCACGTCAAGGTTATTCAAACTCGGTCGGCAAGGCCGGGTCATGGGCGTGCGCGAACATGCGCCTGAGCTGGTTGGGCAACACGCGGCCGAGCGAGAGGTCCTGCGGCACGGCGTCCTCGGCGAACCATCCGACCTCCGACGTTTCCGGCCCGGTTGCTGCCGCTCCGCCCACGATGTCACAGATGAAGAACACCTTGCAGCACGAGAACACGCCGGGGGCGTGTCCCTGCCGGGTGCGGTCCCACACCGCCGCCAGCTTGCGCGCCTGCACGTGGAACCCGCTCTCCTCCAGCATCTCCTTCGTGACGTTCTCCGCCAAGGTGAGGTTCACGTCCGCCCAGCCGCCGGGCAGCGTCCAGCGTCCGCCGTCGGCTACCTCGCGCACCATGAGCATACGGCCTTGCCCGTCGAACGCCGCCCCGCGCACGTCGACCTTGGGCGTCGCGTAGCCGCTCTCATGGCTGAACAGCGCCTCGATCCGCTCGGCCGGCGTGTCCGTGTGCGCCGCCATGATCCGGGACGCCAGGCAGCGCAGCATCTCGTAACGTTCGCGGTCATACGGGCCAGGCTCGAAGGCAAGCCCGGTTTGCGCGATTGCCTGCAACTCGCGCGTCCAGCTTAGCCAGTCCGGCTCGGTCATCGTCGTTCCTCATGGTCCCGTGTCGCAGCGCCAACCCGTCTAGCGGAAACCGGACGCAAGGCCCAACCTGGACCGAGCCTATACAAGAGGAGACATGGCGGATGACTGGCCGTTCAGCCAAGCTTCGGGCCTTTTTCGCCCGGTACGTCGCCGGGCGTGGCGGGGCGCAGGACCCTCGCATCGAGCAGGCCTTCGCCGCCGTCGCGCGCGAGACGTTCGCAGGTCCGGCGCCGTGGCACATCCTGCTGGCCGGACCATGGTCAACCCAGGCGAGCTATCTGGCGACGCCCGATGACGACCCGGCGTTCCTTTACCAAGACGTGCTGGTCGCGCTCGACCCGGCACGCGGCATCAACATCGGCGAGCCGAGCCTGCATGCCCGCTGCCTCGACGCGCTCGCGCTGCAACCGGGCGCGACGGTGCTGCAGGTGGGGACAGGCAGCGGCTACTACACGGCCATCCTTGCCCATCTGGTCGGACCGGCTGGACGGGTGCATGCCTACGAGATCGACCCCGGCCTTGCGGCGCGCACCGGGCGGAACCTGGCGGAGTTTCCCTGGGTCGAGGTGCAATCGCGGTCCGGCATCGCCGATGACTTGCCGCAGGCCGATGCGGTTTATGTCAACGCGGGCGCCACGCAGCCAAGCCGCGCATGGGCCGATGCTTTGCGGCCGGGTGGGCGGCTGCTGTTCCCGCTCCAACCGGAGGGCGGGTTCGGAGGCATGTTGCTGTTGCGGAGGCCGCAGGTGGACGGCACGACATGGCCGGCCCGCTTCATTGCCCGCGCGGGCTTCATCCCGTGTCACGACGGCCAGGACCCGGAAACTGGGCGGGGTCTCGCGGCGGCATTCGCTGGCGACGCGTGGCACACAGTGCGGACCCTCCGGCTGGACGGCGAACCGGACGCGACGTGTTGGTTCAGCGGCAATGGATGGTGGCTCTCGACCGGGGTGGCCGAGGAGGCTGCTTAGGTGTGATGACTCGCACTTGTCCGTGGCTGGGCGCGCACTTAAGCCAGAGTCCCAGCCTGCCGCACCCACATCAATCCCACCACATCGGGATGATGGACACGGCGAGCAGCAGTCCCAGCACGGCATTGAGCGTCCGCCACTGCCGTTCGGTCCGCAGCAGCCGGGCAAGCAGCAACCCGGCCACGCACCACAGTGACAGCGACACGGCGGCTGCAAGGCCAAAGGCCGAACCGAGCAGCACGGCAAGCTGCAGCGGCCCGCTCGCCATGACCGCAAAGGAAGCCGCAGCGCCGAGCGCCATAGCCCAGCCTTTCGGGTTCAGCCACAGCAGGCAAGCCCCGCCGAGAAAGCTCGTCGGTACGCCCATGTCCGCCCGCAGGTTCGGCGGCCCGCTCCTGGCAATCTTCCAGGCGAGCCACAGCAGGTAGCCCGACCCGGCCAGCCGCATGGCCGTTTGCAAGGATGGCGCCGCCAGCAACAGGCCAGCCAGCCCGGCCGCTGCGGCGGCGGCCAGCGAGGCCAGGCCCACGGCGATGCCCGCCATCAAGGGCACGGAGCGCCGGAAGCCGAACTGCGCGCCCGAGGCCACCGCAAGCGTCGTGGCGCCCCCTGGCGTGATGGTCGAGACGACCACGAACAAGATGAGCGGCAGGATCGTGTCGAGCGCCATAGGGGCCGGGCCTCCAAAAGGAACGGCACGCTAGGTCCGCCGCCGGTCTGCCGTGAAGCTAATGTTCGCCATGCCAAGCATTACCAGTCATGATGCCTGCATGGCGCACAACCTCGACACCGTTCTTGTCCGCACCTTCGTGGCCGTTGCGGACAAGGCCAACATGACGGCGGCGGCAAACGCCCTCCACCTCACGCAAGGCGCCGTTAGCCAGCACGTCAAACGGCTGGAAGATGCGCTGGGATGCCGCCTGTTCGAGCGTGGCCGGCGCGGCCTGCGGCCGACCCTGGCCGGCGAACGCTTGTTGGGCCGGGCCAAGCGGCTGCTGGGCTTGAACGACGAGATCTGGGCCGAGATGACCGCAAGCGTCGTGGAGGGCCGGGTCAGGCTCGGCGTGCCGCCCGATCTGGTGGCTACGCGCTTGGCGCCTGTGCTGAAAGCATATTCGGACGCCTACCCGCAGGTGGAGTTGCTTCTGCTGTGCGGGCCGTCGCCGGACCTGGCCGGGATGATGGAGGCGGGGCAGGTTGACCTTGCCGTGGTTGAGGAGCCAGTTGGACTGTCCGCGGGGGAGTGCCTTTGTGTCGAGCGGCTCGTTTGGGCCGGGGCCAGGGCTGGGATCGCGCACCTGAGGCGTCCCTTGCCGCTTTCGATAGTGTCCGACACTTGCGCGTTTCGCACCTCCGTTCTGGCGGCCTTGCGCGGGCACGACCTGACGTGGAGGACGGTGTTCGAGAATGGCAGCATGGAGGCGACGGTGGCGACCGTGCGCGCGGACTTGGCCGTGTCCGTTTGGTTGGCGTCCACCCTCCCGCCCGGCCTGGACATCTTGCCCGCCAGCGCCGGCTTGCCAGAGCTGCCCACTTTCGCAATCAGCCTGCATGGGCCGCAGCATCAAACAGGGGCAGCCGCGGAGCTGGCTCGGCATATCCGGGCGGAGCTGGTGCGACACCGGCGCGCGGCCTGACGAACGGGCGCGTTCAGGTTGTCGGCCCTACCCCGCGAACTGGATGCCCCAGGCGGACCTGGCCTCGCCGCCAAACGTCGTCGCCGTGTTGGCCCGGTGTTCGGCGCTGTCGGAGAAGGCGAGGACAACGGCCGATTTGCCCAGCGTGCCGTCCTCGATGGCCTTGGTCCAATGGTCCAGGCCCGCGGCGTCTCCCGCACGGTGCAGCGTGTTCTGGTACAGGGTCCGCACGAACTCGTGGCTGTCGAGTGAGCCGTATGCCGCCCGAAACTCGGCCGCGCCGGTGAGGCTGTCCACGACGCCGAGCGTGCTGGCGCCACTGGCGAGCGCCGCCTTCCAGAAGCCGAGGCCGCCGATGTCGGGCAACCGGCCAAAGACCGTGTCGTACAGCCGGGCAATCTGCGCCGCCGCCTCATCGCGGTCCCATAGGCCAGCGGAGAGTTGACCGGCTGTGCGGGCGCGGTGCTCCACGCTTTCGGACAGGCCAGCCACGACGCCGCCGCGCGTGCTGCCGGCGCGCAGGCTATCGAGCCAACTCGCCAAGCCGCCCACGTCTGGCAAGCGCCCGAGCACGTTCCCATACAGCCGCGTGATGAAGTCGCTGTCGCCCAAAGCGTCGTAGGCCGCCGCAAACTCCTTACTGGCGACGAAGGCGGACGCGAGGTTGGGCTGCGTGTCGCTCGTTTGCAACCGCGTGGTCCAGTAGCTGAGGCCGCCCTGGTCCGGCTCGCGGCCGAGCGCGGCGTGGTACAGCCTGGCGACCTGTGCCGCTGCGTCGTCGGGGTTGTGCACGAGGCGGCCATCAATGAAGCGCAAATCCGTGGCGCCCACGATCACGTCCGTCTGGCCGTCATGCGCCAGCAGCAACGCGCCCTCGGTCCTGGCGAGCAGTTCCGAGGTCCGGAAGCCGGTGTTCGGCAGCGTCACGACGCCATCGTTTGATGCCGCTACAGCCACAAAGCCAGACGACGCCGGCGCAAGCGACTGGTTGCCCGCTGCGTCCGTCGCCTGTGCGGCCAGGCGGTGCGCGCCGTTCGCAAACGCGACATCCGGCGTGATGCTCCAAGCGCCGACGCCGTCTGACAGGGCCGTGCCCACCCGTGCCGCGCCGTCGAACAGCACTATGACGCAGGCAGCCGCGGCGGTGCCGCTGATTGCGACAGCGCCCCTGGCCAACGACAGGCCGGTGATCACCGGTATGTCCGGCGTTACGGCATTAAGCAACGGACTGACCTCGAACGCGGCCGACCCGGCGGTTTCCAAGGCGATGTTCAACGCGGTGTGGCGGCCGTCGTAGCTCACCGCATCCACGTAAGCGTTGCGGTCGTGCCCGGCGCCGCCCCATGCGTCGTTCAGGAAACGCACCGTGACGGTGTGCGGCCCGGCGCCGAAGCGTCCGGTGAAGGTGAACGCCTGCGGCTGGCCGTCGGCGTGGCTGGCAGTCACGGTGTGCACGCCGCCGAGCTGCCGGTCGTCAATCGTCACCGTGACCTGCGCGTCGCCCGCAAAGGCATCCTCCGAGAGGTGAAGCACCAGGGTGTTGGCGGCGAAACTCGCCACTGGGCTTGGCACGGCTGCGCCGCTGGCCGGCGGACCGGCGACGTTGCTTAGCTGGAAGTTCCCAGGACTGAACGCGCTGGCGGAGGCGTCCCAGAACGTGAGCGTCTCGCCGTTATGGAACGGCAACACCACGTCGGCGCCGGCTTGTTGCAGCGCCGCAAGCGCCTGGGCCGCAGACTGGAAAGAGAAGCCGTCGAGCTGCACCACGTCATGCGCCGGACCAGCGCCGGCCTGGAAGTCGGTCACGGTGTCATGGCCGCCACCCGCGATCACGACGAAGGTGTTGCGGCCGCCGTGGCCGCTCAACACGTCGTCACCACCTGCGCCGCCGCTCAGCGTGTCGTCGCCCGTGTTGCCTGCGACGTAATTGCTGGCCGAGTTGCCGGTGGCGCGCAGCCCCCACCCGGCGGCGATCTCGATGTTCTCGACGTCAGGCGGCAGCGTGTAGCCGATCCAGGACCGTACTAGGTCAACGCCCTCGCCGGTGGTTTCAGCGATGTACTGGCGCGGGTCGGTTACGATGTAGGTGTCGTCGCCGGGTCCGCCCGTGCGGGTTGCCGTGTCGCCGTAATAGGTCTGGAACTGATCGCCGGCCGGAGTGCCACGCGTGCCGGCGCTGTCGACCCAGTTCGTTGCCGCGGCTGTCCGGCGCGGAGGCCCGGCGGGCGGTGCGGCTGCCGCTTCAACGATGTGGGTGTCCGGCGTCGAAACGGCATCGCTTGGCGCCGCAACGGCTGACGGCGCGTCCGAGTAGGCTCGGATGTAGTCGATCGCCAGTTGCGCCGGCAACGGCGTGTTTGGAAACGGGTCGCCCGGCCAGTGTCCGCCGACTGCGAGGTTGGCGATCAGGTACATCGGCTGGTTCATGTCGGCGGGGGTCGCAGCCTGGGCGACCGGCTCGCCGTCGAAGTAATAGGTCAGCGTTTGGGCAGTCCAGCGCGCGCCGTAGCGGTGGTAGCCGCGGGTGGTGTCGGCGGGCAAGCCAACCCAGTCCCCGGCGTTGCCGAGGCTGGTGGCGGTCAACGCAGCCCAGTGCAACTGGTTAGGCTCGCTGCCAAAGGCCTCCAGGATGTCGAGCTCGGGTGGCCAGACATGCTCCACCGGCAACATCCAGAACGCTGGCCACAGACCTTGTCCGGCCGGTAGTTTAGCCCGCATCTCGAAGTAGCCGTACTGCTGCGAGAACGAGCCCAGGCTCGTGATCACCCCGGACACGTAGGGCTGTCCCCAGGTTCGCGCTGGGTCGGCGGAGGGCGTGGCGGTGATGACCAGCGCGCCGTCCCTGAGCGAGAACGGGTCTATGTCCTGGAACGGGTCCGCGTAGTACTGAAGCTCGTCATTCAGCTTGCGTTCCCCATAGGCGTAGGTGGTGTTCCATGTCCCCTGTTTGCCGCCGCCGTGCCAACTGAACGCATTGAACTCGTCGTCGAACGTCAGCGTGTAGCCAGTCAAGTCGAGTGCCTGTTCCGTCAATACCCACGCCCCTAGCAGCCTCGTCCGAGGCTGACCGGGACCTCGCTTCAATGTTTCATGATAATCGACAACACTTCAGGCGAGCGCTCATGTATTAAATATTATTGCTATTGTTCTTCATGATTATGCAGGAACTGACATACAGAAACGATTGGTTATTTAAGCGATTCGCAATGGCGCGCTATTAGGCGGCGCCGTGCTGTTTGAACCAGGCCTGCAAGCGTGACCAGCTGTCCGCCGCGGGACCGGCCCGGTAGCTCGGGCGGTAGTCGGCGTAGAAAGCGTGCGGCGTGTCCGGATAGACGACGAACTCGCAAGTCTTGCCGGCGGCCGCGCAGGCCTGCTTTATCTGGTCCGTGGTGGCGACAGGAATGCCTTGGTCGGCCGCGCCATACAGCCCGAGCACTGGCGCCTTCAGCTCTGCCGCAAGGTCGACCGGGTTGCGCGGCGTCAAGGGGGTGGGCTGGCCCACGAGCCGGCCGTACCAGGCGACCCCTGCCTTCACGCCAGGGTTGTGCGCGGCGTACAGCCAGGTGATCCGCCCGCCCCAGCAGAAGCCGGTGATGCCCAGCTTGTTCGCGTCCCCCCGGCCCGATGCCTTGGCGTAAGCGACAGTGGCGTCAAGGTCACTCATCACTTGCGCGTCCGGCACCTTGGACACCACCTCGCGCTGGATGGCGGGGATGTCGGTAAGCTTGGAGACGTCCCCCTGGCGCGCATAAAGCTCCGGCGCAATCGCCATGTGCCCGAGCTTGGCCATGCGGCGGCACACGTCCTTGATGTGTTCGTGGACGCCAAAGATCTCCTGCACGACCAACACGACCGGGAACGGCCCCGCGCCGGCTGGCATGGCCCGGTAAGCCGGGATCGTGCCGTCGGAGGTTGGAATTTGCACCTCCCCGGCCTCAAGGCCGGCGAGGTCCGTGGTGATCACGCTCTGGGCGGCCACCGGCTGCGCCGCCACGGCGAAACCGGCGGCAAGGCTCGTGAGCACCGCGCCCCGGCGCGACAGGTCGAGTTGCGGGCGAAGGCTCCTGAGGTCAGCGTCGAACGCGTCCATACCCGTCTCCTGTCGTGGATCGGGCGCTTTATAGCCGCAACCGGCAACCTCGACTACAAGAGCGCCTGCGCCTTTACGACAGGAACACGCGCGTCAGCTCCGGCGGCACTCCAAAGCGGACTGGCAACATGCTGCAACCAAGCCCGCCCGAGACGACCATGCAGTGCCCCGCCTCCTCAATCAGGCCATAGGCAAAGCGGTTGCCATAGCGGGACGGCACCACGGCGGAGTGGCCGAGCACGCGCACCTGCCCACCGTGAGTGTGCCCGGCGAGCGTGAGCGCGATGCGCCCTGGCACCTGGGGGAAGATGTCCGGCTCGTGCGCAAGCAGGATGGCTGGCGCATCGTCCCGCACCGGCGCCAACGCCGCACGGAGGTTGTCTGCGCCGGGGCGTCGCCGTCCGAACGCCAGCGCGCTGTCGGTGCCAAGCAGCCAGACGCCCTCCCCATGCGGCAGGCGGCGCGCGGCGTTGGCCAACACGGGGACGCCGGCATCGTTTAGGAAGCGATGGATAAGCGGCGGGCTACGGCGGCTTTGCAGCGCGTCCGGGTCGTCCCACCAGTCATGGTTGCCCAGGATCGCGTAGCGGCCCAGCGGCGCCTGCAAACCAGCGAGCGCCCTGGCGACCTCTGGCATCGGGACCTGTTTGGTGACGAAGCTATGGTGCGCCGGCAGGTCGCCAAGCACCACGTGCAGGTCTGGCGCCAGCGCGTTGGCCGTAGCTACGATCCGCTGCACCCGGTCGAGCGACATCCACGGCTCGCCAGCGTGCAGATCGGCGATGATGCATATCGAAAGGGGCGGCCTCTTGCCCCAGCCCGGCAGCGAGAGATGGTAGTCCTGCACAGAAAGCCGAAGCCCCGGCTCGAGCGCGAACGCGTAGCTCGCGGTCGCGAAGCTCGCGCCGATCAGCCCTGTCGTAGTCCGCAGCAGCCCGCGCCGGGTGATCAGTCTGGGGTGCTCGGCTGCGGCGTGGACGGTGCGCCCGGCGGCTGTTCCTGGCTGGCGTCGTCCGCCCACTCGTCGGTGATCAGCGCCTGGTCCTGGCTGACCTCATCAAGATCGGCCGGGCTCGGCGGCTTTGGGATGTAGCCCACCTTGGGCTCAGTCTCATCTGGATGCTGCGTCATGTCCGGATTCTGCCTGATTGGTTGCGAGCCGCCTTGCTTCTCAAGCCATGAGGCGGGTTAGCTGGATATCGCGGAAACCAGCAAGCCCGAATGCTCGGCTGACTGGCTGGCGGAGGATAACACAGCCGACACGGGAACACGACGTTCTAAGCCGACTGAGCGGCATAATCGCATGGGAACCTTAACCAAATGGAAATGCGCAACCTTGGCCGCTCTGGCCTCCGCGTTTCGGCCATCGGCCTCGGCTGCAACAACTTCGGCGGCCGCATCGACCTTGAAGCCAGCCGGGCCGTGGTGCATGCGGCGCTGGATGCGGGGATCACCCTGTTCGACACTGCCGACGTCTATGGGGAGCGTGGCGGGTCGGAGACGGCGCTGGGCGACATCTTGGGGCCGCAGCGCAAGGACATCGTGCTGGCGACCAAGTTCGCGATGCCGATGGACCCAGCCGAAACGCTCCAGGGCGCCAGCCGGCGATACATCATGACCGCCGTGGAGGCGAGCCTAAGGCGTCTGCGAACCGATTGGATCGACCTTTACCAGCAACATCGCCCGGACCCGCTGACGCCGATCGACGAGACGCTGCGCGCTTTGGAAGACCTCACCCGCGCCGGCAAGATACGCTATGCCGGCTGCAGCAATTTGCCGGCCTGGCAGGTGGTGGACGCCGCCTGGACCGCCCGTGACCTGGGTCTCACTGGGTTTGCGTCATGCCAGGACGAGCTTTCGCTGCTGGTCCGCAAGCACGAGACGGAGCTGATGCCAGCCATGCGCGTGCACGGGCTGGGGTTGTTGCCCTATTTTCCGCTCGCGAGCGGGCTGTTGACGGGCAAGTACCAGCGCAACGCGCCCATGCCGGCCGATGCCCGGCTCACCAAGACGGAGCGGCTGGCGGAACGTTATCTTACCAACCACAACTGGACCATCGCCGAGAATCTGGGGGACTTCGCGGCGGCACGCGGCCACACGCTGCTGGAGTTGGCGTTTAGCTGGCTGTTGGCCCGCCCCCCGGTTTCCAGCGTGATCGCCGGGGCGACTAAGCCAGAGCAGATCGCCGCGAACGTGGCGGCAAACAGGTGGATGCTGACGACTGACGAGTTGGTGGAAATCGACCGCATCACCAACGGGCCGGCGGCGGCGTAGCCCGCCACCGGCCCGTGTTGCAACGTTAGGTTTCACTGTGCCGGGCTTACGCGGGTCGTGACGCCGACATTGGGCTGGTTGCCGAGTGTACGGGTGCCGCCGCCATTGCTGGATGTTACCCCACTGTCAAGTCGTGGCGACACCAGGGGGGAAGGGCTAGTTTCTGAGCAGGCAGCGACGGCGCAGGTAAGCAAAATGGCAGCAATGACACGCATCGTAATGTCCTCCGATCTGGCAGTCGCGCTATTTCAAACCACCATATGACTGTTGGTTGCAACCGTTTAAGCTCACATCACTCGGTAGTGGCTACAAGTAAATGGAACCCCATCAGCCTGACAGATAACCTGAGGTCGTTCGACCTGAAACTGCTGGTGGTGCTGGACGTGTTGCTGGAGGAGGCGCACGTCTCCCGCGCCGCCGTCCAGTTAGGGCTGTCGCAACCGCGGCGGAAGCGTTGCGGGAGTCGTTGCGGACCGCGCTCGCGTCCATCGCCGGTGTCGTGCGTCCGCCTGAGACCGACCTCGCGACTGTTCACCGGACGGTGCGCCTGGTCATGGCGGACTATCCGGCCCTCGTGCTGACCACTGCGCTGCATGAACGCCTGGACGCGACCGCTCCCGGCGTGGTCCTTGCGGTGCTGCCATGGCGCGGGCCGGCCGAGGCTGTCGCGCTCGTTGCATTTGCGCCACCCATCGCCGTTGCAGGCTTCCGGCTGGAACTGGCCTGGCACGGCCGGCGCGACAACGACGCCGTGATCCGCCATGCCGTGCGGGAGATGATCCCACTGATGCGCCCGCCAAATTTTGCACGCAGCCTGTAACAAAGACGTACCCGCCGCCGCGCGGTTATCGTATCGGCTGATCGAGTCCGGACTCGACCATGGCATGCAATGCGGCTGGATTGTCTAGCACAAACGCTGCCCGGGTACGGTGCAGCAGCCCGGCGCGGGATAGGATGGCCATCTCGCGCGATACCGTCTCGCGCCGGGCGCCGATCCGCGCGGCCAGCTCCTCCTGCGTCGGTGGCGGGCTTACGGCCTGGGTCCCGTCCGCCCGAGGGCGTCCAAGGCGCAGCAGCTCAGCCGCGAGCCGCAGTCGGGACGGCAGGGCGGTGTGCTCAAGCGACCGGCGGTTTTGCTCGCGGATGCGTGACGTCAACAGACGCAGCAGGCGTAGGCCCACGCTGCGCGACGCGAACACCAGGTCGAGGAAAGCGGCGGCGGGCACGACGCAGAGGCGGGTCCGCACCAACGCCTCTACCCGCGCTGAACGATGGGCGTCATCGATGGCCGACATCTCTCCCACCAGGTGGCCCGCGATGAAGTCCCCAAGGATTTGGGTCCGCTCTCCATCAGCCGTGCGTACGAGAACCCGGACACTACCTTGTACTATAAAGTACACGTCAGTTGTGGTATCATCAAAATCGACAATCATCTGTCCAGGGCCAGCGTCGATCCATCGTGCGTGCGCAGCTAGCCGTGCGAGTGCGTCGGCTGGCGCTCCTGCCAGGAACTGCAATTGGGCCAGGGCGCGCGCCGGGCCGGTAGGACACGATATCATAACGATACTTTACGCGAACGCCGGTGAAGAATCACGCATTCTCATAAAATATGTGAAATGACCGGCGTGCCGCGCGCGGCCGAGACGTTCGGCTTGGCGGCCGACCTGCCACGGTGCCAGGCTGCGGCCCAGGCCTTGCTGACGCACCTGGCGCTGCCCCGGCGTTGGACGCAGCGGTTGGCGCAACGTTACGCGGATCCGACCCTGGCCTACCACAGCGCTGCCCATGTCGGCCTGCTGTGGTTGCGTCACCTGGCGCACGGGGGTGACCCTGACGACGAGGGCATGGCCCTCGCCATCATGTTCCACGATGCGGTCTATCGGCCTGGGGCGGCCGACAATGAGGTCCGTTCGGTGGCTCTGCTGTGGGACGCAGCCGGGCACCGGGCGGGAGCGGACTGGGCGGCGGAGGCTATTTTAGCCACTGCGGACCATCTCAGTTACGCCGGCGTGGACCCACGCACCTTGCGGCTGCTTGACCTCGACCTCACGCCGTTGGCAGAGCGCCCGGCGATCTTTGCTTACAATACGGCGGCTTTGCGGACCGAGGCGGCGCATCTCTCCGATGCGGAGTGGGCTGCCAGCCAACGCCGTTTCCTGGCTGGCCTGTTGGACCGCGCTCCGCTGTTCCGGTCTGGCCTTGGCGACACTTATGAAGCGCCAGCACGCCGCAACCTGGAGTGCGCCGCAGACCGATGATTGTTGCGATATGACACAGGAATGTGACGCGCCACACAGCCGCGCCAGTCCGGCCGCAGTAGCTGATGGTCGTGGCCAGTGCAACGGTGATCGGGACATGGGTCCAGGACAGTCGGCACAGGAGGCCATCAACCCAGGAGAGCAACCATGCGCATCAGGACTGTTTTCGCCGTCGGCGCCGTCATCCTCGGCGTCTCGGCCGGCCAAGCCTTCGCCGAGAGCGAGGGCAACGGCGACCCGTTCGCCTTTCAAGCCGCTGGCCAGGCCAGCACCGGCCGGGCTTTCGTAAGCGATACCGGATCGGCGGCGTATCCCGAGCTAGCGGGCAACTCGGCTCAGCCATCCAGCCTGGCGCAACTCGATCCCGGCGAGAGCAGCGAAGCGCAATTCCAGACCGCCAACTCGGCGCCGCTGGGCTTTGCGGGGGGTAGCCTCACCGTCACCCAGGCGCAGGACGCAAGCCGTTACTTGGCCAGCCAAGCCCTGAAGTCGAGCTACCGCACCGCTGTTCCGTCGCGGCCAAAGAACTGAGGCCGTGCTTGGCGCCTCGGGGCCGGTTTCGGACCGGCCCTAATGGACCATCAGGTCGCCTGTAGGGCCTTGTAGGTTGCGGTCTCGAACTCCGAAAACGTTCGGACCACGGCCTCGTCCACGAACGGCAGGAGCTGCATCAGGATCACCCCAGCCACGCGCCGCTTGGGGTCGATCCAAAAGAAGGTGTTGCCGAGGCCAGCCCAGGCGAGGCTGCCGGCGCTGCGCCCGGTCGGAGCGTCGGCCAGGTTCAGCATGAACGCCGTGCTCCAGGTTTTGGCCGCACCGGGAAAGAACTCGGCGTCGAGCGAGCTGGCCGGGTCGCTTGTTTTCAGACGAACGACCCGGATATCGCCCATCTGGTTCTGGCTCATGACCGCCACCGTCTCCGGACGCAACACTTGTGCGCCACTTTCGGCCCGGCCGTCATGCAGGAACGCTTGGCAGAACTTCATGTAGTCGGACGCGGTCGAGTACAGGCCGCCGCCGCCCATCTCGAACTCCGGGTCTTGCGGGATTTCGAAGTCGATTGGCTTGAGCGAGCCGTCGGGAAGGCGGGCGTGCATCTGCACCAGGCGGGCGCGCTGCGACGCATCCAGCCTGAAACCCGTGCTGCCCATGCCGAGCGGGCCGAACAGGTGGTCCTGGAAGTAGGCTCCGAGCTTCTGGCCGCTCACGCGCTCGACCGCCTTGCCGGCCCAGTCGATGCCGATGCCGTAGTCCCAGCGCTCGCCCGGGTCGAAGGTGAGCGGCAGGCGCAGCGCGTCGTTCTTGCAACTGATGATGCCCGGAATGCCGGTGAGCTTCTGGTAGCGCGCCATGTCGGCATTCCAGATGTCGTAGGTGAAGCCGGTGGTGTGCGTCAGCAAATGGCGAAGGGTGATTGGCTGCCGCGCCGGGCGGAGCTTTGGGGCGCCCGCAGCATCGAACCCTTCGAGCACCGGCACCGAGGCCAGTTCGGGCAGGACAGCGCTGATCGGTTGGTCGAGGCTCAGTTTGCCTTGTTCCACCATCTGCATGGCGGCCGTGGAGGTGATCGCCTTGGTCATGGAGGCAATCCAGAACACGGAGTCGAGCGTCATGTCCGCGCCACCCGGCGCGAGGCTGCGCTTGCCGAACGCGCCCTGGTAAATCAGGCCTTTATCCGTCGCCGCCATCGCAACGACGCCCGGCACCTGTTTCGAGCCGGTAGCTTGTTGCAAAACACGATCAAGGCTGAACCTGTCGGCGCTGCCCTGGGCGGCGGCCGGATACGGTCCACCAGCAGCGGCCGCATAAGCCGCTCCAAGCATGACGCTACGCCTGCTGACCTTTATCATGCTGCAGCGCCTCCGCCTGCGCCGATGCCAGCACGAGGCATGGCGCTTATCGGCAAACGCTGCGCCCACGGCGGTTGTGCTGTCAACACAACGTTGAATTTGGCTGGGCGTTGCCAGGCGTGCCTCGGCCTGACAAAACGCAACGCCTCTGTACACTTTCCCGTGATAGACTTCGCGCTGTTTTGATGGAGGCGTGGCGTGCTGGCCCTGGAGTTCGACCGTGATAACCTGACAGCCACCCCCAAGCGTCCTGGCCGCCGCATCATCTCGAGCCATCTGCCCAGCAAATGGAGCCGCGGGCAGCCTGGGCGCGTGCGGCCAGCGCCGGTGCTGGCGCAGGGTGGGATCGAGGCCATAAGCCTGAACGCGGCTGTGCGCCGGTCCATCGCGACTATGCAGCCGCGCCTGGATGCCTTGGTGCAGCTCACGATGGAGCTTGCGCTAGAGCCGCTGGCGGCGCGCCTCGACGCCGGGTTGCTGGACTTCATGCTGCTCAACCTCGTGCGCAACGCGGCCAACGCGATGCCGGAGGGTGGCGAGGTGGTCGTGCGGACCCACGGGCCGCGGCTGGGCGGATCGGACCGGCGACCCACGGTCGAGGTGTCCGTGTCGGACAGCGGCGCCGGCCTGCCGTCGGCCGTGGCCCGGCGCGCGACGGAGGCGTTCTTCGCCAGCACGCAGGGCAACAGCGCCAAGCCCGGCCGATGGCTGGCGGACCGTTTCGCGTCCGCATGTGGCGGAAAAGTTGAAATCGAGGCCGCACCAGAGACAGGAACTATGGTCCGGCTGGTGTTTCCCTATGCAACCGCTGCGTAGGCTGATCTATCCAGGGCCGCTACATCCCCGCAATCTGTCGGAACAACGGCTCGAACGCGCTCCCGCTCCGCCAGAACACCGGCGGCTGGCCCAGCGGCGCAGCCACGGTCACGCCGCCGCCGCCGGCATACCGCACCGCCGACCACAGGTGCACCCACTCGGCCCCGCCCGGCAGGTAAGTGGTCCATGACGCGACGCCCGCCTGATGCACCGGTGCGACCAGCAAGTCCGGGCCGTAGAGGTAGGCGTCCTGGACCGCATACGTCGCCCGGTCATGCGCGAAATGCAGGAACAACGGCCGTTGCGCCGGCAGGCCGAGGGTCGCCGCGTCCTGCATGACCGTCCGCAGGTAGGGGACGAGGCGGACGTGGATTTGCGTCATGCGGGCGAAGTGGGCGAGCGTCGCCGGGTCGGTGTCGATTTGCAGGTTCTCGGCCGGCCGGTTGCCCTCGTGGGTGCGCATGACCGGGGTAAAGGCCGCCATCTCGGCCCAGCGCTGCATCAACTCCGCCGTCCGCGTAAGGCCAAACAGGCTGGTGTAGCCGCCGATGTCCGAGTGGTGCGCCGCGTTGCCCAGCAGCCCAGCCGACAGCGCCGCGCAGATCACCGTCGCCAGGCCGTCATGGCGGGAGAAATCGACCGACTGGTCCCCGGCCCACAGCAGCGGGCAGTGCGCCTGCGTCCCGGTGTAGCCTGCCCGCATGAAGAACACCGCGTCGCCGGTCCGTCCCGCTGCCGCGATGGCGTCGGCGTTGACCCGCGCCCAAAAGGTGGGCCAGGCATTGTGCATCAGGTGGGCGTCTTGGTTGCTGGCCAGTTGGACATCGACCGGCAGGTACTCGCCAAAGTCGGCCATCCAGCCGGACAGGCCGAGGCCGAGCATGTTGCGTCCGAGCACCTGGTTCCCGAACCAAGCTGCCGCGTCCGGGTTGGTGAAATCGACCACGCCGCAGTCGAACTCGCCGAAATCGACCCGGTATGTCGCGCCCGCCGCGGTCCGGGCCAGGAAGCCGCGCGCCTCGGCCACGGGAAACAGCGTGCCGTCGGTGCACAGGTACGGGTTGCAGTAGCCGAGGAAGCGCACTCCGAGCGCCACGATGCGCTGTGGCAGGTCCGGGTAACGCTCCCGGCTCCACACCCAGTCCCAGAATAGCCGGGTGCCGAACGACGTGTCGCGCACGCCGGCCCAGTCCTCGCACCACAGCGCCGACACCGCCACCCCGGCGTCCAGCAGGCGCTGTAGCCGCGTGAAGCTGTTGACGCCGTCCTTCAACCCGATGACCGCGCCGCCCAGCACCCAGTCCGGCAACGGCGCCGGCCGGCCGAACCGGTCGGACAGCGCTTGGACCAGGCCGGGGAAGTCGGGCCGCGCGAACAGCTCCAGGCGGTCCGGCACCGCCCATATCTCTAACTCGTGCCGGTCGGTGCGCCGGAAGTCGAACACGGCATAGGCCGTGGTCTCAATATGAACAGCGTAACGGCGGGAGGACAGGAACGTCGGCTGCGGATAGTTCGTGGTGTAGTAGTCGCCGCCGGCCAGGCCCACGGCGTCGGCTTGTTGCGTGATGGCGGTGGTTTTGTCGCGCCCGACGCCCGGCTCGGAGGTCCACAGCGGAAACCGCCGGCCGCGCAGGTCGAAGTACGACATCTGCTCGCCGCAGCCCCAGACATGCTCGTCCGGCTCGGCGACCAGATGCAGCCAGACACGGTTGGGCGCTGGGTCATGGGCGATGAAGGCGATGGACGCGGAGCCGTCGTCGCCCATGAGGTCGAGCGTCAGGCATGGCACGCCAGCAGCAGTCGCCAGGGTGACGCGCCAGCCGTCCGGCCCAGCCGTGACCATGGCGCTGGGCAGAGCCGTCCGTTCAAGCACCTGGTCCTCGATGTCGAAGTTGCCGCGGTGCATGTCCATCCGGGCCTCACCGCGCCCAACATGCGCGAAGGGTGCCTCCTGCCGGTGCGCGATCAGGCAGCACCCGGCCAAGTGAACGTCGAAGCCATCGGGATGGACGGTGACGCGCACGCTCAGTTCTGCGTCAGCCCGGCGTCGCAGACGAAGTTGGCGCCGGTGCACCCGGCCGCCTCGTCCGACGCCAGGAACAGCGCCACCCGCGCCACATGCGAGGCGTCCAGCCGGAACTTGAGCGCTTGCAAATCCAGGAATTCCTGGTTCAGCGCAGGGGTGAGCCAGCGCGCCTGCTGCCGCTCCGTCAGGATCGCGCCGGGCACGATGCAGTTGACGCGGATGCCGTGCGGGCCGAGTTCGCGCGCGAAGGTGCGGGTGAGGCCGTTGATGGCGGCTTTGGCCGTGGTGTAGCCGACCATGCCGGGCCGCCCGCGCATCCAGGACACCGACCCCATCAGGATCACCGAGCCAGACCCGCGCGCGCCCATTCCGGCTGCGACCGCCTGGGTGGCGAAGAACTGGTGGTCGAGGTTGAGCGCCAGGGTGCGGCGCCAGTGCTCGGGCGTGACGCTCGCCATGTCGTGCCGCTCGTCGTTGCCCGCGTTGTTGACCAGTACGTCGATACCGCCCGCGGCCTCGATCCGGGCGATGGCCGCACGCAGCGCTGTGGTGTCGGTCACGTCGCAGGCATAAAAGGCCGTGCCGGGCAGCCGGGCCGCGAGCGCCTCGCCAGCGTCGGTGTCGATGTCGAGGAACGCGACCTGTGCGCCCTGGTTGGCGAACGCCTCCACCATCGCTGCGCCGATCCCGGAAGCGCCGCCAGTCACTACTATTGAGCGTCCAACCAGGGACGGGTAGCGCGCGCCGCTCAGCCGACCCGCTCCGCCGCCAGCAACGGGCCGTACAGGATCAAGGGACGGGCGTCGTGCTCCGGCGAAGCAACGGTGAGCCTATCGTATGGCAGGGAATAGCCGCCTGCCGCTTCCGCCCGCAACGATGCCTCCTGCGGAGTCCAGGACAGCGTCAGCGTGACCTCGGTGCGTGCGCCCGCCTCGGTCACGCCGTCATCCTCCATCAGCACGAACCGGCTGGACCCCTCGGCTGGCCCGGGGAACACGCGGACGTGGCGGGAAAGCTCATCGTGCAGCAACGAAAAATCGCCGGATGCCTCGGTCATTGGAATGATTGCCCCTGCCGCCGCCAGCAACGGCAGTCGGTCCAGCGGCGCGTCCAGCACCGCCTCCGTGCCAGGCGCGTGCGGTGTCCCGCTGTGGAAATCGAACCAGGCTTCCGGACCCTTCGGCAGATAGGCGCGGCGTTCCCGCTCACCCGGCGTCACGACCGGGGCCGCCAGCAGGAATGGGCCGAGCATCAGCTCGTCACAGTCCTCAAAGCACCGCGGGTCGTCATCGAACTGGAGGAAGGTCGGCTGGATCATGGGCGTGCCTTGATCCACGGCCGCGTGCAGCAGGCTGTAAAGATACGGCATCAGCCGGTAGCGCAGCCGGATCGCGTCGCGGATCGCCGGCAGGGCCGTCTCGTGCAGCCAGGGGCTGTTGAACACGCCGTCCGGCTTCCAGGAGTTCATGATGAACCGCGGGTGCAGCAGCCCGGCCTGCGCCCAGCGCACCAGCAGCTCCGCGTCCGGCGCAGGCCCAGCGAACCCGCCCACGTCATGCCCGGTGTTCAGCATCCCGGACAGGCTCATGCCCAGGCCGGTGCGCAGGTTCCAGCGCAGGGTGTCCCAGCTTGTGGTGTTGTCGCCGCTCCAGGTCTGGGCGTAGCGCTGGATGCCGGGGCAGCCGGCGCGGGTGATGGTGAACGGGCGAAGGCCGGGCTGGCTCGCGCGTTGCTGCTCCAGGGTGGCGCGGGTCATCAGCAGCGCCTGCACGGGGCGCATCAGCTCGAGCGGGACCGGATGGCCGAAGCCGTCGCATCGGGCGCGCTCGTCCCATAGCCCATACTCGTTGTTGTCGTTCCACCCGGCGTCGATGCCGGATTGCAGGATTTGGTCGCGCACGCCGTCCTGCCACCAGCGGATTGCGGCCGGGTTGGTGAAGTCGAGGTGCGCGCCCTGGCCGTCCCAGAACTGCGTCACGGCCGGTCCTTCGCCGTCCTGGACGAACAGGTCACGGGCGGCGGCATAGGCGGGGTGATCGTCCAGCAGGCAGGGCTTGAGGTTGGCGACCACGTGCATGCCGGCCTCGTGGAAGCGACGCATCAGGCCGGGCGCGTCCGGGAACTTGGCGCGATTCCAGTGGAACACGTAGCGCTTCGGCCCGATGGAGGTGTAGCCGGAACCGAAGTGGAAAGCGCTGATTGGGACGTCCTCGGCCTTGCAGCGGTCAATGAACGCCTGGATGGCCGCTTGCGCTTGGGGCTCGTCCGCCAACGCCATGGTGGTCTGCGCATAACCAAGTGTCCAGCGCGGCGGCAGGGCAGTGCGGCCGGTGAGCTGAAGAAACGCAGGCGTCACGTCGCGCAGGCGCGGGCCGAGGAACACGTAGTAGTCAAGGTCACCGTCCTCCGCCTCATAGCTGCGGAACGGCCCGTAGTAGTTGTCATGCGCCGCGCCGAGGTCAAAGGCCGCCGTTGCGCCGTTGTCGTAGTACGTGCCGTAGGCCACCCCGGTCGCGCCGTCCCGCGTGATAAGGAACGGCCAGTGCTTGTACAGCGGGTCGCCGGTGCGTGGGTCATAGCTCAAACTGTCCAGTCCCATGACCCGTAGCCGCCGCCCGTGCAGGTCGAGCGGACCGGTCTTGTCGCCCAGGCCGTAGTAGCGGTCCCGCACGTCCCGCGCCATGTGGTGCGCCAGCCGCGGCCGGACCTCGCCGAACTCGTAGGCCTGGGCGGGCCGGTCGCGCGCGAACACCGTGCCGTCCGGCAACCGCCAGGCCAGGCCGAACGGCGCCAGCGTCACGTCAAGCCGCAACGCTGGCGTGGTGAGAATGACGGTCCCGTCACCATGCGCCAAGGCCCAGTCCGGCACGGGCCAGGCGTCCTCGTCCAGCCGGTCGCGCCCTTCCCACGGCACATCGGCGGCGCCGTGCGCCGGTACGGTCCAGGTGCGGTCCAGCCGTGCCGCGCCGTGCGACAAGAACAGCACCCGCACCAGCCCCGGCCCCAGCACGCTGATGCGGCAGGTCCGGCCGCCGCCGCAGTCCAACCGGACGCCGCGCGGAGTGGCGTCCAGCAGCGTGGCGCTCCGGACCGGCCTCATGCAGACACGCGCAACCCGCTCTCGTCGAACACGTGGATGGCCCCAACCGGCAAGGTGAGCGTCGCACGGTCGCCGTACCCCAGCCGCGTCTGGCCCGGCGTCTGCGCCGTCAGGTCCGGCGCAACCAGGCGCACCGTGCTGACCCCGCCCAACTGCTCGACCGCCGCCACCTCGCCCGTCACCAGGTTCGGCCCAGCGTCGCCCTCCTGCACATGCTCCGGCCGGATGCCGAGCGTCACCGACGCGCCGGGCGCCAAGGAAACCGGCACCTGGATGCGGCCCACGCCCGCCACCTCGACCGCGCGGTCGGACCCGACCCGCCCCGCCAGGAAGTTCATCCGGGGCGAGCCGATGAACCCGGCCACGAACTGGTTCACCGGCTGGTTATACAGCTCCAGCGGCGGCCCGACCTGTTCCACCCGACCGGCGCGCAGCACGACGATCCGGTCGGCCATGGTCATCGCCTCGACCTGGTCGTGCGTCACATACACCATGGTGGTGCCAAGCCTGCGGTGCAGCTGCACGATCTCGGCGCGCATCCCCACGCGCAGCTCCGCGTCCAGGTTGGACAGCGGCTCGTCGAACAGGAAAATGCGCGGTTCCCGCACGATGGCCCGGCCAATCGCCACCCGCTGCCGCTGCCCGCCGGACAGCGCGGTGGGCTTGCGGGACAGCAGGTCCTCCAGCCGCAGCATCCGCGCCGCCTCCGCCACCCGGGCCTCGGTCTCGGCGGCGGGAGTGCCGATGTTCTCCAGCCCGAACGCCATGTTCTGCCGCACCGTCATATGCGGGTACAGCGCATAGGACTGGAACACCAACGCCAGCCCGCGGCGTGACGCCGGCAGGTCGTTCACCCGCGCGCCGTCGATCAGCACGTCGCCGCCGGTCGCGGTTTCCAGCCCGCAGACGATGCGCAACAGGGTGGACTTGCCGCAGCCGGATGGGCCGACAAACACCACGAACTCGCCGTCCGCCACGGTGAAGCTCACGTCGCGGATCACGTCCACAACGCCGAAGCTTTTGCGGACGCCCTGCAACGCCAGCGTCGCCACGCTACTTCACCCCGGCCGACGCGATGCCCTGGGTGATGTGGCGCTGCAAAAACAGGAACACCACGGTGATGGGCAGCAAGGTCGCGACCGTCATGGACAGCACGTAGTTCCACTGCGTCGTCAACTCGCCCTGGAACGCGTTCAGCGCCAACGGCAAGGTGAAGTTCTCGCTGCGGTCCAGCACCACCATGGGCCACAGGAACTCGTTCCAGCGCCACATGACGGAGAAGATGGCGAGCACCGCGAGCGCCGGGGCGGACAGCGGCAAGGCGATGCGCCAGTAGATGCGCCACTCGCTGGCGTTGTCCATGCGCGCGGCCTCGAACAGGTCATCGGGCAGGGTCAGCATGTATTGGCGCAGCAGGAACACGCCGGTGGGCGTGGCGACGGCGGGCCAGATCACGCCCCACGGGCTGTTCACCAAGCCAAGCTGCGCCGCAATCAGGTAGTTGGGCACCAGCACGATGGTCGGCGGCACCATGAGGGTTGCGAGCATCAGCAGGAACACCGGCTCCCGGCCAGGGAAGCGGAACCGGCTCAGCCCAAATGCCGCCATCGAGTTGGCCAGCAGGGTGATGGCGGTGGCGACCGCAGTGATGAACACGCTGTTCCACACATAGCGGCCGAAGCTGAACTGTTGCAGCAGCCCCGTGTAGTTCTCGGTCGCCGCGTGCAGCCGCATGACCTTGGTGCGGTCGGCCGCCGGCACGCGGATAATGGCGCCGCCCACGGCCGGATCGACCATCTGCGCCTGCAAGCCGATCCGCCGAACCTCCGCCAAGGTCCGCCCAGCCTCCGGCCCGGCAGTCACCTGGAACAGCGGCAACGGCGCGGAGAAACCGGGCACGGCGGCGCGCGACTGTTCCCACGGCAGCAGCGTGGGCGGGTACTCCGTAAGGCCGGCCGGGCTTTTGAGCGAGGACACGCCGAGCCACAGCACCGGCCCGAACATCAGCGCCACGCCCAAGGCGAGGTAGGCATAGCAGGCCCAGTCGGTCCAGTCGCCGCGCCGGGCGGTGAGCAGCCGGGCCAGGCTAGCCACGCGAGCGGCGCATGAGCGCAAGTTGCAGCAGGGTCAGCAGCATCAGCACCCCAGCCAGCAGCAGCGACGCCGCCGAGGCCAGGCCGTACTGCCGCACCTGCTGCGCGAACCCGGTACTGTAGATGAACTGCACCAAATAGGTCGTGGCGCTGCCGGGTCCGCCGCCGGTCAGCACGTAAACTTCGTCGAAAACCTGCACGGCGCGGATCAGGCCCAGCACCAGCACCACCAGCAGGCTCGGCATCAGCAGCGGCAGGGTGATACGGCGGAACACGCGCCAGGGCCGGGCGGCGTCCATGTCGGCGGCCTCATACAGGTCGGCCGGGATCGCCTGCAGGCCGGCCAGCAGAATCAGCGTGTAGAACCCCATATGCGCCCAGATGCTGATGAGCACGGTCCAACCGAACGCCCAGCCGGCGTCCAGCAGCCAGTTGACCGGGGTTGCGCCCACGCCTTGCAGCGCCGCGTTCAGCACGCCGTCGCGGGCCAGTATCCACTTCCAAATCAGCGCCACCACCACCGGCGACAGCAGGACGGGATAGAAGAACGCCGCCCGGAAAAAGCCGCGCCCATGGATGCGCCGGTTCATCACCAGCGCCGTCAACAGGCTGAACAGCACCATCAGCCCAACCTGCAGCACCACGAACTTGAGCGTGTTCCAGACGCCGAACCAGAACAGGTCCGTGGTGCAGCTTGTCGGGTCGAAGTGGTTCTCGCAGGCCAGCAGCTCCCGCATGTTCTGCAAGCCGGTGTAGGGGCGGTCCCCCGGCAGCAGGGCGGTGCCGCCGGTCACGGCGTAGTAAAGGTTGACGGCGATGGGCAGGAAGGTGAACAGGCCGAACACCAGCAGGTTCGGCGCCACGAACAGCCAGCCGAGCCGTCCGCCCGGCAAACGCGCTTGCAGCCAGCGCATCGGCCGCTCCGGCAGGTTCATCACTCCGGCATAGGCGGCCCAGGCGATGCGCCGCATGGCGGTCAGCGTTGCGCCGCCGCAAGGCGGGACGCGACATCGGACGTGATGCGGTCATAAGCCTGGTCCAGCGTGATCTGCCCGGAGATGGCCTGGCTGAGCCGGTCCGCCGTCGCGTCGAACAGCACGCGGTTGTAGCGGTAGCCTTGCAGCTTGTAGGCCGTGGGCGACAACTGCGCGGCGGACGCGGTGAACACCTGCATGGCTGCCGCCGCGGCGGGCGACAGATCGTACGCGACGCCGGCCTTTTGCAATCCCACATGCGCCGGCACGTTGACCGTCTGCGCCATCATGCGCCCATACACCGGGGCGGAGGCGAGGTAATCCAGGAACGCCGCGACCTCCTTGGGGCTTTTGGTGTCCTTCAGCGCGACGTAGGCTGCGCCGCCGGGCATGCCGGTGCAGGCGGCGGGGCCGCAGGGGTTGGGCGCCGCCCGCCACTCGAACGCGTCGCCGATTTGTTTTTGCATGCGGCTCAACTGCCAGCTTCCGGACAGGTACACGACGACTTTGCCGTTGGCGAACTCCTCGAAGGCGTCGCGGTAGCCGCCGCCGGTCGCGGCCCACACGTCGCGGTCAACGGTGCCGTCGGCGTTCCAGCGCACGAAGCGGCTGGCCGCCTCCTTGAAGCCCGGGTCCACCACCGCCGGCTTGCCGTCCGGGCTGAAATACGCCGCGCCATACGAGATGGCCGGGCCGCCGAACCGGTGCCCGCTGCGGTCCCACGCCATGCCGTACGGCGTGCCGGTCGCCTTCGCCACGCGCTGTGCCGCCGCGGCCCATTCATCCCACGTCGCCTTTGCGTCCGGCACCGGAACGCCAGCCTGTTCGAACAGGCTGGCGTTCACGTATGGGCCGGTGATGGTAAGCTGGCTCGCCAGGCCGTAGATGCCGCGGTCCTCGGCGGTGACGCGCATCCACGGCAGGGTCGGCGCAAAGTTGGCGTCCCAATAGCCCGGGTCCGGCAAGTGCGGCCGCAGGTCCAGCAAGTATGGCGCGATGGTGCCGAAATCCGTGACCCGGGCGATGTCCGGCCCGTTGCCCGCCGCAAGCTGCACCGGCAAGCTCTCAAGGATCGCCTTGTAGGCAACTTGGTCCACCTTGATGGCCGTGGCCGGGTGCGCGGCGGTGAACTGCCCGGCCAGCTCCCGTAGCACGTCGCACTCGTTGCCGTCCGAGTAGCATGTGACCCGCAACTGCGCCGCCTGCGCGGCCAGGGACAGCGTGCAGGCTGCTGCGACGGCGAGTGCGATGCCGAGCTTGACCATGGAGTCCTCCCGCCGGCGCGCTTGTTGCAGCCCGGTTGGTCCGGGCCTTTGCGCCGGGCCAACACTGGCCCAACCGGCGCGTCCGGTCCAGCGGCTACCTGGTCAGGCGCTCGATGTACCAGTTGCAGAACTTGTCCACCATGTACTCGGCCGGCGCATAAGGCCCCGGCTCATAGGCCGGGCTGGTGATCCCGGCATGGGCGTAGCCGACGAATGCCCCGTCCTGCTCGTTGGTGGCGCGCCATACGTGGGTGAGGGTGTCGAGGTCGTAGTCCTGCCCTTCGACCGCGTCCTTGTGCACCAGCCAGGTGGTGCGGACCAGCGTGCGGTCGGGCGCCAAAGGGATCACCGAGAACGTCACCGCGTGGTCGCCGAGGAAGTGGTGCCAGGAGTTCGGCTGGGTGTGCAGGTGCAGCGCGCCCATCCGCGGCGACTGGAACCCGTTGATCAAGCGCCGGGACGCCGCCCGGGCGTCGAGCGTGTAAGACTCGCCCGGCCCATCCAGCGGCAGCCGCTCGGTGCGGAACCCGGTGACCCGGCCGTCAAGCTGCTCGATGGCCCGCCAGGGCAGCCCCTGCGCCTCCCACATCTCGATGAAGCCGGCGTGGGTGCGTTGAAAGCGCGCGTAGTCCTCCTGCATGGCCGGGCTTACGTCATTGGCGGCGTAGCCGAAAAAGTGGAACAGCGAGCGCAACAGCTCCGGGTGCCCGCCGCAGTGGTAGCACTCCCGGTTGTTCTCCATCGTGAGCTTCCAGTTGCCGTCCTCGACGATGTCGATCTGCTTGGCGACCTTGCAGCCGCGCAGGTCGTGCTGGTGCAAATAGGGCTGCAACGTCGCGGCCATGTCGTCGAAGTCCGCCGGCGGGTCGTCGGCCAGGCAGATGAACAGCAGGCCCGCCAGGCTGCGCAGGTGCACCGGCTTCAACCCGAGCGCGCCCCGGTCCAGGCACTCCGGCATGGAGTCCGCGTGGATCAGTTGGCCGGACAGGTCATAGGTCCACTGGTGATACGGGCACACCAGGTTGCCGACCACGCCGCGCTCCTTCAGCACCAGGCGGGAGCCGCGGTGGCGGCAGACATTGTGGAACGCGCGCACCTCCATGTCGTCGTCGCGCACCAGGACGACGGAGTGCCGTCCCACGGTCACGCGCACGTAATCGCCGGGTTCCGGCAGCTCCGGTTCGACCGCCACGAATATCCAGTGCCGGCCGAATACTTGGTCGAGGTCAAGCTCGAACGCCTCGGGGCTGGTGTACAGCGCCGCTGGCAAGCTGTGGCCCGGCTTGCGGGCGGCAATGGCGGAGCGGAGGCTGGCCGGCGTCATGTGGGTCCCTCAAAACTTCAATACGGTATCATCAGGCATGGCGACGCGCTCACAGGTCCTTGGCCAGCCGCAGCGCGTCGAACACGGCGGCGTGGATGTTGCGGCTGGACACCGCGTCGCCCAGGCGGAACAGGCGCATGGTGCCGTCGGGGTTGCGCACCACGTCCTGCCGCCCGCCCGCCAGCATGGCGCGGTAGTCCACCTCGCCCAAATTGACCGAGCGCGGGCGCAATGCGGTGTAAAGCTCGTCCAGCGGGACCGTGCCGTGCTCCACCACCACTTGGTCCACCCGGCGCTCCCGCCGATCCGGCCCGTTGTCGCTGCCGAGGGTCGCCACCAGCTCGTTGCCGTCGCGCTGGACTGCCAGCAGGCGGGTGTTGATGGTGACCCGCACGCCGCGCCGCAGGAACACCCGCGCATAGGCCGCGTGGTTCATGCCGCCCATCTCGGGGGCCAACTGCCGTTCCGGCGTCACCAGCTCGACTTCCGCGCCCGCTTCGGCCAGGAACTCCGCCGCCTGCATGCCGGGGTGGCTGCCGTTGTCGTCATACAGCAGCACCCGCCCGGCCGGCGCGGCGTCGCCGGACAGCACGTCCCAGCTTGAGACCACGAGGTCGTTGCCCGCCTCCAGTACCTCGGTGTCCGGTAGGCCGCCGGTGGCGACGAACACCACGTCCGGCGCCAGCGCCATCACGTCGGTGGCCTCGGCATAGGTCGAGAACCGCAGCGCCACGCCGAGCCGGTCCAGCTCGCCGAGGCGCCAATCGACGATGCCGATCAGCTCGCGCCGCCGGGGCGAACGGGACGCCAGGCGTATTTGCCCGCCCGCGACATCCGACGCCTCGAACACCGTCACGTCATGCCCGCGCTCGGCCGCCACGCGCGCGGCCTCCAGCCCGGCTGGCCCGGCACCCACCACGACCACGCGCTTGCGCGGGCCGTCGGTGCGGAGAACGACGTGCGGCATGGATGCTTCCCGCCCGGTGGCCGGGTTGTGAATGCACAACGCCTCGTTGCCCTCGTAGATGCGGTCCAGGCAGTAGGTCGCGCCGACGCACGGGCGGATCGCGTCCTCCCGCCCCTCGCGGATTTTGCGCACGATATGCGGGTCCGCCAGATGCGCGCGGGTCATGCCGACCATGTCCAGCTTGCCCGACGCGATGGCGTGCCGCGCGGTCGCCACGTCCGGGATGCGGGCGGCGTGGAACACCGGGAACGCTGTCGCAGCACGCAGCTCGCCAGCAAAATCCAGGTGCGGCGCGGAGCGCGTGCCCATCATCGGGATCACGTCGGTCAGCGCGTCGTCGGTGTCGATGTGCCCGCGCACCACGTTCAGGAAGTCCACCAGCCCGGACCCGCGCAGCCGCCGCGCGATCTCGAACCCGTCCGCACGCGTGAGGCCGATGTCCCACGCCTCGTCCGCCACCATGCGCACGCCCAGGATGAACGCAGGCCCCACGGCCTCCCGCATGGCGGCCAGCACGCGCAACGTGAAGCGCAACCGGTTGTCCAGGCTGCCGCCGTGCTCGTCATCGCGGTGGTTGGTGGCCGGCGACCAGAACTGATCCGGCAAATGGCCGTACGCGTCGATCTCCAGCCCATCCAGCCCGGCCGCCTGCATCCGCGCCGCCGCCGCGGCGTAGTCGGCGGCGATGCGGTCGAGGTCCCAGTCCTCGGCCTCCTTGGGGAACGACCGGTGCGCTGGCTCCCGCACCCGGGACGGCGCCACCACCGGCAGCCAGTCCGCCTTGTTCCACGCGGTGCGCCGGCCCAGGTGGGTAAGCTGGATCATCACCGCCGTACCGTGCCCGTGGCACTCGTCCGACAGGCGGCGCATCCAAGGCACGATCTCATCCTTGTAGGCCAGCAGGTTACCGAACACCGCCGGGCTGTCCGGCGACACCACGGCGGACCCGGCGGTCATGGTCAGCGCGATGCCGCCGCGCGCCTTTTCCACGTGGTACAGCCGGTAGCGGTCCTTGGGCATGCCGTCCTCGGAGTACGCCGGCTCGTGCGACGTGCTCATCACCCGGTTGCGCAGCACCAAGTGCTTCAGCGTGTAGGGCTGCAGCAGCGGGTCCTGGGTGGCGCTCATGCGTGGTCTCCGTGCGTCAAATGGGGTTGGCCCCGGCGCGGCGCGGCGCGGAACTCGCGCGGGGAGGTGCCGAACACTGACCGGTAAGACTTGCTGAAGTGACCCGGCGAAGCGAAGCCGCAACTGAACGACACTTCGGTCACCGACATGCCGGTCTGCGACAGCAACTGCTGCGCCCGCCGCAGCCGCAGCCGCAGGTAATGCCGGCCCGGCGAGCAGCCGAACGAGCGCTGGAACAGCCGCTCCAACCGGCGGCGGGACGTGCCAGCCTGGGCCGCCACTGCGCCGATTGGCAACGGCGCCTCCAGCGTGCCCTGCATCGCCGCCAGCGCCGCCGATAGCTCATGGGAGTCAACGGCCGGGTTCGGCTGGACCGCCGCGTGCTGCATGACGGCGCCGGCGCGGACGCGGTCATGCAGCAACTGCTCGGCGATGCCCGCCACAAGCGCTGTGCCATGGCGCTCGCCGATCCGGCTCAGCATGAGGTCCAATGCCACGGTGCCGCCGGCGCAGGTGAACCGCTTGCGGTCGGTGGTGAACAGGCTGCCGGTGGCGACCAGCCGCGGGAACGCCTTGGTGAAGCCCGCAAGGTTCTCCCAGTGGGTCGTGCAGCGGTATCCCTCCAGCAGCCCGGCGCGCGCTAGGATGTGGCTGCCGGTGCACAACGAACCGATGGTGGCGCCCCCGGCCGCCAAGCGTCGCAACCAGGACAGCACGGCGCGGTCGGCATACAAGTGCCCGTCCACGCCGCCGCACACCACCACTGTCGGCAACGCCGGCGCACGCGCGACCGAGTGCTCGACCGCGATGTTGAAGCCGCCGCTCGACCTCTCGCTGCCGCCGTCCCGCGACACCAGCACCGGGCGATACAGCTCCCGCCCGCTCAGCAGGTTGGCAAGCCGCAGCGCCTCGGTCGCGGAGCTGAACGCCATGAGGGTGAACCCTGGCACCAGCAGGAACCCAACCACCTCCGGCGACCCGGTCGCCTCGGGATGCCGCCGGCTCAAGGGGGTCTGGTGGAGCGTCATGGTCCCGTCAGGATCGCATGCGCGCCCCTGGATCGCACGCCAAGAATCGTGATTGCGGTGTCGCTCTCGCATCAATTCTGTCGCAATTGGAACAGAAGCACGATCTTTGGCGCGTGAAGCTCGTCTCTCTGCGCAATGCTGCTATGGTCGGTTCGCAATACAGGGAGGCGGCATGCTCGACAGCGTTCCAACAGCTTCCGAGGACCTTATGGACGCCCTCGACGGCCCGGCCGCGTACTGGGACCCAGCGGCGGAGGGCGAGCTGATGTGCCGCGCGGTCCGCGATGAGACGCACGACGTCAAGACCTTCATCTTCGCCGCCCCGTCCGGCCGGCTGTTCCGCTACGAGCCTGGGCAGTTCCTGACGTTCGAGCTTGAGATTGACGGCGTTGCCATCAGCCGGTGCTACACCCTGTCCTCCACCCCGACCCGGCCGCATTTGGTCAGCATCACGGTGAAGCGGACGCCGGGCGGCGAGGTGTCGGACTGGCTGCACCGCACCGTGCAGCCCGGGACGCGGCTGCGCACCACAGGGATTGCCGGCGGGTTCACCAGCACCGCCCATCCTGCGCCCCGCGCGCTGTACTTATCCGGCGGCAGCGGCGTCACCCCGCTCATGTCCATGGCGCGCGCGCATGACGACCTGGCGAGCGACGCCGACATCGTGTTCCTGCACGCCGCCCGCACCCCGGCCGACATCATCTTCCGGGCCGAGCTGGAACTCATGGCCCGGCACCGACCCGGCTTCCGCTTCGTGCCGGTGTGCGAAAGCGACACGCCGCGCGAACCCTGGCATGGGCTGCGCGGGCGCATCGATGCCGGCGTGCTGCGGCAGGCCGCGCCGGACTTCCTGGACCGCGAGGCGTTCACCTGCGGCCCCGCGCCGTTCATGGCGGCGGTGCGCGGCATCCTCGGTGACGCCGGCTTCGACATGCAGCGCTACCACGAGGAAAGCTTCGAGGTCGCGGACCTGGCGCCTGTCCAACCAGCCGCCGCCGCGGCCGGCTTCACGGTCGAGTTCACCCGCAGCGGCACGCTCGTGCAGTGCGGCGCGGACACCTTCGTGCTCGCCGCCGCCCGGGCGGCCGGGTTGCGCCTGCCGTTCGCCTGCGCCAAGGGCGTGTGCGGCACCTGCAAAAGCAAGGTCGTGTCCGGCCGGGTCGAGATGGCGCACGGCGGCGGCATCCGGCAGCGCGAGATCGACCAGGGCATGGCGCTGCTATGCTGCAGCCGTCCGCTCAGCGATTTGGTGATCGACCGATGAGCGCGCTCATTGAGGTCAGCGAAGTTAGCAAAGTGTTCGGCCCGGACCTGCGGGCGTCCCTGGCGATGCTGACGACAGGCGCGACCCGCGAGGAGGTGCTGACCCGCACCCAGGGCATCGTCGCGCTGAACCGGGTCAGCTTCAGCGTGGCGGAGGGCGAAATCCTTGTGGTGATGGGGCTGTCCGGCAGCGGCAAGTCCACGTTGCTGCGCTGCCTGAACCGCCTGGTGGAGCCGTCCAGCGGGCGCATCACCGTGCGCGGCCAGGACGTGACCCGCATGGGCGCCCGCGCGCTGCGGGAGTTCCGCCGGCAGAGCTTCGGCATGGTGTTCCAGCACTTCGCCCTGCTGCCGCACCGCACCATCATGGGCAACGTCGAGTTCGGGCTGGAGATGCAGGGCCTGGACCGCACCCGGCGGCGCGATGCCGCGATGGCCGCCTTGGACCTGGTGGGCCTGCGCGGCTGGGAGGACAAGCACCCGAGCGAGCTGTCGGGCGGAATGCAGCAACGCGCCGGGCTGGCCCGGGCGCTGGCCGCCAACGCCGACGTGCTATTGATGGACGAGGCGTTCAGCGCGCTGGACCCGCTGATCCGCCGCGACATGCAGGGCGAGCTGGTAGCGTTGCAATCCCGCCTGCGCAAGACCGTGGTGTTCGTGACGCACGACCTGGACGAGGCCATAGCACTTGGTGGCCGCATCGTGCTGATGAAGGATGGCGGCATCGTGCAGGTCGGCAGCGCCGAGGAAATCCTGACCCGGCCCGCCACCGCCTACGTGGAGCGCTTCGTGGCCCACATCGACGTGTCCTCAGTGCTGCGGGTCGCGAGCCTGGTGCAGCCGGGCGCGTCGTACCATGCCGACTCTGACGCGGCGAACCTCGTGGCCGAACTGGTGGCGCGCGGGCAGGACGGCGTGCACCTGCTGGACGACGAAGGCCGGCTGGTGGGCCACGCCGGGTTGGACGCGCTGCGGCGGGTGCATCAGGGCGGGCGCACCGCCGTGCACGCCGCCGCGCCGTGCGCGCAGATCGCGGCCAACCTGACCATTCGCGCGGCGCTGCCGGTCATTGCCGCCGAGGCGGGGCCGGTCGCGGTGGTCGATGACGCCGGGCTGTTGCTGGGCACCATCGACCGGGTCGCCGTGCTGCACGCGCTGGCCCGCACCCGGCCGAACCCCTCGCAACAGGAGGCTGAGTCATGGACTGGTCCATCCCGCGCTTCCCCCTCGACGATCTCAGCGATGCAGCCCTCGATTGGCTGACCGCTCACCTATCGGGCCTGACCCGGGTGGTGAGCCACGTCGCGTCCGACTGGATCGCCACCCTGACCGGAGGCTTGCAGGCGGTGCCGCCGCCGATCCTGATTGCGCTGGTCGCGCTGTTCGCCTGGCGAGTGGCGGGCTGGCGGGTCGGGCTGTTGACCCTGGCCGGGCTCGCGTTCCTGCTGAACCTGCGGCTGTGGAACCCGATGATCGCGACCCTGGTGTTGGTGCTGCTGTCCACCACGGCGTCGGTGCTGATTGGGTTGCCGCTCGGCATCGCGGCGGCGCTGAACCAGCGGGTGTGGCAGGGCGTGTCGCCGGTCATGGACATGATGCAGACCATGCCGAGCTTCGTTTACCTGATCCCGGCCATCCCGTTCTTTGGCTTGGGGCCAGTGTCGGCGTGCTTCGCCACCGTGGTGTTCGCCATGCCGCCCACCATACGCCTGACGGCGCTCGGCATCCTGCAGGTGCCCGGCGAGCTGTCGGAGGCGTCGGACGCGTTCGGCGCAACCACCTGGCAGAAGCTGGTGAAGGTGCAGTTGCCGCTCGCGCTGCCGACCATCATGGCCGGGATCAACCAGACCATCATGCTGTCGCTTTCGATGGTCGTGATTGCCGCCATGATCGGTGCCGGTGGGTTGGGCCGGGAGGTCTGGAGCGCGATCCAGCGGCTGGAGGCAGGCCGCGGCGTGCAGGCCGGCGTCGCCATCGCGATCCTGGCCATCATCCTGGACCGCATCACCCAGCAGGTTTCGAAGCGGGTCCGGGTGCGTTGAGGCGCGCGCCGTTCACAACATGAGGACAAAACAATGAACAGAAGACACCTGCTGGCCGGCGCGGCGGCGTTCGGCGTGGCGCTCAGCGGCCGAGCGCGGGCGGCCAAGGGCAAGGTCCGGCTGGCCTACGTCGAGTGGTCCGACACGATCGTGGCCACGACGATAATGGCGGCAGTGCTGCGGCAGGCCGGCTACGACGTGACCTCCACCGCGGTGTCGGGTGCCGCGATGTGGCAGGCGGTCGCGAGCGGCGACGCGGACGCGATGCTGGCGGGGTGGCTGCCCGGCACCCACGCGGCCTACTACGCCAAGCTCAAGGACCAGGTGGACCTGGTTGGTCCCAACGTCACCGGCGCGCGGCTAGGATGGGTGACGCCGGATTACGTTTCGCTGGCTTCCATAGCCGATTTGAAGCAGCAGGGCGCCATGGTCGGCAACCGCGTGATCGGCATCGACCCTGGCGCCGGGCTGATGCGAGCGTCGGAGAAGGCCATCAAGGACTACGACCTGTCCAGCGTGCAACTGGTGGAGGGCAGCGACGCGACCATGGTGGCGGCGCTGAAGGACGCCATCAACCGCAAGCAGCCCATCGTGGTGACGGGCTGGACGCCGCACTGGATGTGGGCCTCGTATCAGCTCAAGTACCTGGCGGACCCCAAGGGGTCGTTGGGCGGCGAGGAGACGGTGAACACCGTCGCGCGCAAGGGCCTGAAGCAGGAGATGCCGGAGGTCTATGCGATCCTGTCCCGCTTCAAGCTGACGCTTGCCGACGAGCAGGCGCTGATGCTGAAGAACCAGCAGAGCGGCACCGACCCCGACAAGACAGCCGCGGCCTGGGTGCAGGAGAACGCCGGCGTCGTGAAGGGATGGCTGGGCTAAGACGGCCTAGCGGGTCCCGGTGCGGGAGCGGGCATAACCTGGCTGGGCGGGCGTCGGCGCGCGATACAGGCTACGTACCGGACTGCCGGGCCGCACCGGTGGGGACATGCTCATGTCCGGATCGGCCCGGCGCGCCTGTATGGTGCGCCCGGCCACTCCGGTCGCAGTGACCCCGGCAATCGCGGCCTCCACGGCCCGGTCGGGCGCGAGCTGCACCAGCCCGTGGCCGAGCGTTCCGCCGCTGGCCGGGTCGCGGGCGAAGTGCGCGCGCAGCACCATGCCATACGGGTCGAACAACTCGGCAAGCTGCTCGTCAGTCAGGCCGTGCGGCAGGTTGGCTACGAACACGTTGCCGCGGATTTTCTCAGGGCGCATCGAAGGGTCTCCATGCCGGTCGGGGTTATACTGCAACGCAGCATGGACCGGAAGTTGCTGCGATGCAGCATAAATGTTCGATAGCGGCCTGGTTCGTCGGCTATGCCACAGGAGCCGGGTTGCGTTCGGCAAACCCGGCCTGGTGCCAATACGGGTAGGGCAGGGGCCGCTTGCTGGCGGCGTCGAGCCTCGCCACCTGCTCGGGCGTGAGGCTCCAGCCGACGCTGCCCAGGTTCTGCCGCAACTGCGCCTCGTCACGGGCACCCACGATCACGTTGGCGACGGTCGGCCGCTGCAACAGCCAGTTGAGCGCCACTTGCGGCACCGCCTTGCCGGTTTCCTCCCCCACGGCCAGCAGGGCGTCCACCACGTCGTACAGGTAGTCCTCCGGCACCTGCGGACCCTGTTCCGCGGTGACATGCAGGCGCGAGTTCTCCGGCAGCAGCTGGCCGCGGCGGATTTTACCCGTAAGGCGGCCCCAGCCCAACGGGCTCCACACTACTGCGCCGACGCCCTGGTCGAGTCCCAACGGCATCAGCTCCGCTTCATAGTCGCGCCCGACCAGCGAGTAGTAGGCTTGGTGCGCCACGTAGCGCGGCAATCCATGCCGTTCGGCGGCGGCCAGCGACTTCATCAGGTGCCAGCCGGAGAAGTTCGAGCAGCCGACGTAGCGGATCTTGCCGGAGCGCACGAGGTCGTCGAGCGTGCCCAGCGTCTCCTCGACCGGAGTCATGGCGTCGAAGCCATGGAGCTGGAACAGGTCGATGTAGTCCGTGCCGAGCCGCTTCAGGGCGCGCTCGCAGGCGTCGATCAGGTGGTAGCGCGAGGAACCGACCTCGTTGGGTCCGTCGCCGGAGCGGAACGTCGCCTTGGTCGAGATAATGACCCGGTGCCGGCGGCCGGCGATGGCCTGGCCCAGGATTTCTTCGGCGAGGCCTCCGGAGTAGATGTCCGCACTGTCGAACATGGACAGCCCGGCGTCGAGGCAGATGTCCACCAGCCGGGTCGCGCCCTGGGCGTCGGTCGATCCCCAGGCCTTGAAGAACTCGTTGCCGCCACCGAACGTGCCCGTGCCGAGGCTCAGCGCCGGCACGTTGAACCCTGATCGTCCCAGGCGCCTGAACTCCATCGTCGTCTCCCACTGCATGGCGAAGCGTGCGTAAACCGATATAAGAGCAGCCGCTTCCGCAGGTTGCATCGCGGGGCTGGAGAGCAAAGGCGGCATGATGGATTGGGTGGTGCGCGGCGCACGGCTGGCCGATGGTTCCGGCCCAGCGGATGTCGGCGTCGCGGGCGGGCGCATCGCCGCCATCGCGCCCAGCCTTCCGGCGGACGCGCCGGTAATCGAAGCTGGCGGCTGCCTGCTGGCGCCCGGCTTGGTGGAGACGCATGTCCACCTGGATAAAACCTGTATCCTGGACCGCTGTCCCGCGTCCGAGGGTTCGGTCGCGGAGGCGGTGCGCCTCACCTCCGCCGCCAAACGCGGCTTCACGCCGGAGGACGTCTATGCCCGGGGACGGCGCACGCTGGAGCGCGCCATCGGCTGGGGCACAATGCGTATGCGCACCCATGTGGAGGTGGACCCCGGCATCGGCCTCCGCGGCTTCGAGGGGGTGCAGCAGTTGGCGCGCGACTACGCCTGGGCCATGGACATCGAGCTGTGCGTATTCCCGCAGGAGGGCCTGACGGACAACCCCGGCACCGACGCGCTGTTGGTGGAGGGCTTGCGCCGCGGCGCGCGGGTGATCGGCGCTGCGCCGTATATCGACACCGACCCGCGCGGGCAGATCGACCGCGTTTTCGCAATCGCGCGCGAGTGGGACGTGGACATCGACATGCACCTGGACATGGGCGACACGCCCGACGGGATGCAGGTGGAGTACGTCTGCCGCAAGACCGAGGAGCACGGCTGGGGCGGCCGGGTCGCGGTGGGCCACATGACGCAGATGTCATTGGCGCCGCCGGCCCGCTTCGCGGCGCTGGCCAAGACGCTGGCCGGGGCTGGCGTGGCGGTGACGGTGCTGCCGGCGACCGACCTTTACCTCATGGGCCGCACGCACGACCACGCGGTGCCGCGCGGCGTGGTGACGGCCGAGCCGTTGCGGGCCGCCGGGGTCACGTGCTCGATTGCGACCAACAACGTGCTGAACCCGTTCACGCCGTACGGCGACGCCAACCTGCTGCGCATGGCGAACCTGTATGCCAACGTCTGCCACGTCGCCCGCCCGGCCGAGCTGGCCGGCTGCCTGCACATGGTGACGACGGACGCGGCGAAGCTGATGCGCGTGCCGGAGTACGGCGTGCAAGTCGGCGCGCCGGCTGACCTCGTGCTGCTGGACGCCTCCGACGCGGCCGGCGCGGTGGCGGAGCTGGCGCAGCCGTTATGGGGCATGAAGGGCGGCCGGATGACATTCGCCCGTCCGCGTCCGGTGCTCTATCCGCCGTAGCTTTACATTGGCGCTGCCACGCGGAATGCTGGGCCTGGGTGACGTTGCAGGGGAACGGGCATGACGCTCACGCATGGCGCCGGGCCGGATACCGAACGCTTCCTGGCCGACCTTGACGCGCTCCGGCGCATCGGCGCGTTCCGCACCGGGGTGCATCGCCCGACCTTCACGCCGCAGGACATGCAGTCGCGTGAGTGGCTGATGGCTCGCATGGCCGAGGCTGGCCTGGCGCCGGAGATGGACGGAATTGGCAACGTGCTGGGCCGGCATCCCGGGCCAGGGCCGAAGCTGTTGGCTGGCAGCCATATCGAAAGCCAGAACGAGGCCGGGTGGCTGGACGGCGCGCTGGGCGTGGTGTCGGCGTTGGAGCTGGCCCGCGCCGGCCTGCCAGTGGACGTGATCGCGTTCGCCGACGAGGAGGGCCATTACGGCTCGTTCATCGGCTCGCGCTCGTTCACCGGGTTGCTGGACGAGGCCGAGATCGACCGGCTGGGCAACCGCTACCACGGCAAGCCGCTGCGGGACGCGTTGCACGAGGCCGGGCTGGCGGGCCGTCCGCGAATGCGGATGGAGCCGGGGCGCTACAAGGGCTTCGTCGAGATGCACATCGAGCAGGGCACGACGCTGGAACAGGCGGGGCAGCAGATCGGCGTCGTCACCGGCATCGTCGCGATCTGGCAGTATCGCATCGTAATCGAGGGGCAGCAGGACCACGCCGGCGGCACCACCATGGCGGAGCGCCGGGACGCCGGGCTGGCGGCGGTGCGGCTGCTGGCGTGGATCGACGCGGAGTTCCCCAAACACTGCGCGGAGCGGACGGTCTGGACCACTGGCCGGATCGCGCTGTCGCCCGGCGCTGCCTCCATCATCCCGGGGCAGGCCGAAATCCTGTTCCAGGTGCGCGACATCGCGCCCGAAGTGCTGGAGCGGCTGGACGGCGTGCTGCGCCGTGCCGTGCAGGAAAGCAACCGGCGCGAGCGCTGCGTCGCGATGCTGGAGGTGTTGGGCCAGTCTGCCCCGGCGTTGTGCGATCCCGCGTGGCAGGACGCGCTTGCGGCGGCGGCCGATACCCTGGCGCCGGGCCGGTGGCGGCACATGCCCAGCGGCGCCGGGCACGACGCGCAGTACATGGCGCGGCAGATGCCGTCGGCGATGCTGTTCGTGCCCTCCATTGGCGGCATCAGCCACCATTGGTCCGAGGACACCGCGCCCGACGACCTCGCGATGGGCGTGCGCGTGCTGGCGGAGGGCGCGCGGCGTTACCTGGACCAAGCCTGAGGTCAGGCCTGGGCCAGGAACCGGGCGCGCATCGGCTTCAGCAGCGACAAGGCCAGCGCCGCCGTCAGCAGGTCCGCCGCAATCGCCAAGGCAAACACCGGGGTCCAGCTTCCGGCGTAGTCGTGCAGCAGCGAGGCAAGCGGGCCGCCGAAGATCGCGCCGATGCCCTGGGCGATATACAGGCACCCGTAGTTCTTGGTGGCGAACCGTGCGCCGAACGTGTCGGTGAGGGTGGACGGGAACAGCGAGAAAATCTCGCCCCAGCCAAAGAACACCAGGCCGGACAGCAGCACGAACAGCACCGGGTTGTCGCTGGTCGCGAGCCATAGCGCCATGGCGCAGCCCTCCAGCGCGAAAGCGATGAACATCGTGTTCTCACGGCCGATCCGGTCGGACACCCAGCCAAAAAACGGCCGGGTCAGGCCGTTGCAGAAGCGGTCGATGGTGAGGGCCAACGGCAGCGCGGCGAAGCCCCAGACCATGACGTTGGTGACGCCGAAGTCGCTGGCAAACGCGCCGATCTGCGACGTGACCATGAGGCCGGAAGTGGACATGCAGGCCATCATGGCGAACATCAGCCAAAACACCGGGTTGCGCAGCATGTCCCGTGTGGTCACGTCGCGCACGCTGGAGTTGGACTGGGTTTGCGCCAGCACGGCCTCCGGCGGCGCGCGCAGCCCGAGCGCCGCCAGCACGCCGACGGCGCCGAAAATAAGCCCGAACTGGAACAGGGTGGCCTGGTGGCCAGACGCCGCGAGGCTGTCCGAGATCGGGAACGTGGTCGCAATCGCGCCCATGCCGTAGCCCGCCGCGACAACCCCAGCCGCGAAGCCGCGCCGGTCCGGGAACCAGCCGACCATCTGCCCGACAACGCCGATATAGACGATGCCGGTCCCGAGGCCGCCCAGCAGGCCGTAGGTCAGGTAAAGCCCCCAAACCGACGTGACGGACGCCGCCAGCACCCAGCTCAGGCCGGTGAGCGCGCCGCCGGCGGCAATCAGCCAGCGCGGGCCGAAGCGCTCCACCAGCCAGCCCTGGAACGGGCTGAAAAACGTTTGCAGCACAATAAGGATGCTGAACGTGACCTGGATCGCCGACGCCGGCTGGGCCAGCGCCGCGCCAAATGGCTTGGTGAACAGCGTCCAGACGTATTGCGGGCTGGAGATCGCCATCATGCAGACCAGGCCGAGGCCCATCTGAATCCAGCGCGTGCTCGGCCGTGGCAAAACAAGGCTGGGCGCGGCGGTCGTCGTGCTCATGGCTGGCTCCTGGCATCCGTGATCTGCGATGCCATGGCAATGCAACGACGGTGCCAAACCTACAATTTGTGTTGACATCAAATCAATTACGGTGTCAAAACATAACCCAGGAGTGCCGAAGGCGCCTGGGCCGGAGCAACCGGACGGCGTCGCCAAGCGGCCTCCACCAAAAGGGGGAGACAGCGAATGTTGGGACAGTATGCGATCCTGCGCGCGAAGCCGGCGCTCCGGACGGCCGAGCCGTTCAGCGCACCGATGGCTTCGATAGCCCGTGCGGGACAGCGGCCGGACATGGGCGCAGAGGCCACCATCGAGAGCGCGCAGCTCAGCCGCAGCGAGGTGCTGGACGCCGCGCAAGACCCGGCCGTACGAGGCATGGCGCGCATCATGCCCACCGCGCTGATCCGTCCGTTCGACGTGCCGGCACAGGGGGCGGCGCGGCTGGCGTGGGGCGTCGGCGCGGTGCTGGCGGACGTGTCGCATTTCGACGGGGACGGCGCCACGGTCGCGATCCTTGACACCGGGATCGACAGCGCGCACCCGGCGTTCGCCGGCGTGACCCTGGTCGAGCAGGATTTCAGCGACTCCGGCAACGGCGACCGGCAGGGCCACGGCACCCACTGCGCCGGCACGGTGTTCGGCCGCGATGTGGACGGAACCCGCATCGGCATCGCGCGCGGGGTCAAGCGCGCGCTGATCGGCAAGGTGCTCGACGACACCGGCGCCGGCACGTCCGACGCGCTGTTCCGCGCCATCCCCTGGGCCATCCAGGGCGGCGCCCACGTCGTCTCCATGTCCATCGGCTTCGACTTCCCGGGCTATGCGCAACGCCTGCAACAGGGCGGCATGCCCCCGGCGCTCGCGACCTCCATGGCGCTTGAGGCGTACCGCGGCAACATGCGGTTTTTTGACGCGCTGATGGACATGGTCCAGGCCGGCGCCGCGTTCTCGCAAAGCGGCGTGGTGGTCGCCGCGTCCGGCAACGAGAGCCACGTGGAGGTCCGGCCGGACTTCCGCATCGGCGCGTCGCTGCCGGCAGCGGCGGAGGGCGTGCTGGCGGTGGGCGCGGTCGAGAAGGTGGGGAACGGCCTGCGGATCGCGGACTTCTCCAATACCTTCCCGCAGCTTTGCGCGCCCGGCGTGGACATCCTGTCGGCGAAGCTGGGCGGCGGGCTCGCGTCCATGAGCGGGACCAGCATGGCGTGCCCGCACGTGGCCGGGGTGGCGGCACTGTGGTGGCAGGCGATCCGGGCCTCGAACAGCGTGGCGAACCCGAACCTGGTCGCGGCCAAGATGGTCGCCACCGCGCGCCCGCAGGCGCTGTTGCCGACTGTCGCGGCGGCGGACCGCGGCGCCGGGCTGCTGACCGCGCCCTGAGCGGCATAGGTTTCCCAAACACGCTCAAAAACGCAACCGAGGCAACGCGCATGAACCCGTTCAGGCTTCCGGCGATCACCGCACTCCTGCTGCTCACCATGCCGCCGGGTTGCGGCACCACCCCGGTCACCGCTGGGAATGACCTCGGCCAGGGCTGGGACCAGGCCCGGCGCGATGGCTGGTACGAGGGCACCCAGGGGTCGCGCCTGCTGCCATGGAGCTGGGCGCAGGCGCTGGAGACCGCCGATGGCAACGGCCGGTTCTTTGACACGCCCAACATGACGCGGCTCCGTTTCCTGCCGCCCGAGGCAACGTCGCGGACCGGGATGCCGGTGGGGTTCGTGCGGGACGACACCAGCGACCGCCAACTGCGGCGCACCCGGCTGCGGTGGTATGCCGGCCAGGGCGACAACGAGCGCTGGCTCGGGCTCAACTGCAGCGCCTGCCACACCGCCGAGATCACCCACCAGTCCAAGCGGCTGCGCATCGATGGCGGCCCGACGCTCGCGGACTTCCAGGGGTTCGTGGAGGAGTTCGACCGTGCGCTCACCGCCACGCGGGACGACCCGGCCAAGTTCCAGCGCTTCGCCGCCGCGGTGCTGGAGAAACGGGACACCCCGGCCAACCGCGCGCTCCTGGCAGCCGAGCTTGGCCGGTTGGTTGAGTGGGAGGCCAGCGCGGCGCGGCTGAACGGCGCGGACGTGCGCTACGGCTTTGCCCGCCTGGACGCGTTCGGGCGCATCTACAACAAGGTCGCGCTGTTCGCCAACGCTGCCGACCCCATCGTGAATCCGGCTGACGCGCCCGTCAGCGTGCCGTTCCTGTGGAACACGCACCAGGCCGACATCGTGCAGTGGAACGGCATCGCCGAGAACTCCAAGCTGTCCGGCCCGGGCGGCGCGTTCGACTACGGCGCGCTGGGCCGCAACGTCGGCGAGGTCACGGGCGTGTTCGGCGAGGTCGTGGTCACCCGCGCGCCCGGCCTGTCCGGCTATCACTCCAGCGCGCAGGTCGAGAACATCGCGGCACTGGAGCGCACGCTGGAAACCTTGCGCCCGCCCGCCTGGCCGGCGGCGCTGTTCGGCCCGGTCGACGCCACGTTGGCGGCGCGCGGCAAGGAGCTGTTCGGCGCCACCTGCGCCCGCTGCCACACGGCGCTGGCGCCCACCGACCTCACCACGAAGTTCCAGGCGCGGATGAGCCTGTTCCGCGCCGGCGTCCCGGGCAACGAGCCGCCGGGCACCGACCCGTGGATGGCCTGCAACGCATACACCTACGAGGCCAAGACGGGCGACTTCGAGGGCACCAAGCGCAATACCCTGAGCGGCACGCCGCTCGGCCCGGTCGAGCCCGTCGCCAACCTGTTGACGGTGAGCGTGACCGGCGCCATCGCCGGGCAGAAGGGCGAGACGGTGGCGGCGGCGGTCAAGACCTTCTTGGGCATCAACCCGCGCCCGCGCATCGCGGAACTGGCGCTGGCGCCGCCGACGCGTGAGCAACGGCTGAACCGCTGCATGCAGGCGGACAGCAAGCTGCTGGGCTACAAGGCGCGTCCGCTGACCGGCATCTGGGCCACCGCGCCGTACCTGCACAACGGCTCGGTGCCGACGCTATACGACCTGCTGCTGCCGCCGGCGGCCCGGCCGGCCGTGTTCCATCTCGGTAGCCGCGAGTACGACTCCGTCAAGGTGGGCTACCGGACCGAGCCGTCCGCCGAGAACAGCTTCCGCTTCGATGTGTCGGGGCAGGGCAATGCCAACACTGGGCATGACTACGGCAATGCCCGCCTCAACGAGCAGGACCGCCGCGCGCTCGTTGAATACCTGAAGACGCTGTAGGTCCGGCGATGCAGGACCGTTCGACGCTTATAGGCTCAACCGACGCTGGGTGCCTGGTTTACGCCCAGTCCCACGCGCCTGTGCTCCCCGGCGCCGGCATCCGGACCGTGCTGGGGGACGACGGGCGCACCCATGTCGAGGACACCCGCAACCCGCCATGGCGCATGGTGTGCCAATTGCGGATCGAGGGGCCATTCGGCAGCGGGGTGGGGACCGGATGGTTCGCCGGGCCGCGCACGGTCGTGACCGCCGGGCACTGCGTGTTCGACGCCGAGGGCCTGGGCGGATGGGCGACTCGCATCCTGGTCTCGCCCGGCATGAGGGACGGCGACACCAGCGCGTTCGGGTCGTTCGAGGCGAAGCGTTTCGCCACCACCGACCAGTGGCGGCTGGGGCGCGACATGGATGGCGACATCGGCGTGATCCAGCTTGACGCCGTGCCGGGCCGCTGGGACCCGGGCGGGCAGGTCGGCTGGTTCGGCATCGCTGCGTTGCCGGACGACGCGCTGCGGGACGTGATGGTCAATGTCAGCGGCTATCCGCGGGACAAGCCGGCGGCGGGAGGCGCGTTGGCGACGCAGCAGTGGCATGCCCGCAACCGCGTCACGGAGCTGACGCCGCGCCGGCTGTTCTATGAGGTGGACACCGCGGTCAGCCAGAGTGGCGGCCCGGCCTATGTCGTGGACCGGCCGGGTAGCGCACCGGTGGTGGTGGGCGTCCATGCCTACGGCGTCGAGGGTAGCCCGGCCGGTCCCGGCGCCAGCGCCAACTCGGCCCCGCGGATCACTCCGGATACCCTGCGCCTGATCCAAGGGTGGGTTGCCGCGGCGTAGGCCGCCCATCCAGCCTGGCGAGGCGTCCCGGGCCTGCAAACAATTCTTCACATAACCTACAAAATCATCATTTAGCCTTGATACGATAATCGTTTCGTGTTCAACATAAATAACGAAGCCGCCATACCACTAGGGAGGCCAGTGCCATGGACCAGCACGCTAGTCTCGGACCGGCATCACGACCGGACCACGAGTTCCTGCCCGATGCCATGCGCGCGGAGCAGCAGGCCGATGACGTAGGCATGTCAATGTTGGCGACGCCGGGCGGCATGCCGTCAGCCACGCCCATCTCCGCCGCTGCGGTTGCGTTGCTGGTCGCGTCGGAGGTGTCCAGCCGGGCCTTCTACGAACAAAGGCTCATCCGCCCGGTCTGGCCGCGCGGCCGGTCCGGCGTGACGATTGGAGTCGGCTATGACATCGGCACGGTGCAAGCGGCGGCGTTGCAGGCCGACTGGACGGCCGAGCTCGGGGCGGATGTGGTTTCGCGGCTGGCGGAGGCGTGCGGCGTCACCGGACTTGCGGCGGCCGACCTCGTGCCGAAGCTGGCCGACGTCACCGTCGGATGGGAGGCGGCGAACGCCGTGTTCCTGCGCCGCTCGGTCCCGGTGTTCGTCGGCATCACCGAGCGCGCCCTGCCGAACACCGGCTTGCTGGGCGCGGACTGCCTCGGCGCGCTGGTGTCCCTGGTTTACAACCGCGGCCCGTCGTTCACGCGCCCCGAGGACCGGTTCCGCGAGATGCGCGCCATCCGGGACCACATGCAGGACCGGGCGTTCGACCGCATCCCCGGCGAGATACGGGCGATGAGGCGCATTTGGCAAAATGAGCCGGACTCGGCCGGGTTGCTGGTGCGCCGGGAGGCCGAGGCGACGCTGTTCGAGCAGGGCCTTGGCCAGCCGCGTGCCCCGGCCGCCATGGCGCAGGCGGCCCCGCCTGCCCCGGCGCAAGCGACGGGCGTGTTCTCCTGGATCGGCGGCTGGCTCAAGCCGGTCATCGAGGAGCCGACCCGCGACCAGCTCATGTTCCAGTTGCCGGCCGATCCCGCCGCGCCGGACACCGAAATCCTGCCCGACGAGAGCTACGTCGCCATCCGCCTGTTGTCCGCCCGCATCGTCAACGCGCGCCGCTGGACCAGCCGGTACCACGGCGCGGTCCACGCGACGTGCAACATGCTGTACGAGGGCGTCGGCGCCGACCGCATCGAACGGCAAGCCGTGCTGGCGCCCGACGGCTTCCGCGACCTGGACCCTGGCGGCCAGGGCAAGCTGCTGCAGGTTGACCGCCCGGTGTTCGGCCCGCTGGTTTACCGGGGCGACATGCGGCTCGCGATTGGCCTGTTCTCCGTGAAGTCGAGCGACCTGGCCGGGCCGTATTTGTCGCTCATCAGCGAGCTGTCGCAGACGGCGTCGCTCGGGTTCCTGAGCGCGGCGCAGCCGTTTGTGGCGCCGCTCGGCAAGGCGGCCGACCTGCTGTTCGGCACGTCCGACGCGGCCAGCCTGGAGTGCGGCGCGGTCCGCGGGTTCGAGCCGTTGCGCGCCGGCGCCTGGGTCTGCATGGGCGCCACCCGGCAGGACATCCCGGACACCAGCGGCTTCCGGCTCCGCCCGGACGACAACCGCCTGCTGGACGGCGACGGCGATCCGGTCGAGCGGTTCCCGTACCTCGTGTTCCGCGTGGCCGGCCTGGACCGGCGCGACAACTGGATGGAAATCCCCGGCCTGAAATCCGCCTGGGACCAGATCACCGCGGCGCTGGTCGCTGGCCGGGACGATGACGCCCGGACGGCGGCGAAGGCGTTCCGCCGGATGTGCCTCGCCGGTGGCGACCTCACGCAGCGGGATGCGGTCCGCCTGGCGGACAAGGCGGACCAGAAGGTAGCGCAAACGCTCGCTTCGCCCGCGGGCGGCAACGCGGCACTGAGCCTGCGTTCGCTGGACCTCTATGCCCCCGAAACTACGCCGCACGCCTCAACAGGAGAGAACTGATGTTCCAGGCCCAGCATCACGACGCGACGACGGTGAACCAGACGCATTTCTGTTCGGCGCCGTTGCCGAAGTCCGACGATCCGTCGGACCAGACGCGCCTCGCCGGGCATAGAACGGCATTGCTCAACAGTTCTATGTGGGACAGGAACACCGAGATCACCTGCCGCTTCCTTGAAGGCAACGCGGCCCTGAGGCGGCGTGTGCAGAAGGCGGCGCTCGAGTGGAACAGGTGGTGCAACCTGCGGCTGCGTTTTATCGACGGCGCTGGGGCCATGGTGCGGATCGGATTCCAGCTCGGCCAGGGATCGTGGTCCCAGGTCGGCCGGGACTGCCTACAGACGAAGGACCAGAGCCAGCCGACCATGAACTTCGGCTGGCTGGACGCGGGCAGCGACGAGCCGACGCTGCGCAGCGTTGTGCTGCACGAGTTCGGCCATGCGCTCGGCCTTATCCACGAACACCAAAACCCAACGGGAGGCATCGAGTGGAACCGTGCGGCGGTGGTCCGCGACCTGAAGGGTCCGCCCAACTGGTGGAACGAGGCAACAATCGAGCACAATATGTTCGAGCGCTTCGAACAGGTCATTTCGACGCCGGTCGATGAGAAATCGATCATGATGTATCCGGTCCCCGCCGCATGGACCACCAACGGCTTCTCGTCCGGGTTCAACAGCGAGCTGTCCAACCAGGACAAATCGTTCATGCTGAAAAATTATCCGAAGTAGGGGTTGCACCATGCTTAATGAGCAGGACCACGCCGTCGTCGTCGGGATTAGCCGTTACCCGGAACTGCGAGGTCCGGGCAGCAACGGTGACCTCCGCGGACCGGTCAACGACGTCGAAGACGTCCTCGCCTGGTTGCAGGACCCGCGCGGCGGGGCGGTGCCGGAGGCAAACATTCGCAGGATCGTGAGCCCGGCTACGCCCGAGGTGTGGACAGCGGCGGAAGCCCTGCCGACATCCGTGAAAATCGATGATGCGGTGAGGCAAATTGCTGACCTCTCGATAAAATACCGGGACCAGGGAAGTTCAGGGCGGCGGCTGTACATCTATGTTTCCGGGCATGGATTCGCGCCAAACCCTCGTGAGGCGTGTCTTTATACGGCCAATTGTACCGACAACTTTGGCGATAATGTCGTGGTCACGAGCTGGCTTGAATGGTTCCAAGACGCCGGAAACTTCCGCGAGCTGGTGTTGTGGATGGATTGCTGCATGGACCGGTCCACCACGGCGATGCCAAACAAGTTCCGCTACACTCTTAGGCCCTCGGTGCAGGCAGCGCCAACGTCAACCTTTATCGCGCTAGCCGCCCCACGTCCGCTGCGCGCGGTGGAGGGCGCGATTGCCGACGACGCGGGCCGGGTGCATGGCCTGTTCACCTGGACGCTGCTGGAAGGCCTGCGCGGCGCGGCAGCCGACGCCAATGGCAGGGTCACTGGCCGCAGCCTTGGCGACTGGCTGCGCAATGCGACCGGCGCTCATATGAGCCCAGGCGACCGCAACGACGACTTCGTCGCCAAAGAGCCGGAGATACCGGCCGAGGAGCCGGCGATCATCTTCGGCCGTGGGCTGCCGGCACGGCGCTACCCTGTCGAGCTGGCCTTTCCCGGCCACGCGCTCGGCGCGGCTGCCAAAATCTGGTCCGGGCTTCCACCGATGCCCGGGCCTGAGTTTCCGGTAACTGCGACGGTCACGCGAGATTTGGAGCCCGGCCTTTATCTTGTGGAAGTGGCAGCCGACGGCCCGCGGAAGGCGTACCGCGAGCCGTTCGAGGTGGTCGGCCGGCGAAGGGTTGACGTTAAAACGGAGGGTGACGCCATCGACGCCGAGGCCGTCGGCACCTTATGCAAATTAGTTGTCGAACCTGGCAACTCGGCTGCCGAGGTGTTCGTGGTCGACGCGCGCTTCTCGCTCGTCGACAAGTCGACCGGGCGTCTTGAGACTCAACTCCGCGCCGGGCTCTACAAAATCAAGGCCAGGGCCGGGCGGACGCTGCTCAGCGAGCCGATCATTTTCCTCGACCGCGACTGCCTGCTGAGCGAGGCGGCGTCCAAGGTTTCACTCGCCGCTCCGCTTCCCGGCACCGCGAGCACGCATAGATACCAGGAAAAGGCAGTTGCGAAGTATGCCGGCCAGCCCAAGAAGCGGGCACAAGAAGGGGCCGCGGCGACGCTGACCGTCATGGCGAGAGCCTGGAGCGGCAGTAAGGGCAGGCTCGCGCACGCGATGCCGTGGGTAGGCGTAACGGTGGTCGACGGGGAGGGACGGACGCTGCTGGACCTTGAGCGCGCCAATGATCCCGACGTCGACGGGGAGCTCTCGTCCGCCGGAATCGGCCAGCGCGATCCCTATGCCATCATCACCGTACCGATGCAGCCGGGGACATGCTTTCTCCGTCAAACGCTTGAGAGTGGTCTGGTGATCGAGCAGGCGGTCACGGTCCCAGCCGGCTGGGGCGCGTCGGTTTACTTGCTCCGGTCGCTGGCGGCTGAGGGTGGGATGACGCCGCGGCGGCGGCTTTCGATCCAGTTGCGCGATCTCGCGGGGATATACGACTCGGGACGGGACGACACGCTCGTCGAGACTGCGCGGATTGCACTGGCCGACGAGCGTTCGATCCTGACCGACGCGCTCGCCGACAAGCTGTTTAGCCTTACTGATCCATGGGCCGGAATTATTGGTGGGCATCTGCTGCTGCTCGGCAACCAGCGGCATCCCGAGCGGCCGATTACGCGGCTAGACGGGCTGATCCGGTCGTTGCGCGCCCTGGTCGGTGACGAACACCCCGATGTCGAGGCGCTCTCGCTGCGCTGCCCTGACCAAGGGCTGCGTCGCGCGCGGCCGCTTACTGCGCTACCTAGCCTTGAGCGCAGCTGGCGCTTGGTCGTCAAGGCCTGCGATGAACCAGACGGCTTGGTGCCGCCAGCACTGTGGCAGCGGGCTGCCGCCGTTTATGGCGTGCCGCTGTATCATGCGTGGGCGGCTGACGAAGTCCGGCGCGACCGGGCTTTGGCTGCGGTAGCGAAATCTATCTTCCAGCCCTCGGCGGAGCCGCTTATAGCCGCGAGCCTAGCTGAACCAACCGTTGCAGTGCAGGCTCTCCCAAGCGCCGGGCTGGTGCCCCCGAGTTTCACGGCACCCAAACTCATGGACAGCAACGGTGTCCTATCGAGCGCCCGCCTGCTTGGCGTTCCCCGGAGCGTGCTGCCGCTGCTGCGCGCGCGTGTCGATGCGTCACAAGGGAGTGCAAGGCCCGCAGCGGCGCTATCAATGACAGTCTGACCTTGGCGCCGGCGCAACCCTCATGGCGGCGCTGCTTCGAGGCCGAGGCGGCGCCCGGGCTGCGCGTCTCGTTCCAGCGCTACGTCCGGCCTGCGGACGGCCTGGTGCATGCCTCCCTAAGCAGCCTGGGCACCTTGCCCATCGCCCGCGGACCGGACGGCACGCACCTTGTGGCGGTGCCCGGCAACGAGGCGTTCTGGCTAGGGTTCACCCGCGACGCAGGACGGCGCGGGCCGTTGCACGTCACGGCAACGGTCGCCCTTGCCGACGGCCGCACAGCCCTTGTCACGCAACCGGCCGAGAACGGCCTCGCGACCCTGGACGGCATTCGCCGCCCAGACGGAAAGCTCGGGTGCCTCTATGGCGCCGCTGCCGTTGCAGACGACCCCGGCGCCGTCGTGAGCGTCACCATCGCCGTCCCTGCGGTGGGCAGCCAGCTCACCATTGGCCTCGTTGACCCGGCCACGTTCGTTGCCCGTACTGGGCTGGACCCGCCGACGCCGCTTGACCAAACAGCGGGTTACGCCGGTTGGAGGCTGCCCTAAGCGGCCTCCCTGGCCTGACTCGACGCTGGTGAATGTTATAGTGTAGCATTCCTGCCCAACCATCCCAGGAAGCGTGCCATATCTATGAGAGCCCTGCTGGCCGCGATGGCCGCGATGGCCGCGATTGCCCTGATGCGTGTCGCGCCGCCGGCGTGGGCCCAAACCGGCCAGCAGCCGCCAAGCATCGTCGCGGCCGAGAGCTTCTATGGCGACATTGCCGGGCAGATCGCCGGCCCTGGCGTCCCGGTCGCCAGCATCCTGAGCAGCCCCGACCAGGACCCGCACTTGTTCGAGGCTAGCCCGTCCACGGCCCGGCTGGTATCGGCCGCCCGGATCGTAATCTACAACGGTTTGGACTACGACGCGTGGATGGACAAGCTGGTGCGGGCCACCCAGAACCCAGGCCGGCAGGTGCTGGTCGTGGCGCAGCTCGTGCAGCGCAAGGCCGGCGCCAACCCGCATCTCTGGTACGACCCGGCCGTCATGCCAGTGGTCGCTACGGCATTGGCGGACCGGCTGGCCGCCGCCGATCCGGCGCACCGGGCGGAGTACGCACAGCGCCTGCAGGCGTTCAAGGCGTCGTTGCAGCCGCTCGACGCCAAGGTCGCCGCGATGCGGACGCGGTTCGCCGGCGTCCCCGTCACCGCGACCGAGCCGGTGTTCGGCTATATGGCCGCGGCGCTCGGCCTCGTGGTGCGAAGCGAGCGGTTCCAACTGGCCGTCATGAACGGCGCCGAGCCGCGCGCCTCCGATGTGGCCGCGTTCGAGGCGGACTTGAAGGGACGCGGGGTCCGCGCGCTGCTGTATAACAGCCAGGCTACCAGCCCGGCGGCCGAGCGGCTGCTCCGCTTGGCCCGGGACGCCGGCATCCCGGTCGTGGGCGTCACCGAGACCCAGCCCGCCGGCATGACCTACCAATCCTGGATGCTGGCGCAGCTTGAGGCGCTGGAGACGGCGCTGTCCGGGCCACAGTGAGCGTTGGCCGCATGAACAGCATCGAGCTTCAGGGCGTGACGCTCGGGTTCGCCGGGCGGCGCGTGCTGCAGGACGTGTCGCTCACGGTCGGGCCGGGCGAATTCATCGGCGTGCTCGGCCCGAATGGCGCAGGCAAAACCACGTTGCTGCGCGCGGTCCTGGGGCTGGTCCGCCCGCAAGCGGGGAGCATACAGGTCCTGGGCCGGCCAGCGACGCGCGGCAACCCGCGGGTCGGCTACATGCCGCAGGGGCGCAACGGCCTGGCGGGGTCGCGGGTCATCGGCCAGGACTTCGTTGCCAGCGCCGCCGGAGGGGAACGTTGGGGCCTGGCCTGGCCCGGCCGCCGAGCCCAGCGCGAGGTGGCGTGGGCGCTCGACATAGTGGACGGCGCTGGCCTAGCCCGCCGTGCCCTGGCCGAGCTGTCGGGCGGGGAGCGCCAGCGCCTGTTGCTGGCGCAGGCGCTGCTGGGCCGTCCGCAGCTTCTGTTGCTGGATGAGCCGTTGACCAACTTGGACCCGCGCCACCAGCGCAACGTCGTGGCGCTGGTGGCGCGGCTACGGCACGAGCTTGGGCTGACGGTGCTGTTCAGCGCGCACGAGTTGAACCCGCTGCTGGGGGCGATGGACCGGGTCCTGTATCTCGGGCGCGGCTTTGCCTCGATCGGGTTGGTGGACGAGGTTGTCACCGGGCCGGTCCTGTCACGGCTGTACGGCGCCGAGATCGAGGTCGTGCGCGCCAACGGGCGCATCTTCGTGGTGCACGGCGGCCGTGGAGCCGGCCACGACGCAGTCCGGACCCAGGAGGCCGCGTCCTGTGTTCGCGTATGACTTCATGGCCAACGCCTTTGCGGCCGGCACCATCGTGGCCGTGGTCGCGGGCGCGGTGGGCTACTTTCTCGTGCTGCGCGGCCAGGCGTTCGCCGGGCATGCGCTCGCGCACATCGGCTTCACCGGCGCGACCGGCGCTGTGCTGGTCGGCCTGCCGCCGCTGTGGGGCCTCGTGCTGCTGACGGTCGCCGGCGGGATCGGCATGGGCTTCCTGGGCGAGCGGATCGGCGAGCGGGACGTGGCTATTGGGATCGTGCTGTCGCTGGCGCTCGGGTTCGGCGTGTTGTTCCTGAACTTCTTCACGACCCATGCGACGCAGGCCACCGCCCTGCTGTTCGGCAGCATCCTCGGCGTGGAGGCCTCGACGATATGGGCGCTGCTTGGCCTGGGCATTGTCAGCCTCGGCGTGCTCGCCGTGCTGTCCCGGCCGCTGCTGTTCGCCAGCTTGCAGCCGGAGCTGGCAGAAGCGCGCGGCGTGCCGATGCGGTTGGTTTCGGTGCTGTTCCTGGCCGTGGTGGGGCTGGCGGTCGCCGAGTGCGCGCAGATTGTTGGCGTGCTGCTGGTGTTCGCCCTGATGGTCGGGCCAGCGGCCACGGCCCAACGCTGGACCGGGCGCATCCTGCCCGGGATTAGCCTCGCGGTGGCGCTCGCGTTGGCCGAAACCTGGACCGGCCTGGCGCTGGCGTACGAGACCGACTGGCCGGTGAGCTTCTGGATCAGCCTGCTCAGCGCCACCGTGTACCTGGCCGCCTGTCTTCCCATCGGGCGTGAACGGGACATTGCCGTCGCTTAGCAGGACCGCGCCCCGGCGGCGCCAGGGCACGGCGTGGCTCAGGTCACCGCGATGGGCGAGCCGGCGGAGCCGGTAGCGCCCTTGATCGGCATCGGCGCGAAAATATAGGCGAACTGGTACTTGCGGTCGGCAATCAGCTCGTCGAACACCAGGTTCTCGTGGTTCAGGATGCCGTGCTTGGCCTGCAACTCGGCGTGCACGATGAAGGCGAGTGCCTTGTCTGGGTTGGGAACCACTTCGACCGCCCAGGTGTCTGCGCCGGTCAGGCACAGGTCTTTCTCCACCACCCAGCGTGCGACCTCAAGGCCGATGCCGGGCTCGCCGGAGTTGTATCGGTCGTTGTTGCGCATCCACAGGCTACTCCAGCCCGTGTGGAAAAAAATGCCGTCGCCGGGCTTGATGTCCTCCTCGCGCATGTTCTGGCGTTGGAGCGCCGCGCGGATGTCGGCGACCGAGATCTCCTCGCCCGCGTCCCACATGCGGCCGCGCAGGCCCATCACGTCAATCAGGTGGCCGCGGGTCAGGATGGGCTTCAGTTTCTCGATGCCGAGCCTCTTCAGGCCATAGGCGTCGTTCACCTCGGTCGAGGTGAAGCCGTTGTAGAACCGCATCTCATTGCGGTCGCCGTTGCGGCCCATCTGGATGCCGATATGGCCGAGGCCGTCGAACTGCGTGCCGGTCTGGCCGAGCTCGGCGACGACGAACTCGTCGTTGTAGATCATGCGGTTGTCGCCAAATGGCCCGCCAGTGGGCGCGCCCGGGACGCGGACCGTGAAAACGCGAGCGCCGAACAGCGGCATCCCGGTCTCGTAGTCGTGCCCGAGCTTGTATACCTTGCCATCCTGGATGCCGCGCATCGTCTCCAGCACCTTGGCTGGGGTGATGTGGTTCGATGCGCCTGCCTCGTCGCCGGCGCCCCAGCGGGACGGCCACCACGGCCGCTCGCTCATGCGCGGGGCGGCCGGCGCGGCTACGCCCTGCGCCTGCGCGGTGCTGATCGGTGCGGAGCCGAACTTGCCATGCGCCGCGCCCGCGACCGCGCCCAGGGCGGCCGCCTTGAAAAAGCCGCGGCGGTCCGACGCCACCTCGTTCGCCTCGTGGCCCGGCCCGGTTTCGTCCCGCTCGGTTCCCGTGCTCATTGCGCTCTCCCTAACAGATTGTGACGCTAGTCGACGCAACCTAAACGTAGGGGTAGTCTCGCTGTCCAGAGATAAACGGCGGGGATGCGGCCATGAGCCTGTTCGACAAGGATAAATCGGCGGACCGGCTGCCGGTGTCGCTGATCACCGGCTTCCTCGGCAGCGGCAAGACCACCTTGCTGAACCGCCTGCTGCGCCATCCCGGCATGGCCGACAGCGCCGTGGTGGTGAACGAGTTCGGCGAGGTCGGGCTCGACCACCTGCTGGTGGAAGCGTTGGACGGTGAGGTGGCGGTGCTGGCCAGCGGCTGCGTCTGCTGCACCATGCGCAACGACCTGGAAGACACCCTGCGCGGGCTGCTGGTGCGCCGCGACAAAGGCGAGGTGCCGTCGTTCCGCCGCATCCTGGTCGAGAGCACCGGGCTGGCCGACCCGGCGCCCATCGCGCAACTGTTGCTGAACAACCCGCTGGTCAGCCACTACCTGCGGCTCGATGCAGTGGTCGCCACGGTCGACGCCGTGCACGGGGAGCGCCAACTGAACGAGCATCCGGAGGCGGTGAAGCAGGCCGCCATGGCGGACCGGCTGCTGCTCACCAAGGTGGATATTGCCGACACCATTGCCGCCGATGCGCTGCGGCAGCGCCTTGGGCGGCTCAACCCAGGCGCGCCCGTTCACCTATCGGCGCATGGGGACGTCGCGCCGGACTTGTTGTTCGGCGCCGGGCTGTTCGATCCGGACCGAAGCCCAGACGTGCGGCGCTGGCTGCGCGAGGAGGCGTACGGTGCAAAACCGCACGGCCACGCGCACGCGCATGACGCCGAGATTGCCGCATTCTGCCTCACGTTCGACCAGCCGCTTGACTGGGACGCGGTGCAAGGCTGGCTGGCCGGGTTAAGACGCCAGCGCGGGGAGGGGCTGTTGCGGGTGAAGGGCGTGCTAGACCTGATTGGCGAGGCCGCGCCGGTCGCCATCCACGGGGTGCATCACGTGTTCCACCCACCCGTCCTGCTGTCTGGCTGGCCGGACACGGAGCGGCGGTCGCGCATCGTGTTCATCACCCGCGGCGTGGGACGCGCCGAAGTGGAACAGGGGATGCCGCCGTCGCTGGCCGGCGCGGCGCACTCCTTGCTGGCTCCGGCGTAGCCGTTACGCCTCCGCCGCCGCACGCATGTCCGCCCAAACGGCCGCGACATCCGCGCGCTCGGTCGGTTCCGCGCCGATTGAGACCCGCACCATCCAGCGCCCGTCGATGGTCGCCGGGGTGAGGTAGGCGACGCCGGAACTGTTGACCCGCTCTGCCCAGGCGCGCGTATGCCTATCGAGCGCCTCGGCATCCAACCCCGGCGGCGCATGGCGCACGCACACCGTCTGCAACGGCACCGGCGCCACCACCTGCCAGCCGGGCGTCGCCGCGACCTCGGCCGCGAGCCAGGCCGCGTTGGCGAGGTCACGGCGCAGCCGGGCGGCCAGCCCGTCCACCCCTTGCTCGCGGATCAGGAACCACAGCTTCAGGGCGCGGAACCGCCGGCCGAGCGGGATGCCCCAGTCGCGCAGGTTGCGCACCCGGTCGTCCACCCCGCTCTGCAAGAAGCTCGGGTTGGTCGACATCACCCGCACCAGGTGCTCGGGGTCCCGCACGTAATACAACGAGCAGTCGAACGGCGCGCCCAGCCACTTATGCGCGTTGAGTACGACGCTGTCCGCGCCCTCGACGCCGTGCCACAGGTGCCGCAGCTCCGGCAGGATCATGGCGCTCCCGGCCATCGCCGCATCGAGGTGCAGCCACACGCAGTGGCGCGCCGCGACGCTGGCGATCTCGGCAACCGGGTCGATGGCGGTGGTCGCGGTGGTGCCGGTCGTGGCCACGACCGCGGTCGGAACCAGCCCGGCCGCGCGGTCTGCGGCGATCATCGCGTCCAGCGCGTCCGCGCGCATCGCATAGGCGTCGTCGCACGGCACCAGCCGCACGGTGTCCCGCCCAAAGCCCGCCAGCAGGGCGGCCTTGTCAACCGAACTGTGGCTTTGGCCGGACACGTAAACCGTGAGCGGCGCCGGTTGCGCCTGCAAGCCGCCGCGTGCCAGCGCATAGTTTGTGACACGTTCGCGGGCGCAAATCAGCGCCACAAGGGTGCTGGTGGAGGCGGTGTCCTGGATGACGCCGCTCCAGGTGCCAGACAGGCCGACCATCTGGCGCATCCAATCGGTCACGACCTCCTCAAGCTCAGTCAGCGCCGGGCTCGACTGCCAGGACAGGCCGAGCACGCCGAGGCCGGTGCTCGCCAGGTCGCCGAGCACGCCGGCCAGCGGCGCGTTGGCGGGAAAATAACCAAAGAAGCGCGGGTGCTGCCAGTGCGACAGGCCGGGGATAATGAGGGTTTCGAGGTCCTGGATGACTTGCTCAAACGGCTCTGCGCTTGGGGGTGGCTCGGCCGGCAACAGCGCGCGCACCGCGCCCGGATCGGACGGCGCCATGACCGGGCGGCTGGCGAGCGTGGCACGGTACTCGGCAATGAGGTCGATCAGGCGGTGCCCGTGCGCGCGGAACTCGTCGGGCGTCATGCCGGCAGCGCGTTGGTGCGGCGTCCAAGCTCCACGCCTGTCAGGCGGTAGCGACGCGCCGCCGTAATAATATTGGCGATGGTCCCGCCGGCTTCCGCCAGGCCCAGGCCGCCCGGCCGGATGTTGGAGACGCAGTTGCGTTTCGCGTCCGAGATGCCGATGGCCGGGCCATAGGTGACGTAAGCGCCCATCGAGTCGGCGGCGCTCAGCCCCGGCCGCTCGCCGATCAGCACGACCACCAGGGCCGCGCCGAGCAGCGCGCCGATCTCATCCCCGACCGCGACCCGGCCTTGCTCAACCAGGCACACCGGCCCGACACGCCCCGGATGCGGGAGCGCCGCCAACACCGCCTGCACCACCGCGGCCGCCTGCGTGTTCACAGCACTGGCGGAGAGGCCGTCGGCGATCACGAAGGCGAGGTCGCACGGGTCGGCCCGCAACGCCGCTTCCGCATCAAGGCGGCGGCCGAGGTCCGGGCGCCGCAGATAGGCCGGGCGGTCCGGCGCCATGGAGCGGAGCCGCAGCACTTTGTGGCCCGCACCGGTCAGCGTGGCCGCGATGCCGTCGCCATCGAGGGCGGCGTGGACCGCGTCCCGCGCCCGGGCGTGCGCGAGCTGGAACTCAAGGTGCCGCGTGGTCGGCAGCGACACGCCGACTTGCCCCAGGCCGATCCGCGCCGGCGTGTGGCCGCGCAGCGCCGGCCAATTCAACGCCGAGCCGATGGGGGCGCCGGTCACAGCCGCTCCAGCAACGGCCGGAACGCGAGGGCAGGGCCGCTGTGGCGCAGGCGCTCCAGCCATGCCTCCCACTCCGGCGCGGCGCGGCGGCCGACCGCCTGCCGGGCGTACAGCGCGTCGTGGAACGAGGTGCTTTGATACTGCAGCATCACGTCGTCTGCGCCGGGCACGCCCATGACGAAGGTGCAGCCCGCGACCGTCAATAGGGTCAGCAGCGCGTCCATGTCATCCTGGTCGGCCTCCGCGTGGTTGGTGTAGCAAACGTCGCAGCCCATCGGCAGGCCCAGCAGCTTGCCGCAGAAGTGATCCTCAAGCCCGGCGCGGATGATCTGCTTGCCGTCGAACAGGTACTCCGGGCCGATGAAGCCGACCACCGTGTTGACCAGCAACGGCGAAAACTCGCGCGCCACGGCATAGGCCCGCGCCTCCATGGTCTGCTGGTCGACGCCGTGATGGCCGCCTGACGACAATGCGCTGCCCTGGCCGGTTTCGAAGTACATGACGTTGGCGCCCATCGTGCCGCGCGCCTGCGACAGCGCCGCCGCGTGGGCCTCGCGCAGCAGCGCGAGGTCGATGCCGAACGCCTGGTTGGCCGCCTCGGACCCGGCGATGGACTGGAACACCAGGTCCACCGGCGCTTTGGCCTCCATCGCCTGCAACGCCGTCGTGACGTGCGCCAAGATGCAGGTTTGGCCCGGCATGTCCAAGCGCTGCCGCATCTCGTCCAGCAGGTGGGCCAGTTCGGCGTAGCTCGCCAGGCTATCGGTGGCCGGGTTCACGCCGATCACCGCGTCCCCGGCGCCGAGCAGCAGCCCGTCCAGCACGCTGGCGAGGATGCCGCGGGGGTCGTCGGTCGGGTGGTTCGGCTGCAACCGGGTGGACAGGCGCCCGCGCAGGCCGATGGTGTTGCGGAACCGGGTGACCACCTCGATGCGCGACGCCACCAGCACCAAGTCCTGCAGCCGCATCAGCTTGGACGCCGCCGCCGCCATCTCCGGCGTCAGCCCGCGCGACACCGCCTTGATCGGCATGTCCTCGGTCAACAGCCAGTCGCGCAGGCCGCCGACCGTGAGGTGCGCGATGGGTGCGAACGCCGCCGCGTCGTGCGTGTCCTGGATAAGCTGGGTGACCTCATCGGCCTCGTATGGCACGACCGCCTGGTCCAGGAACGTGCGGAGCGGCACGTCGGCCAGCGCCATCTGCGCCGCCACCCGCTCGGTCGCATCC